>CAZBNM010000065.1:0-12134 GCA_964493495.1 uncultured Bacteroides sp.
CTCAGAACGCTATCATGTGGCAGCGTCTCTTCTTCCGCTGGTTCGACAAATGGCTAAAAACAGATTCGGCTGAATAAAGCCCGTTATCTGACAGACGCCGCGCCTGAAGTTTTCGGGGGCGGCGTTTTTTTAGAGCTGTATTCGGTTGATTATGAAATGGAGTTGAACTTTTTTTTGTATTTTCTCGACAAAATTCGGTAGTACGGACATGAATTTGTTGTATCTTTGCACCACCAAGAATACACAAACCCAAAACTATGACTCTATTCGAAAAACTCACAGTCCGTGCAAAGGAAGATCGTCAACGCATCGTGCTCCCTGAAGGCATGGAGCCTCGTACACTGACAGCTGCCGATCGCATTCTGGGCGAAGGACTCGCCGACATAATACTGATAGGCGATCCGAAGGAAATCAAAGATATGGCCTCGCAGCTGGAACTTACGAATATCGAGAAGGCAAAGTTCGTGAATCCGGCAGACGAGAGTGTTATCGACAAATATGCGCCTCTATTCTTCGAGCTCCGGAAGAAGAAAGGTATCACGATGGAAGAAGCGCGTGTGACGACAGCCAATCCACTTTATCTGGGCTGCCTTATGGTTAAGTCCGGTGATGCGGACGGTCAGGTAGCGGGTGCGATGAACACGACAGGCAATGTGCTTCGCGCCGCTTTCCAGGTAATAAAAACCGAGCCTGGCATCAGTGTTGTTTCCGGTGCGTTCCTGATGCTTCTTCCTCCGGGACTGCCATACGGGACCGACGGGATACTGGTGTTTGCGGACTGCGCCGTAGTTCCGGACCCCACGGCTGAAGAGCTTGCGGAAATAGCCATTGCGGCAGCGCGCACGGCACGCGACATCGCCGGCATCGAACCGAGAGTTGCATTGCTTTCGTTCTCGACCAAAGGCTCGGCCAAGCATGAACGCGTGGACAAGGTTGTTCAGGCCTTGCACATCGCTCACGAAAAGGCACCTGAACTGATACTCGACGGCGAACTGCAGGCAGATGCGGCAATAGTGCCGTCGGTTGCGCAGACGAAGGCCCCGAACAGTCCGATCAACGGGCGCGCCAACGTCCTGGTGTTCCCCTCGCTGGAAGTAGGCAATATCGCCTACAAGCTTGTGCAGCGACTGGGCGGCGTGGAAGCAGTCGGGCCGGTTCTTCAGGGTCTTGCAGCTCCGGTCAACGATCTTTCGCGCGGATGCTATCCGGAAGACATCTACAAAACCATCATCATGACCTGCAATCAGGCTATCGGACTGAAGAATCATTAAACGAAACATTAGCTAAGGACACGATAAAGCAATGAAAATCCTCGTACTCAATTCGGGCAGCAGCTCGGTGAAATATAAGCTGATCGCCACGGGCAAGGACGGCGATAAGGTTCTTGCCGAGGGAGGCGTAGAGAAGATAGGCCTTCCGGACGGCTTCATCAAATACAAGAAGGCGGACGGGAGCAAGGAGATAAAGGAACTGGGGCATATCAACCATCAGGGAGCAATCAAGGCCATCTTAGAGGTTCTGACGGACAAGGAGGACGGCGCCATCTCGAGCTTCGATGAGATTGATGCAGTGGGCCATCGCGTGGTGCACGGCGGCGAGAAGTTCAGTGAAAGCGTGCTGATCACGGAAGACGTAAAGGACAAGATCCGCGAGTGCTATGCCATCGCCCCTCTCCACAATCCCGCGAACATGACGGGCATCGAGGCAATCACGGCGCTGATGCCGAATGTTCCTCAGGTGGGCGTTTTCGATACGGCTTTTCATCAGACGATGCCTGCGAAGTCGTTTATGTACGCTCTGCCCTACAAATACTACAAGGAAGACGGCGTGCGCCGCTATGGCTTCCACGGCACGAGCCACCGCTACGTATCGGGCCGAGTGTGTGAGTTCCTGGGCGTTGACATCGCCAAACAGAAGATTATCACCTGCCATATCGGCAACGGAGGCTCGATCACGGCTGTTGACGGCGGGAAGAGCGTGGACACATCGATGGGCCTGACACCGACAGAGGGCCTGATGATGGGAACCCGCGTGGGCGATGTGGATCCCGGCGCACTGACATTCATCATGGAGAAACACAATCTCACGCCCAAGGAGCTGCAAGCTATCATCAACAAAGAGAGCGGTGTGTTGGGTGTGAGCGGCATCAGCAACGATATGCGCGAAATCGAAGCGGCAGACAAGGCCGGCGATCCGCGCGCTGTCTTAGCTCTTGAGATGTACGAGCAGCGTATACTGAAATACATCGGTGCATATGCGGCAGAGATGGGCGGTGTGGACATCATAGTATTTACGGGCGGCGTAGGCGAGAATCAGACAGGCGTACGCGAAAACGTGTGCAAGCCTCTGGCGTTCATGGGTGTGAAATTAGATACGGAACTCAACGCAAAGGTGCGCGGGACAGAGACCGTGATATCGGCACCGGATTCGCGCGTGAAGGTGTGTGTAATTCCCACGGACGAGGAACTGATGATAGCCAAGGACACGGAAGCGATCGTGTCGAAACTCTAAGCCCGACAACAAAGGAAGGAGCATGAACAGCGACAAAAGCTTCTGGGCACATCTTGACGACCTCCGGGGAGTGCTTTTCCGTATCATCGCTGTCTACATAGGAGCCTGTATAGGTTTGTTTGCGTTCATGCCCCGAATATTCAACGGAATAATCCTCGCGCCGACGCGCGGGGATTTTCCGGTTTATAGATTCTTTGAACGTCTCGCTACGAGTGTCCCGGGAATGGCGGATAGCTCGCTGACGGAGTCACAGGGCTCCGGGTTTTCGGTGGAGTTAGTGAATATAGAGCTTGCCTCGCAGTTCTTCATCCATGTGACTGCCACGATGTGGCTTGCTCTAATCGTGACGCTACCGCTGATCATTTACTTTCTATGGACGTTTATCCGGCCGGGGCTCTACGCCAATGAACGCAAGCATGCCGGGGCAGCGTTTGTGGCAGGACATGTGATGTTTTATCTGGGCGCGGCGGCCGGCTATTTCCTGGTATTTCCGCTTACGCTGCGTTTCCTTGCGGGCTATCAGCTAAGCCCTCTGATCCCCAATGTGATCTCACTTACGAGCTATATGGACACGTTCGTGACCCTTCTACTGCTGATGGGACTTGTGTTTGAGCTGCCACTACTGGCGTGGCTATTAGGCAGGATGGGACTAATCACCCGTGATTTTTTCACACGCTATCGGCGTCATGCGATCGTTGTTCTGATAGTGCTTGCGGCAATAATAACCCCCACGGGCGATCCACTGACGCTGTTCACGGTGTTTATTCCCGTGTACATTTTGTGGGAAATGAGCGCTGTACTTGTAAAAAAGAACAGCAAAGGGGCGAAAAATCAGGAAAACTGAAAATAAAATTCAGTTTTTAATAGATTTTGTTGCGTCATTAGAAAAATTTATATAATTTTGCAAATACAAACAGGTCGCTGTCAGACCTGTGATAAATCGATTGTGAGGAAAAGGCTGTAAGTGATTACAGCCTTTTCTTTTATTACAGTGGAGGGATTTATTACAGCGGGGAATCGACCCAGTGGAAATTGTCGCGCCCGGCTCCAATCTCGAAGTTGTACATGGCTATTCCCAGGTCAATTTTAGTGTAGCCTGCGAGCGAGGTGCCTTTGAGCGGCTTTACGCCATCTACGGGAATATATTCGAAATAGAATTTCTGCTGATTTATGGCCGTAGGAGCGAGCAAGGCGGCTTCCACCCCTCTTTTAAACCATTCGGGAGAGTCTGGTGTGATATTACTTACGCGATCGGGAGTTTTGATCTTGTGTGAACGGAAGTCGTCGGCTTCTCCGTAACCGACAGCGATGCAAAGTACAACTTTCTCATCCCTTCCGACTTCAAATGCGCCGTCGACCTTCTTGTATGTCAATCCAACAAAGCAGGTATTAAGCCCCAAGCTTTGAGCGAAAAGCACGAGCTTTTCGCCATAATATCCGGCACGGTATTCGAGCGATTCAGATTTTTTTCCGACAACCATTACGTAGTTTGCCACATTGGAGAATGTTCCGTATGAAAGGAAGCCTTTGAAGGCCTTTCTTTCATTGAGCACCAATTGCATGTGCAAGTTGCCTTCTTTGTTTATTTCTGCAATCTCCTTTTGAAGTGCAGCTACGTCGCAGGCCTCAAGTGGGCGGTCCTGATATTTTCTTACCGAGTGTCTGCTCTGTAATGCTTCGAGTTCTGTCATTGTTTTTAGGATATATGTTTAGAAAAGTCGTGTACTTACATATAATAAACCCTTAATAACATGAGTCTGTTCGATGGATCTTTTATATCATTGCCCATGACCATATTTTTCATTATCTTTGCAACATGAGAAAGGTTTATAAATCAAAAGTGGCAAAGTGGTATCTGTGGTATTGCATTGGCATGAGCATTGCGTTCATAGGCTCGATATTCCTGTGTTATCAGTCAACCTGGGTTCTTATGATTGATATTGTACTGATAGGTATTGGCTTAGTGATGATGTACGATATGCTTTTGCACACAGATTATACTATCGACGGGGATAAGCTGTATATCCGGTGCGGAGTTCTATTCAGGATGAAACTACCGATTTCCAAAATAAGCGAGATTACACACCAGTCGACGATTCTATCTTCGCCGGCACTATCGGCAAAGCGAATAGGGTTGAAATACGGAAAGAAGAATTGGGTTTATGTATCGCCAAAAGACCAAGAGGAATTTATACAGACCTTACAATCCATCAATCCGGAGATAAAGGCCTCTTAGAGGTGTGAGCAAAAGGAGCGGACAGACAGCGCGGAAATCAATCTACATGAGGGCTAAAATTAGTTTACGAAATTAATCAGGTCGAAATACATGGCCCGAGTTTTTGCGCTTCTATCCTTCTCCGACAGAAACATAAAGCCGCATTTCTCGTAAAATGGAACAGCAGCCGCATACGCATCCACTGTAATGAAGCGGCATGCACTTCGCCGCATAGTAGCAAAGACATGCTTTATCTGCAACAAGATTGATTCGCCGATATGATTTCCAATATAATCTTTTGAAACGGCGAGTCGACCTATATTCACAGCGGGATACTCCTTCCTTCGTTTGGAGTTTACAATCTTTCGATTAATCCTATTCCAAAACTGTTTTTCTTCGGGGTCGAAAACTATCTTATCATTCAATAAGCTGTAATAGGCAACCGTCTTACATTCCGAGTTATCCTCAAGCAGATAGGTCAGAGCCATCATAGATCGAAGATAATTTTTTGCATCACTAAATAGAAAGTCGTTCAAGTCGGCATCGCCGCAATCAAACGACTTTATCTCAGTGTCGGCTTCAATCTGCCGGAATGTAAAATTACTAAAATCCATACTACATCAGGAAGGTGCTAATTGATTTGAAAGCTTCATAAGCTCTCCGAGCAGCATCTTTCTCGGCCTGACTAACAGGGGCAGGATTAGCCGTTCGTTCGGCAAATCTAAGCGCATCTTTCCCTTTCAGCACGGGGGTTTCCTTGATAGGTCTTGCCATAATTCTATCTCCTCAAATTTTCTATATTACAAAGTTACAACAATTTTATGGAAATAAATGATTATCCACATAATAAATTTCGTATATTTGCATGCAGGACGAAAAAAAAGAGAAGGAATGATAGGAAACGTTTATTTGCGGACTTTGGTTGCTGGGATTGCGATTGCGGGAATTGGAGGGGCGTGCGGGAACTCAAGCTGCACCAAAACCGGAAATGTGGAAGGGGTGACGTGGGATGTAAGCGTTCATGAGGTGGTAAACTTTAATGATTCCATACTCGGCGTAGGCACAGACTATGAATACACCATTGCGGATACTGCGAGGGTGAATAAAGAATTGAAGAATCTAAGATACTGCGGAAACGTGAGTATCGGATGGACTATGCCGAGTTCAGACGGGTCTATATGGCTTGTGGCATATGAGAAAGAAGCTTTACTTACGGAACAAGCAGAGGTGACAGAAGTGACCACGCTCCCTTCTTATGGCGGAGATTTTCAGGTGGCCTTTAAGTTTCCGGATGCCGAAGAATGGGAAAAGATCACAGGAGAAAACATCGGCCACAGACTGGCTTTGGTAGTGAACGGAAAGCTTATGAGCGCTCCTCAAGTGAATACAGCGATCTCGTCGGGTAATTGCTCGGTAGCCATTCCGGCAGAGATGATAAAAAAGTATTTGCCGGAGTTTGATCCGGCAAATATGGAGCAATAGTTATTGGATAATGTGAGTTTCGCAGCAGAAACCGAGGCGAGAGGCCGGAGGCTATTCGTAACGAATGGCTTCGATGGGATCGAGGTTCGAGGCCTTGGCAGCAGGGTAGAAGCCGAAGACTATGCCGATAACGGTGCAGACGGCAAATGAAAGGATTACGGATGCGCTGCTGATCTCCACGGGCCAATGGGCGATGAACGATATGAGCCAAGTGGCCATTGCGCCGAAAAATATTCCAAGCAATCCGCCGGTGACGGAAAGGATAACGGCTTCGATAAGAAACTGCATCATGATGTCGCGCCCGGTGGCACCGATACTCATGCGCAAACCGATCTCACGGGTGCGTTCGGTGACGCTCACAATCATAATGTTCATGATTCCTATGCCGCCGACAAGTAGGGATATGCCGGCAACGGCAGCGAGCAAGACTGTCATCATGGAGGATGTGGAGGAAATCATCTCGGCAAGCTCCTGCATGGAACGTATAGTGAAGTCGTCGGCCTGATCGTCGCGCAGCTTGTGGCGTGTGCGGAGAATATCGGTGATCTCGGCAATCGTTTCCTGCGTGCGCTCTTCGTCGACGGCAGAAGCCTGTATCCCCTGAAGATAATCACTGGCCAGAATGCGCTTCATAACGGTGGTGTACGGGACCAGAGCGAGGTCGTCCTGATCCTGACCCATTGTGTTATAGCCCTTCTCATCCAGCACACCTATGACGGTAAGGGGAATCTTGCCGAAGCGCACCACTTTCCCTACGGGGTCGGTTCCGTCGGGGAAGAGGTTATCTACGAGGGTGTGTCCGAGGACGCAAACTTTTGCGGCATTACGCACATCCTCCTCCGTGAACATTTCGCCATTCGAGACATTGCGCTGACGTATGCCGAGGAATTCTTCGTTCACGCCCTGGACCTGAGAAGGATAATTGTTATTGCCGTTGATCCACTGACCGGAACTATTGACCGTGGGAGTGATATACATTACGCCGGTCGCTTCGTTGCGGAGGGCTTCGAAATCGGCCGGTTTGAGCGTCTGCATGTCGGAAGCGCTCTGGCGTACGCCGCCGCGATTTTCGGCACCTGGCATTATCATAATCATATTGCTGCCCATCTCGGAAATCTGCGCCTTGATGGAATTCTTCGACCCCTGTCCTATGGCGAGCATTGCAATGACAGCCCCCACGCCGATGATCACGCCGAGCATCGTGAGGAAGCAGCGCATCTTATTGTTGTTCATAGCCTTCAGGGCTATCTTGAGAAGATTTGAGATATTCATCTTAAAAGGTGTTGGGACTATTCGTTATCGACAGGGAGATTTCGGTAAACTTCCTCAGCGGAGAGGATATCCCGGTTGTATTCGTCGCTGACAATGCGTCCGTCGCGAAGCATGATATTGCGCGAGGAGTACCGGGCCAGCTCGGGATTGTGGGTAACGAAAATAATTGTCTTGCCTTCGCGGTGGAGACGCTGGAAGAGTGTGAGAATGGAGAAGGACGTGCGGGTGTCGAGATTGCCCGTGGCTTCATCGGCAAGGATGATGACCGGGTTATTGACAAGTGCGCGCGCGATGGCCACGCGCTGCTGCTGACCGCCAGACATCTGGTTGCTCTTATGATACAGGCGCTCGCCGAGTCCGACTTCGCGCAAGCATTTTTCGGCGCGTTCCTGGCGCTCGCGTGCACTGACGGATGAGTTGTAGATGAGCGGAAGCTCGACATTTTCAAGCGCTGTGGTCTTTGGCAGAAGGTTATAGTTCTGAAAGATGAAACCAATTTTTCGATTGCGGATGCGTGCGCGTTCGTTCTTACCCATGGACTGAACGGAGATTCCGTCGAGCATATATTCTCCGGACGTGGGTGTGTCGAGGCAACCCAGGGTATTGAGGAGGGTTGACTTACCGGAGCCGGATGTGCCCATGATGGTGACGAACTCTCCTTCGTAGATGGTGAATGACACGCCGCGAAGAGCCTTGACGGTCTCGTCGCCGACCTTGAAGTAGCGCTTGAGGTTTGTAATCTTTATAATCTCTTTGGACATGTGGAGATACCGGGAACGATTACTATTTCTGATTTCTGCGACCGGGGGGCTTGGGCATGAAGGGATTCTCCTGAGCCTTATTGCCACCGTCATTTCCGGGCATGACTATCTTATATTGAAGCGCGACACGGTCGCCATCCTTAATGCCGGAAGTGATCTGCTGATAAATGCCGTTGTTTGCGCCGAGCCCGACGGGAGTCTGCACGAGGGCATTGTCGCGGAGCAGCCATAAGGATGCTTTTGCAGGCTCAGAAAGAGGTTCAATGCGAGGAGCATCCTTGGATGCGGCATCTTCAGCCGCTTCGGGCGTGAAGCGAAGTGCCTTGACGGGTACAGCGAGTATGTCCTTGAGCTCGAGGGTGTAGATGGTGAGGTTGGCCGTCATGCCCGGTATGAGCTTATGGTCGGGATTGGGGGATGCTACAATGACTTCGTAGGTCACGACGTTGGAGGTCGTGGTGGGATTAAGACGAACCTGCGTTACCACGCCGTCGAAAACTTCGTCGGTATATGCGTCCACTGTGAATGTGACATGCTGGCCAACCTTGACTTTGCCTATATCGGCCTCGTCGACATTGCCCACAACCTGCATGTTGTCAAGATCGGCGATGATATAAAGATTGGCAACATTCATACTCGACACGACCGTCTGGCCTACCTCGACTTCGCGGGAGATGACCACGCCGTCGATAGGCGAGTAAATCTCGGCATAATTGAGGTTCTTGGCCGTACGCACGCGATCGGCCTGCGCCTTTTCGTAGTTGAGCTTGGCGACTTCGTAGTCGTGAAGCGAGGTCTGATATTCGTAGTCGGAAATAAGTTTCTCGTTATGTAGAGCCTTGTCGCGCTCGTAGTTGCGGGCGGTATAATCGAATGTCGATTTTGCGGACTGGACATTGGCGTCGGCGCTCTTGAGCTCGGCGGAAAGGGTGGTCTTTTCGAGCTCAGCAAGAAGTTGGCCTTTGGTGACAACATCGTTATAATCGGCATACAGTTTATCGATGATGCCAGTGACCTGAGTGCCCACATCGACCTGCGTGACGGATTCCATGGTGCCTGTAGCGGTGACCGATTCTGTGATGGTCGTGGGATGAACGTCGTAGGTGTCGATTTCCACGCGCGGTTTTTCGGAGCAGGAAGCGGCACCGAGGAGCGCAAGCACGACCGCGGCGGAGAAGGATAACTTGGAGATTTTCATACTGGAGCGGGAACTAATATCAGGGAATTGTCACTTCCTGAGTGTTGTAGAATTCGATTGTTTTGTTGGAGAGAATGGCGAGATACTTGTTCTGCAGCTGCTCGAGGCGGGCTGAGACCAGATTGTTGTGTGCGGTAAGGAGTTCAAGCGGATTGACGAGGCCGAGTTCAAACTGGCGGTCGACAAGCGTGGCGGTGAGCTCGGTTGCCTCGAGGCGACTGACTCCGCTTTCGAAGCGGGCTCTGGAATTTCGGGACTGGATATAGAGGTTCTCGATGGTCTGCGACAATTCATTGCGCAGGCGATCGCGCGTAACATCGTATTCGAGTTCGGCGATCTTTGCCTTGGCCACGGCGCGCCTGTTCTTATTTGCATCGAAAACAGGCACGGAAAGCGACAGTCCGACATACTCGTTGAGTCCATGGCCCATCTGGTAGCCCCATCCGGCAAGACCGGATGTATATCCTGTGCCGACGCTGCCCTGGAGGGAAATGCTGGGGAAATAGCCTGCGCGTGCCACTTTCACGTCATTGGCATAGATGTCCCGGCTGAGCTCGTTGCTTCTGAATTGCGGGAGCCATGCCAAGGCGGATGTGTAGGTCGTATCCATCGGCGGAAGGATGGCGTTGACCTCACTATCCGGGAAAGCGGTGCGGTCGATCTCGATTTCCGCGTCGAGGCCAAGGGCGAGAAGCTTCTTGAGGGTCATCTTATAAGATGCGAGGGTGCTCTCGGCCTGCACGAGATTGTAGCGGTCCTGCTCGCGCTGGCTCTCAATCTGGGCGAGGTCGACGCGGGATGTGCGTCCGGCTTCCACGAGCTTAGCGGTTCGCTCGGCCTGTGCCGAACTGACCTCGAAAGTCTGCCGGGCAATCTCGATAGCTTCGTAGGAATAGAGTATATTAAGATATGCCTCAAGGATGGAGATGCGGAGACTTACCACGAGATCCATGCCGGAAAGCTCCTGCTGCTGCCGCATGAGCCTCGAGGATTCTATACGATACTTGCGAGCATTGCCCTCCCAGACGGTCCATGATGCGTTTATGCCATAGGAACTGCTATAGGCATTGTTATTCACAACTCGATCGGAGGCTGGGAAGGCGTAGTTTGTGAATCCGTGCGTGGTTGAAAAGCTTACGGATGGCAACCACTGGTCTTTTGCGGAGGCTATGTCCTGCTCGGACTGCAGAATGGAGATGAGAGAGCTCAGAATGTCAGGATTGTGGGATATGGCCCAGTCCACGCAGTCGGTATAGGTCCATTTTGCAGGCATGTCGGAAACCGAGGCTGCGAGCACATCGTCGACAGTCACATCGGAGAAAGAGCCTTCAGACTGCGCGACGGAGACAAGCGAAGCGGCAAAGCCGAAAAGGATTGAGGCAAAATTGCGATATGTCATATATGACTGTATTTTTTTTGCAAAAGTATTTGATATCTTTTTTTCTGCAAATAAACCGTCATAAAGAAAAACAAAAATCATAAAAAATGTGACAAGAAAGAAACAGCCCCGGACACAATCGCGTCCGGGGCCCACAAATAAACTAAATATAAAAAACTACTGATCTTATTCGAATTCGATGAGAACCTGATCGGTGGCAACAACCTGATCGGGCTTGACGAAGACGCGCTTGACGGTGACATCCTTTTCGGCCGTCACGTCGTTTTCCATCTTCATAGCTTCATACACGAGAAGCAGCTGGCCTTTCTTAACGGCATCGCCGGGCTTTACGGACACGGAAATAATGCGTCCGCCCATCGGCGACACAAGCGTGGGCCCGGTGATGGGCTCTTCGGGCTCGGCCTTGACCTCTTCCTTCTTTTCTTCGACAGCTGGGGCCTTGGCTGCGAATTCCTCAGCGCGACGCTTACGCAGGAAGCCGTTGGCCACGGTGGGCAGGAGCTCAAGGAGAAGCATCTCTTCGTCATTAGCGGCAAGAGGCACGTTGCCGTACTCGGCGAGCAGGGGATTCTCGGGCTTCTTGTACTTGTTGACGTCGTAGGGCGTTTCTACGGGGCTTCCGGTGATCTTCTCGCGGAAAGCGGGGTCGACAGGCACGGGAGTATGGCCATACTCGCCCTTTACAAGCGAGATGAACTGATTGGAGGTGGTGGTATAATCGGGGTTGCCTTTCTTGCGGTCAATAGCCACGCTGACAGCCTGAGAGCCAACAATCTGGCTCGTGGGCGTAACCAGGGGCACCAGACCTGCATCGCGACGCACCATGGGAATAAGCTTCATGGCCTCCTCGAGGACGTCTTCAGCACCAAGAGCCTTGAGCTGGGCAACCATGTTGGAGTACATTCCGCCGGGAACCTCGGCGTTCTTGACGATCTCGTTGGGCTTGGGGAAGCCGAAGTATGCTTCGATGGCATGGCAAGCGTCGAGGAGCGTGGCTTCGTCTCCGGCCTTTGCAGCGGCGACGGCACGGTCGAACTGCGCGTCGACTTCCGCAGGGATTGTGTCCTTGAGCGGATCGAACTCGCGGGGGAGCTTGCCAAGGTCGAACTGCGATAGCGATTTGCGGGCATCGAGCAGACGCGTGCGGATTTCTCCGACAGCCTGCATGTCGGCCTCGATTTCCACTCCCAGCTTCTGTGCGAAAATATAGATGAGCTCGATGGCGGGAGCTGCGGAGCCGCCGCCGAACCACCAGATATTGGTGTCGAGGATGTCGACGCCGTTGAGGATGGCCAT
>CAZBNM010000066.1:0-11991 GCA_964493495.1 uncultured Bacteroides sp.
GATGTAGAGGGCTTCGACCTGGTGGAAGAAGCAGTGAGCGCGCGCCGAGATAGCTTCGTTACGGTATACGCGACCGGGGCATATGATGCGGATAGGAGGCTTCTGCGAGGTCATGACGCGTGTCTGTACGGACGACGTGTGGGTGCGCAGGAGCACGTCGGGCCGACGGGCTATGAAGAACGTGTCCTGCATATCGCGTGCCGGATGGTCAGGAGGGAAGTTCAGAGCCTCGAATACATGCCAATCGTCTTCGATTTCGGGGCCGTCGGCAATCGTGTAGCCAAGACGATGGAAGATGCCGATTATTTCTTCGCGCACCAGGGAAAGCGGATGCCGCGTACCCAAAGCCGGCGAAGGCACTGAAGGACGCGAAAGATCCGAGGCATCGCCATCCGCCGCCTTGTCGGACAAGGTTTCGCGAAGGGTGTTGATGCGCTCGGTGGCGAAAGCCTTCAGCTCGTTTACGGCTTGCCCGACCTCACGTTTCTGCTCGGCAGGAACATTGCGGAAATCGTTCATCAGCGAAGGGATTTCGCCCTTTTTGCTGAGATATTTTATGCGCAGGGCTTCGACCTCGTCGAGATTGGCGGGCGCCACGGTTTCAAGCTCGGCGCGCAGGGATTTTATCTTCTCAAGCATTGCGAAAAATGGTTTTGCTGTTTTGTTGCACAAAGTTACAAAAATAAATTCTTTCCACAACCAAGTTGTCCGCAAAATCCCTATTGTCGCACACGCCTGCATCTGCGGCATGGAGTGCTGAATGGGCGCGACACACCTTCTCGCGCAATGGTTGAGTGGATTGGCGCAGGGTTGTAAATGGTTTAATATGAGCTGTGTAGTTGTTATGCGTGGTAATGCAGTACTGCATGTTTTGGCGCTTTCTGCTCCGTGGATTAACTTTGCTGACGAAACCGAGTCCCCCGGGAGGTGAACATGAAAAACGAACTATTCACAGACTAAGTGCCTAAACCATGAATCCTTTCTCAAAAAATGCCATGCGATGGAGCATATGCACGTCTTTTGCACAAAGCACGTTGGGAGTAGACGTGGAACGCATGCTACTGAAGCGCGAGTTCAATTTCTTTAATGGTAAAAAATGTTTGTAAGATAATTGGTTTATAATTGAACATCGGAACCGGGGCGGCACTCAATGTCGTCCCGATTTTTAAAAGTCAGGCTGTGCATTTGCCGGAAAAGTGAAAATTTTCTACCTTTGTATTCGTCCGCCATGAAATTCAGGTACCTGTCAACGCGCTTTCTTCTTGTAGTCAGTATAGCTGTGCTTATGCTGATGTGCTCGCAGGTCGTCAGCGCCCAGCTGCCGGTGGTGCGTAATTTCGGGCCCAAGGACTACGGCGGAGGGACGCAGAACTGGGGGCTGGCGCTGAGCAAGAACGACTATCTTTTTGTGGCAAATAACAACGGACTGATGGTGTACACAGGACAGCAATGGGATATCGTGCGTGTGCCTAACTGCAGCAATGTCCATGCCGTGTATCCTTATCCCGATGGAGGGCCGTTTTATGTAGGTGCATTCGGTGAATTCGGCTATTTCATGAATGAGAGTCCTCTGAATCGTGCGGACTATGTCTCGCTATCGGACAGGCTTCCTGTTCAGTCGAAGGATTTCAAGGATATCTGGAGTATCGTATGTTCGCCGGAGGGTAATGTGATCTTCAGCAGCCTTCATCATCTGTTTGTCTATAATCCACGGGAGGATACTTTGGAGGCGCTGGCGCTTGCGGATGAAATATGCAATCTGTCGGTTCTTGATGGCGTTGTATACGTGGCAACCGACAGGTGGATCTATACGATGCAGGGGGTGCGTCTGAGCGAGGTGAAAGGCTCCGATGGCCCGGCCTCAGGAAGAGTGTCCGGCGCGTATATGGAGGGCGCTGCCAAGGTGTTTGCAACGAGAAACGGGCGTTTCTATGAGCTCAACAGCGAGGGAGAGTGGCACACGAAGGAATATCCGGTGCTATCTTCGGCTTTGCGAAACAGCAAGGTTTTCTGCACGGCGTCCAACAGCGTCTGGCTTTCTATCGGCACTATCTCCGACGGATTGTATGCAATGCATCGCGCCGACGGACTCGTATATCATATCGACCGCGAGAACGGCCTGCGCAACAATACTGTACTGTCCATCCTCATTGATGATGCCGACAATATATGGACTGGCCTTGACAATGGTCTGAGCTATATTTGTTTCGATACGCCTTTCCGTTCGCTTTTGCCCGAAGGGGAGCTCGGCACGGGTTATGCTTCCGCGAGGCATGAGGGAATGTTGTATCTTGGCACCAACCAGAGTCTGTTCTGTATGCCTGAGCCGGATAAGGAGCTTGTACATACGCTCAGAGCGGAGGAAGAGCAGGGGATAGGCGGACAGATTTGGACGCTTTCGAATTGCGCCGGACGCCTTTTATGCGGCGCAAATTCGGGGACATATGCAATCGAAGGCAAGCGGGCAGTGGAGATTGAGGGGCTCGGTCCTGCATGGGGATTCAGAATGTATCCAGGGAGGGACAGCGTGGCTGTGGCGGCGACTTACGGGGGCTTCGCCGTGCTCGACCTCACGGACAAAGGCTGGAAACTGCGTCATCACATTAAGGGCATCGACAGCTCGAGCATCAATTTCGAGATTGATAATGACGGAAAGATATGGTATAGCCACTGGCTCGAGGGCGTGTATTGTCTGGAACTGACTTCCGACTTGACCTCCTGCCGCGAAAAACGGCTGTATAACAGTGCGAATCAGCTCCCGACGGACGACAACAATCTCGTGACCAGGATTGACGGCAAGATATACCTGTCGGCAGCGGACGGATTCTATGCGGCTGACAGATCACACCGGCTCTCACGTGTGGAGTGGCTCGGACGCTTATTCCCTCCAAGAGGTGTGTCGAGCCGCGTGATACAGACTGACCGGGGGAATCTGTGGGCCTATAGTCCAGGACATCTTTCGTTTGCACGCAGGTCGGCTACAGAAGGGAAAGGCTCCGGCATCTCATATAAGGCTTCCGGGCTGCAGTATTCTTCGATGGTGGATCGCCTGCAGATGAATCTGGGAAATATTTCCGAGTTTGACAACCGGTATACAATGCTCAATTACGACGACGGTTTTTATCTCGTAGATCCCTCGGTTGATAGGCCTAAGCCCCATAAAATGAATATTGATTTTGTGGAGGAGGACGCACACGGAGCCCGCGCGGACAGTCTGGTGTATAGAGCGTGTCCGGTCGGCGCGCCTTTCAGGACTTCGCCCGGAGGCAGCGACCTTTTCTTTGCATGGTCCTATCCCGAGTATCGTGAGAGCGATGCCATACTGTTTTCAAGCTATATAGATGGCTATGACAAGGAGTGGACCGAACCTTCGGCAGTATCAGGCCGTAAGGTCAGTCATATTGCTCCCGGAGTATATACCATGCGTATCCGGGCGCTCAACACTGTTTCGGGCCACGAGGATAATTTTTCTCTTGATTTCAGAGTGGTGGCACCGTGGTATAAGACGTGGTGGGCACGCCTGATAGGGCTGTTGTTAGCCTTGGCGCTGAATTATCTGTTGATAAGGTTTGTGATTGTGCTGGTGTCCCGGCGGATAGCCCGTCGACGCCGTCTGCAGATGGATAGGGAGCGGCAGCGTCGTGAGAAGGAACGTCTGGAGGAAGAAAAGGCCAAGGCGATAGAGCATAACGAGGCGCTCAGTAGAGAAATCAAACAGAAATCAAGCGAGCTGGCCGATTCGGATCTGCATAACCGTCATAATATCGCCATGTTGAAAAATATCGACAGCGCAATGACGGATATTCTCGAAAAGGCTGCCGCGGGAGTGGACCGGGCTGTGCTTGTGAGCGAGATGCGGAATGTACGGAAAACTCTTCGCATGCACTCGGTGGAGGAGGTGGTGCTTGAACGGCTCACCGAGAATTTCAATATCATTTTCGACGATCTTTTGCGGAAGCTTGCGGCCAGTTATCCGCAGCTCTCGCGCAACGACATTGCGCTGTGTTCATATCTTAAACTTAATCTGTCCACCAAGCAGATTGCCTCGGTGATGAATCTTTCGGAGCGCAGTGTGGAGAGCAACCGCTATCGCCTTCGCAAAAAGTTAGGTATGGAGGCCGGCGAAAGCTTCACCGCCTTCTTTTCCCGCTTCGACCGCGAGGAATAGAAAATTTTTGAGCGGGGCTTGCCGGTGTGGCAGGCTCCGCTCGTGTCAGTTGTGGGTTTGTCCGGGGATTAGTAGTTGTTGGCTTTACGTTCGAACCAGCCCTGATCGGCACCGCATACGGGGCAACGCTTCGGAGCTGCCTTGGCGTTCACGGTGAAGCCGCACTTACGGCACATCCATTCAACGCTTTCGGGATTCTGGAACACCTGTTCGTTCTCCATACGCTCCAGGAGCTTCATATAGCGTGCCTCGTGCATCTGCTCGACCGAGGCAACCAGCTTGAAGTGGTTGGCGATCTGGGGGAAGCCTTCCTCCTGTGCGGTTTTGGCGAAGTTCTCATAAAGGTCGCTCCACTCTTCGCGTTCGCCGGCTGCAGCTTCAGCAAGATTTTCCTTGGTGGAACCAACCACACCTGCGGGATAGCCGGCAGTGATGGTGACGGTGCCACCCTCGAGGAATGCGAAGAAACCGCGTGCGTGAGAGAGTTCCTGCTCGGCAGTTTCAAGGAAGATGGCTGCTATCTGCTGATAGCCTTCTTCAAGTGCCTTCTGGGCAAAGAGGGTGTAACGGCTGCGTGCCTGACTCTCACCTGCGAAGGAGGCGAGAAGATTCTTTTCGGTGCGAGTACCTTTTATGCTTTTCTTTTCCATGATGATATAAGAATGTCTTTATGTTGTTATGTGGATAAAACAAAAGCCGTCCGCGTATGGTTCGCGGACGGCGATAAAATTTTATCGAAGAAGGACCTTAGAACGTGAAGGCGCACATTGCGTTGGCACGCCAGGCATTACGGGCCGCTCCGGACAGGTTCGCACGTCGGCCGAAGTCGAGCTCGGCGGCCACGCTAAGGCGCGGCATGATATACCAGAAGACGTTTGCGCAGGCAAAGTTGCCGAATTTGTATTCATCGCCCGGCGTGCCCTTTCGGCAGCGGAGATGCGTCTGGCTTGCGGATACCGACACGAAGAGCTCGGGTCGGAAATTGTATTGCAGACCGGCCGACCAACCCAGCGTCAGGGGTGCATATAGCTCGGAGCTGTCCGTGGGATCGGGGATGAGGTCGTAGTAGCCGTATTGCATGTCGCTTCCCAGGCCTGCAATCCCTCGGCCTGCGGCGAGATTGGCATAAGTGGTGAGCTGCAGCGCCGGATGAGCCACGGAGCTAAGATGCACACCCCAGCCCGCGGGATTGTGGTCCTTTCCGGCCGAAATGTCGCGGTAAGGCAGAGAGCGCACGATGCCGCTTAAACGCACATGTTGCCCCGGAGCCCACTGATACTGCACGAGCGCCGCAGCGTCCGGAAGCCATTCGGAGCGTGGCTTGGCCGATGCAGAGATCTGATCAACGGCGGTTTCCGGGGTTTCGACAGAGAGGCCCAGATGCCAGCGTCCCTTGAAGCAGGGCATGTATCGGACGAGCACTGCCGTATGGGAAAACTTATGGTTATTGCCGGCACCATCTATCACCGGAGGCTGCGCCGCAGGGTCGGAGAAGGTGGAGCTGGCATATCCCACAGTGAAATCACGCACCATGGCATAGGCTTTCTTGAGCTTGAGTCCGCGGCTTTGGTAGCCCGTAAAGTCCGTTTCGATGTAAAGCTGGTAGCTGCCTATGCGTGAATGCTGCCCAATGACGCGGAAGAAAAGCGACGTCCCCGCGGGCGTTGTGCCGAAGTGGCGCATCGAAAGGGGATTGGCAGGGATAGGGATAGTGTAAGGTGCAAAGGAGCTCGTGGGCACTGCACCGTTCCAGTCGTAATACGCGCGCATGCGCACACTGCCGCCTATGCCCATCGACAGCCCGGCCTCCTTGCTCATGAACAGGAAGTAGGGCGCATCCGGATCCTGGAAGTGGCGGAACTGATCGTAGTAGAAGTCATTGATGACTCTGATGATGGAGTCGCGGTGGGCACGGATGATGGAGTCGCTGGTCGGCCGACCGTCGATATACACCACTCGGGTAGATGCCGATTTAAGATTGACGAGTGAGTCGACGTGCGAGGGCGCGGCTGAGGCCGCACAGCATAGAGCCATCGTGGCTGCCGTCAGGAGGTGTCGGAGTTTAAGCATACGCGTGATGGAGAGGATGAATCTATCGTTTTATCTGAGCCGTGGCCTGCAGGATGAAAGGGAGAGGACTGCGGAAGGGCAAAACCTGCTCATCGGTATATCTCCTGAGGCACGCCGTGGCGTCGGCGAGCGAGCCGAAGGATGCTCCTACCACATAGTAGTAAGGCTCCGCCGTCTCCACGACGAAAGCTCCGGGCATCGCCCCCTGCTCTATAGCCAGGCGGTCGCGCATTGACACGGCGTTGAACTTCTGTTTGAACTGTCCCACCACCACGCAATAAGGCTTGAGATTCTCGCGTATGCCACCGCCGCCCTCGGTGATGCGGACAAGCTGTTTCTTCACGCCCACGGTGTCGCCCTGGGCAGTCGCAACATAGCTGAATCCCACTTGCCGGCGTTCGCGCCCGTAGATGGTGTTTTCAAGGGCGTCGGCCGAATCGCGGCCGGCCACGGCTTTCTCGTATGCCGCCCGGTAGTTGGCCTCTGTTGTCTTGCAGGCGCTCATTGCGCCCAGCAGAAGGAGTATGATCAGTAGTTTTCGCATATCGCTTACTTTCCACTTCAAGCCTTTTCGCGGCTTAGTTCTATTACTTCCAGATCCTTTATCTGCGAGCAGTCAATGGTAAGGCGCACAAGGGTGCGCACCTTCTGCCATCCGTGATAGCCGGCGGCTCCGGGATTGACGTAGAGCGTTTCAAATTCCTTGTCGTACATCACCCGCAGAATATGGCTATGCCCCCCGACGGTGAGGGTGGGGTGCTCCTTGCGCAGATACGGCCGTACACCGGGAGCGTATTTCCCCGGATAGCCGCAGATGTGGGTCATCCACACACGCACACCCTCCACATCGAAGCACTGTATTTCGCCGAATTCACGGCGAATGTCCATGCCGTCGATGTTTCCGGCCACGGCACGCACCACAATCCCCGGGCGAATGCCTCGAAGAGCTTCGATTACGGCGTAGTCGCCCACGTCGCCTGCATGCCACACTTCGTCGCACTCGGCGAAGTGGCGGGCATATCGCGCGTCCACCAGCCCGTGTGTGTCGGAAATTATGCCTATCTTTTTCACTTGCAGCCTGAAGGGTGGAGGTTGTTTACTTCATTCTTTTAGCTATGGATGCCGGAAGCCCCTTGCGGTTGAGCAGGATGTTCATGGTCTTGGCGCGGAAGTAAGGCATCGAAACATAGAAATATCCGTCGTAGACCTGGTTGGTGTCCCACGAGTTCTTCACCTTGTAGTACTTGTTGCCCTTCTGGTCGGTGGCTGTTCCCACGATTACCATTCCGTGGTCGTCGGTAGTCTCCTGACGGTCGAACATCTCCTGACGCGATTCCTGAGTCACCTCGATTTCCTCCACCGGAGCCTTGAAATTGTATTTGTCGTTCTGGCGCTCGCGGTCGCTGAGCTTCACCCAGCGGGCAAGCTCGGTACCGTTCATGTCGCCCTCGGTTTTTCCCTTGGGCATAAGGGCTACGCCGTCGGTCCATTTGAATCCGCCTTCGCTCACGTCTGCAGCCCATACGACGGTGTAACCCTCCTTGAGGGCATTGTCCACAGCGGCTTCAAGCTCGTCGAGAGGCACGTTGAAGGACGTTTCCCACAGCCAGTTGTCGGGCACCTCGACTGCAAAATCGGTGTAGAACGGATGGTGAGTGAAAGAAGTCAGCGCAACGTAATTGTCCATGTTCAGCCCAAGGCTCTCCGCATAGCTCTTCGGAGTATAGGTTTTGCCCTTGTAGGTGAAGGTCTCTGGCACTTCGCCGAGGTATGCATCCAGAATTGCATTCAGGCCCTTGCGCCAGGCCGTGGAGAGCTTCCGGTTGGGGCGCTTGGCCACGGCCTCTACATAGGCCTTCAGGGCCGCGTCGAGTTCGCCGTGCACATGCTTGTCCTCGCCATACTGCAGACCTGTGTAGACTTCCTCGGGAAGGGCACCGTAGGTTTTCCATACGTGGGGCACATCCCAGATCGACCCGCCCGGCGAGAAGTTTGTCTCGCCATAGAGGCGTATAAAGCGCTCGGCCTTGTCGGCATAGCACTGGCGCACGGTGAACATCTCGGACAGGTCCAGCGAGTCGCCGCCCTGCTTGAGGATTTCATCCTCCAGATGGGAAGTACCGGCGAAGCACCAGCAGGTGCCCGACTTGTTCTGGTCCTTGACGGAAGTGACGGGGATGGAGATGATGTCGGTAAAGACGAAGGCCGTGTCGGCCGGCGTGGCCGTAGAGTCGGCGGGCGCCTGCGCGAAAGCGGGGCAGGCAATTGCGCCCAAAAGGGCTGCTGCAAGGTATTTCATATTCAGTGTATCGGTTTATCTGTGATTTTAAAGCTTATTCAGTTCAGGACGTCATAGCCGCATTTCTGCAGGGCTTCGCGGATGGATTTGATGTGCGCTTCGTCGCGTGTCTCGAGCTCCACACGGATGGTGCAGCCGCTGATTGCGGCGCTGGAGTTGATGCGCTCGTGATTGACGGAAATGACGTTGCCGCCCTGATCGGCAATCGCGGCACACACGCCCGAGAGCTGTCCGGGTTTGTCAGGCAGGTCGATCACGAAGGTGTAGTTGCGCCCTGCCTTCGATAGGCCGCGGTTGATGACGCGGCTTAGCGTGGTGACATCGATATTGCCTCCGGAAACAAGGCAGACGGTCTTGAGGCCTTTCACCGGGAGTTTGTTGAACATCACGGCTGCCACGCTCACGGCGCCGGCGCCTTCGGCCACGAGCTTCTGCTGCTCGAGAAGCAGTAGGATTGCGGCGGCGATTTCCTCGTCCGTCACGGTTACGACCTCGTCGACATAGCGGTTGCACATGTCGAAGGTATTCACGCCGGGCTCTTTCACAGCAATGCCGTCCGCAATGGTGCTCACGTCGTTGAGATGGGCTATTTTTCCTTCTTTCAGCGAGGTGGCCATGGAAGGCGCTCCGCCGGCCTGCACGCCGTAGACCTTAACGTCGGGGCGCAGTGTCTTGATCGCGAAAGCCACTCCGGAGATGAGACCCCCTCCGCCGATGGGCACCACCACGGCCTGCACGTCGGGCATCTGGTCGAGAATCTCGAGGCCGATCGTGCCTTGCCCGGCAATCACCTTCTCGTCGTCGAAGGGATGCACGAAGGTGTATCCGTGTTCTTTCTGGAGCTCGAGGGCCTTGGCGTAGGCGTCGTCATAGACACCCGGCACGAGACATACATCCGCGCCGTAGCCTTTTGTGGCCTCAACCTTCGAGATGGGGGCGCCGGCGGGAAGGCATATTAGGCTCTTGATGCCGTTGTGGGTGGCGCCGAGCGCAACGCCCTGTGCGTGGTTGCCCGCCGAACAGGCTATCACGCCGCGACTTTTCTCCTCGGGCGAGAGCTGGGAAATCTTATAGTAGGCTCCGCGGAGCTTAAAGGACCCGGTGAGCTGAAGGTTTTCCGTCTTCAGATATGTCTCGACCTCGGGATTCACTTTCGGCGCCGGAATTATGGCTGTACGCCGCGCCACACCCTTCAGTACGGCGGCAGCGTTGAATATCTCGCTGATTTCAAGCATAAGCGTGATGTTTGGATTTGATTTTTAATCTTTAGGGCAAAGTTACAAATAATTCTCATTATCTACAACTGTAAAACACGCTTATGAAGATGTTTCATGCGAAAGTCCGGCGGACTTGCGGCATCACACCTCTTTTTGTGGCGAGAGCAAGATCTCCTTAAGTACGAGGGCGTTGTTGTGATCCGTGTCGTGCGAGGAATATAGGAGTGTCACTATAGGCTTGTCGGCGATAAGCTTTCTCAGTTCGTCCAGAGCAGGGTTGCTGAGGAGCTCGGCCCTATAGCGTTCTTCGAATTCTGTCCATTCCGCTGCCGGATTCTCGTGAAACCATTGGCGAAGCTGTGTCGAGGGTGCGATTTCCTTGTCCCACAGATCGTAGTGAAAAGTCTCGTGCGAAAGGCCGCGCGGCCACAGGCGGTCCACATAGATTCTGAATCCATCCGCAGACGATGCGGGCTCATAGGCCCGTTTGGTGAAAATTTCAGTTTTCATGATTCTATCTATCTTTCTTTTGTGAGCGATGTTCATGCTCTCTTTCTTATTAACAATCCGCTGACACCGATGTTCCTTTACGAAATACAATTGCCGCATAATCCGCTACGCCGCCGTCCCTACTCCGCATGGGATGAATTTGTAGATGATTTATTAAAAATTCCCGTGGGGGTTGGGAGATTCGGAAATTTTTATTACTTTTGTGGAAATTTGGAATCGTATGCCGCAGACGGATTTCCGAGCACAGCTTCAACGCATCATAGACAAGACACGGCTCTTGCTTATTCGCAACGATGCGCTTGCGCAAGAGATCAAGGCCCTCAAGGATGAGCGAGATGAACTCAAAGGCGCTCTCCTTGCTCGCGAAAGCGAGCTTCAAAAACTGAGGCTTGAAGTGGAATACCTGCGTGTGGCTTCGGTTGTTAGCCCTACAGCAAGCGACCGGCGCAACGCCGCGGAGATGATTTCGAATATCGTGCGGGAGCTCGACCGCTGCATCGCAGACCTACGGAGCTGACTATCGTGAGCCTCCACCGTGGTGCATAGGACTTTTCCCGCCTGCGCAGTATAATGGACGAATCGAACAGACGACATAACATAACGGCCAGAATTGCCGACGTGGAGCCTTTCAAGCTACTTGTGCCCGAAAGCGAGGAGGCGTTCTACCGTTATATAATCGAACAGCTCAACAAGCTGTGGAATAAAATGCATTTCGGTCCCGGGGGCGTGCCCTCGCAGATGGCACTTGCAAAGGTGGCGCTCTATTTTGCCGAAATGTACTATCGCAAGGCCTCCCTCGCTTCCGAGCAGTCGAAGGCCATGGCCGAATTCGAGCAGGAGCTCGACCGGCTTCTCCGCGATGGCGCGCTTTGAGCGCTCTCAGCCCTCGGGCATTGTCGTTTCCGCTGTCCCCATTCTCCATTCTCTTGCACAGGCCTTCCCGACGGTCAGGCCGCCGCACGCACATTCACCTTGGCCTTACCCGGCGCCGGCGAGTGTGCGTCCATTATTTTTGACCGACAAATAAACCGCTTACTCACAATAAAGAACTAATCCAAAAGCAATACAAATGACAATAGCGATAGTAATAGCCGCAGCTATTGTAGCTGCAGCAATAGCCGTAGGGCTGACCCTCGTATTTCAGCGTCGCGCGGCATCCACGCGAGCCAAATTCATCATCACCGAGGCCGAGCGTGAGGCCGAGGATATAAAGAAATCGAAGGCTCTCGAAGGCCGCGAGCAGGCTCTGAGCATTACGGCCGAAGCCGAGAAGCAGGCCTCACAGCGTCTCTCAAAGGTTCAGAGCGCCGAAGCGCGTCAGAAACAGCGTGAGGCGCAGCTCAATCAGCAGCAGAGCGAGAATCAGCGCGCACGCAATGAAATCGACGGCCTGCGTCAGAACATCGAAAGCCAGCAGCGCGCAATCGAAGCTCAGCGCCACGAGCTCAACGAGCTTACGCGGCAGGCTCAGCAGCAGCTCGAGAAGATTTCCGGCCTCACCGCCGAGGAAGCCAAGGAAAAGCTCGTTCAGAGCCTCAAGGACGAAGCCAAGACAGCGGCTGCCTCATACATCAACGACATCATGGACGATGCCAAACTCACGGCCAATAAGGAAGCCAAGCGCATTGTGGTGCAGAGCATACAGCGCGTGGCCACGGAGACGGCCATCGAGAATTCCGTGACGGTGTTCCACATCGAATCCGACGAAATCAAGGGTCGCATCATCG
>CAZBNM010000067.1:0-11808 GCA_964493495.1 uncultured Bacteroides sp.
CGGTGGCCCACAACGGCCACGACGCCGTGCACTACTGGATGCACAACAACATGATAACCATCGACGGGCTGAAAATGAGCAAGAGCAAGGGGAACTTCATCACGCTGGATGAGTTCTTCACGGGCTCTCACCCGCGTCTGGAGCAGGCCTACAGCCCGATGGTGATCCGTTTCTTTATCCTTCAGGCCCATTACCGCGGGACGGTTGATTTCTCCAACGAGGCGCTCAAGGGCGCCGAGAAGGCCCTCGGCCGTATGCTTGACGGCTACAAGCGCCTGCAGGGGCTCAAGGCTTCGGAAGAATCGACGATCGACGTATCGGATCTGGAACAGCGGGCCTACGAGGCGATGGACGATGACCTGAACACGCCCACGCTGATCGGTGTGCTTTTCGATGCGGTGCGTATGATCAACGCTGTGAACGACGGAAGCGCCAAGGCCTCGCAAGCGGATCTGGAGACGCTGCGGAAGCTGATGGACACATTCCTGGTGGATATTCTGGGCATCCGTCCGGAAACATCCGGGGGAGAAGGCGCGGGTGCGCTGAAGCCATACGAGGATGCTGTGGACCTGTTGCTGGAGCTCCGCGGGAATGCCAAGAAGGCCAAGGACTGGAGCACGTCGGACCTTATCCGCGACCGGTTGGCTGCGATAGGCTTTGACGTCAAGGATACGAAAGACGGCTTCGAATGGAGCGTTCGTAAATAAACGTCAGGCCCACAAGAGCTTGAACTGGCACCACGGCGCGAATGGACGCTGTGGTGCCTTTTGTTTTCAAGTCCGGGCGGAGACGGGTAAAGTTCTGGGAGGGGTTGCAAAAGGGAATTTTTTTTTGTATCTTTGCAAGCTAATGCATTATTGACTATAAAAAATCATGACAAAATACCTCCTCACATTACTGATTCTGCTCGGGAGCACATTCTGCTGCCGTGCAGATAATTTTGTATCGCAAGGTGCGGGCACACTTCCGACAGCTTTCGCCAATCCGTCGGAAGTGACCACACTCAGCATATCGGGTGCAATTGATGCCCGTGATCTTTTCTTTATCGACAAGTCTATGACCTCGCTGAAGGAGCTTGACCTGTCGAATGCAAAAATCGTGGCCTACAAGGGAGCAACGCTAAACGGACTTTCGGAATACGCGGCCTCGACGATTCCTGCGAAGGTGTTTATGGGTTCGGGGCTGACAAGCGTGGTACTGCCTACTGCTCCGGGCACGGCCATTGGCGAGGCGGCATTTGCGGGATCGGCTCTGGGAACAGTGAATCTCGGGGCGAATCTTTCGAGTGTAGGCTCCGGGGCGTTCAGCAACTGCCCCCGGCTCACGAGTGCCACTGTTGCGGCTCAAAATCTGGGCGACCGCGTTTTTGCGTCGTCGCCCAATCTTTCCTCGGTGACACTGACAGGTGTGAGCGAGCTTCCCGGCTCGGCTTTCGCGCACTGCACGGCTCTGGCGGAAGTAGCTGGCACGGAGACACTGACGGCTATCGGCGACCAGACATTCCTGGGTTGCACGGCCCTCGAAAACTTCAAATTCGGTGCGTCGCTTGCGAGCATCGGTTCCGAGGCTTTCGAGGGGAGCGGTCTTGTAATGGCCAATCTTCAGGACTGCAAGAAGCTCGAGACGATAGGCAATATGGCATTCGGGAGCGCAAGTAAGCTGCAAACGGTGCTTCTGCCTGAAAAAGCTCTGACGCTTGGCGAGGGTGTGTTCTTCGGCTGCACGGGCCTGAAGGAAATAACACTTCCGAGCGAACTAAGCGAGCTTCCGGCTTATGTGTTCACTGCCGACAAGTCGCTCACGAACCAGAATTTCCTGCCGGAAGGGATAACGAGCGTGGGCAATTACGCCATGAAGGACATGACGGGTGTGAAGAGCGTGTCGATCCCTCAGTCGCTTGAATACATCGGTGACGGGGCGATGGAGGGCATGACGGGCCTTGAGAGCGTGGATGTAAAAGCCATGACGAGCGTTCCGGAACTTGGCCGTGATGTATGGAAAGGCGTGGACCAGAGCGCGGTTGAACTGTTCGTAACCTCGAGCATGAGTGAAGAATACGGCGAGGCGGATCAGTGGAAGGATTTCAAATTCATGATCGTGACCGGTATTGACGGCATCCAGACACCCTCGGGAGATGAAGCCTCGGGTGTTGAAGGCCGCTTCCACGGTCGAGAGCTTCAGCTGCGCAGCCGTGGAGCGGAAATCCTGAAGGCCGATATATACAATCCCTCGGGAACGCTGATAGTAAGCGCCACACCCCGGGCCATGGAGGCCAACATCTCCACGGAACATGTCGAGGGCCGGATCTTCATCGTGCAGTGCACGCTGTCGGACGGCGTTCATGCGGCAATGAAACTTGTGCGCCCCTAAAGAGTAACCTACAATTCCACCCTGCGCAATGGGAAAAAACAAGCTTAAGAAATTCAGTGAACTGGAAGACATGGATTTTGTCTTCCAGTATCCATATTCCCGCCTTGAGTCGGAGGGTTTCGGACTTCGGGGCCGCTGGCATAAAGATTTTTTCGGGAACGAAAACGGCATAGTTCTTGAGCTTGGATGCGGGAAGGGAGAGTACACCACAGGCCTTGCGCGTGCTGAAGGGCAAAAGAATTTCATAGGCATCGACATCAAGGGAGCCCGGATGTGGACGGGCGCGAGCCGCGCGAAGGCCGAGGGAATGAAGAACGTGGCGTTCGTCCGGACAAACATAGAGCTCCTGGAGCGCTTCTTCGCCCCCGGGGAAGTGTCGGAGATATGGATAACCTTTCCGGACCCTCAGATGAAGAAGGCACGGAAGCGGCTGACATCCACGGTGTTCATGGAGCTCTACCGGAAGGTACTTGCCGGAGGAGGCCGTGTGCACCTGAAGACGGACAGCCCGTTTCTGTGGACTTACACGCGTATGCTCGCCGAGCACAATGGCTTAGATATATGCGAACAGAGCGCCGACCTGCACAATGACAGCCGCTATGGAGCTGATCATCCTCTCCGGGCCATCCGGACGCATTATGAGCAGCAATGGCTTGACCGTGGCCTGACGATAAAATACATCTCGCTGCGCCTACCCTCGGAGGGCAAGCTTGAGGAGCCACCGGGTGCGGAGGATATAGAGCACGATACGTACCGCTCGTATTCGCGCGGCTACATCCAGATGCCGCAGCTGATGGAGGAATGTGACTAAAACCTGAAAACCCAAATCAAAGCATTATGGCACTCTACCCCGCACTCATAACGGATGCACTGCGAACCGTTCGTTATCCCGGCGCCAAAAAGAATCTGGTGGAACTTGGAATGGTCGAGGACGACATCCGCATAGACGGCAACAGCGTGAGCTTCTCGCTGATTTTCGACAAGCCAACGGATCCGTTCCTGAAATCCGTGGTGAAAAGCGCTGAAGCTGCCGTAAAGGCAGCGGCGGGTGCTGACACGGCCGTAATCGTAAACGTAAAGACTCGTCAGGCTGCTCCGGCGCCTAAGGCACCTGTTCTTCCGGGAGTAAAGAATATCGTGGCGGTATCCTCGGGCAAGGGAGGCGTTGGCAAGAGCACTGTGGCTGCGAATCTTGCCGTGTCGCTGGCGGCGGACGGCTACCGTGTGGGACTTCTGGATGCAGATATCTTCGGCCCGTCGATGCCCAAGATGTTCGGGCTGGAGGATGAGGAAATCTACATGCACGAGGTGGACGGGCGTCCACTGATAATCCCAGCGGAGCGTTATGGCGTGAAGCTTCTCTCGATAGGATTTCTCGTGCAGAAAGGGAGTGCTACAGTATATCGCGGCGGAATGGCCACGAGCGTGCTGAAACAGCTCATAGAACAGGCTGACTGGGGTGAGCTGGACTATTTCCTTATCGACCTTCCGCCGGGGACGAGCGATATCCATCTGACACTTGTGCAGACCCTGGCACTGACTGGTGCGGTGGTTGTGACCACGCCTCAGCAGGTTGCGCTGGCCGATGCTCGCAAGGGGATAGACATGTTCCGGAATCCTCACATCAATGTGCCTGTCTTAGGCGTAGTGGCCAATATGGCCTGGTTCACGCCAGAAAAGCATCCTGATGAGCGCTACTATATTTTCGGCAATGAAAAGGATGTGGACGAGCTGGCAGGGGAATTCGATGTGCCTGTTCTGGCGCGTATACCTCTTGTGGCAAGCGTGGGCGAGCATTCGGATTTGGGCCGTCCGATAGCGCTGGAAGATACGGTTGCGGGTCAGGCTTTCGTACATCTTGGCCGTGAAGTGGCATATGCCGTTGACAAGCGCAACGAGACTCTGCCGCCCACGATGAAAGTTGAACTTCACTGAAGCAGCGGGCAGATGAAACTTCTAATCCTCAACGGCCCGAACCTGAACCTTTTAGGACGTCGGCAACCGGAAATCTACGGCACGCAGACGCTTGCGGACATAGAGCGCGGCCTCCGGGAGACGTTTCCGCAGGTGGAGTTTGAATTTATCCAAAGCAATCACGAGGGGGCGCTGATAGATGCGCTGTGCACTACGGATGCTGACGGCGTGGTGCTTAATGCGGGGGCCTACACCCATACGTCGCTTGCTCTTGCAGACGCAATTTCGGGTACGGGACTGACGGTGGTGGAGGTGCACTTATCCAATATCCATGGACGTGAGGAAATCCGTCGACGGAGCCTTATAGCGCCTGTGTGCAAGGGCAGCATCTCGGGTTTCGGCGCACGCAGCTACGAGCTGGCCGTATCGTCGTTTCTCTAATTCAGGGTCAGTTCCCTCAAACCAAAAAAATATTTTCAGATGAAAAGTATACTCATAGTCGGTGCAGGCGGTTTCATAGGGGGCTTCATAGCCGCTGAAGCGCTGAAACGCGGATTCGAAACCTATGTTTGCGTTCGTGAGAGCACATCGCGCCGCTATCTCACGGATGCGCGTCTGCACTTTGTGGTGCTGGACTACGACGATCCCCTGTCGATGAGCGGGACGCTTGCTGAATCGGCCCCGGGCGGCAAGCCCTGGGATTATGTGATATACAATTTGGGGGCAACCAAATGCGCGAATTTCGCAGACTTCAACCGCATAAATTTCGGATATCTGCGAAGCTTCGTAAGCTTGCTGAAGGAGCTGCGGCTTGTTCCGGAACGTTTTCTCTACATGAGCTCTCTAAGCGCATTGGGCCCGGGCGACGAGAAGGGATACAGCCCGATGACGGAAAATATGGTTCCCCACCCCAATACACGCTACGGACTTTCGAAGATCAAGGCAGAAAGCTATCTGGAAACTCAGACGGATTTTCCATGGATAATCTTCCGCCCGACGGGTGTGTACGGGCCTCATGAACGCGACTATCTGATGATGGTGAAGAGCATAGATGCAGGCTTTGATTTCGGCGTGGGCTACAAGCGCCAGATGCTTACCTTCATCTATGTGGAAGACCTTGTCAGGGCGATGTTCGAGGCTCTGGAGGCTCCGGGAACGTTACAAAAAAAATATATTATCAGCGAAAACAGGGCCTATACGCAGGCGGAATTCCGCAAGCTCGTGATCAGGGCGCTTGGCAAACGCTTCTGTATTCCCGTGAAACTGCCGCTGTGGATGGCTTATGTGGCTTCATGCGTGTCTGAAAAATACGGCGTGCTGACCATGAAAGCCTCGACGCTGAACCGCGACAAGTTCAAAATAATGAAGCAGCGCAACTGGAACTGCTCCATCGAGGAGGCGCGTAAAGATTTCGGCTTTGAGCCGCAGTTCAGCCTCGAACGCGGCATAGGGGAAACGGTGAAGGCGTATCTTGCCGAGAAGCACAAAAAATATAAAAAATGAGTGCAATGGAAGCCTATGCCGTAAAGCGTCCGTGGTGGTTCGGATGTGTGTGTATCCTCGTATGCGTGCCGGCTTTTTTCCTGCCTTTTATGGAGGGTATGGAGGAGGTGCGTGCGGCCTTGGGTGAGCTTTTCACTTATTTTCCGGTGTATGTGTGCGCATCGGCTCTGTGCGCATGGCTGAGTTATGGCCGGAAGACTTATGTGTCGTGGATTCTGATAGCGGTTTTAGGACTGTCTTATTTTTCCATCTGGCTTCTTGACCGCAGCTATGGACTTTGAGGAATACATCGAAGCGCATATCGATGCGGAACCGGAACATCTGCGACGGCTCTACCGACGGACCAATCTGACGCGTCTGTATCCGCGCATGTGTTCGGGGCACGCCCAGGGGCGTCTGCTGGTGATGCTCACGCGCATGATAGATCCGCGACGAGTGCTTGAACTGGGCACTTTCACGGGCTATTCCGCCCTGTGTTTCGCGGAGGGTTCGGGTGATACTACCGTAATCGACACGGTGGAAGTGGATGATGAATATGCCGACGACCTTCGGGAGCTATTTTCCCGGTCGCCCTGGGGAGAGAAGATAAGGCTTCATATAGCGGATGCGGAGGAATTTCTTGCGGGCTGCGCTCCGGAGAGCTACGACATGATCTTCATCGACGCAAACAAGCGGCGCTATACGGCGTATTACGAGGCCTCTCTGCGCGTTTTAAGGTTGGGCGGGTACATTCTTGCCGATAACACTCTATGGAGCTCTAAGGTGGCTGAAAATGCGTCTGCGAGCCATGATGCGCAGACGGAGGGTATACGGGCTTTCAACGATCTTGTGGCGAGGGACGCGAGAGTTGAAAAAATCATACTTCCTATACGCGACGGCCTGACGATCATCCGCAAGAAACAATGAAAAGGTGTCTGAACTGCGGAAAGAAACTGAGCAACAATGATGTGTACTGCCGCTTCTGCGGGCAGGACGCGTCGACGAGCCTTCTTTCAAGCAAGAATTTCATCGTAGATACGCTACTGCGACTGACGCGTCTCAACAAGGGATTCCTCTATACGTGCTTTCAGCTTCTGGTGCGTCCGTGGACTGTGATCCGCGACTATATCCGGGGGAAAAGGGTCAGGTACACGGCTCCCGTGCAGATGCTGATAGTGCTGTGTTTTCTCTATGTGGTGGTGCGTCATTTCTTCGAGGAGGAGCCTGTGGATATCATAGAAAGCATGGGTATTCCGCATGAGGAGTCTACACGGATCAGTGCGCTCAAGTATTTTTTGAAGTTCTATTTCTCGTCGCCCTCGCTGCAGTATATCATACTTTTTCTTCCGGCGCTACCTGTGATGCGCCTTGTTTTCAGAAAACAGGGAGCGGACAAATACAATATGGCGGAATATCTGGTTGCGGGACTCTATATGTCGGATACAATGCTGTGTCTTGAGATTCTTACCCTACCGCTGGACCGATATGTTCCGGAATTGCCAAGCATGATTTTTCTGGTAATAGGAACGCTTGCGGTGTATAAGGCTTTTCTAAGCAAAAGCGGGAGCGTGTGGTATAGAGTGCGGAGGATACTTCTCTACCTTTTCACCACACTGTTTTTCTACCTCATTCTCCTTGCCCTTCTGGGAACTATCTATTTTTTTACGGTGAGGGGATTTTAGCTAAGATAGAGATGTCAAAACCATAGGGAAGCATATAGCTAATTCATTAAAAGTGGAACTCTCCGGTCTACCAACTGTCGCAAAATTTGCGACAGTTCAAACGGAAGGTAATTTTAGAATGCTTGATAAACGTTCATCAGAAGTATCTGCAACTATATTTACATCTTCAATCAGTCATACAAATGCTCTCCCTGGAGAGCATTTGTATTTATAAGTGTTGTCCGGAGAGAGCATTTGAGGGATGTTGATATGTGTGTTGATAAGTGTTGAAAAGTTTTGAGTGTTTTTCAATAAGAATATTTGGAATTTTGGAGTGATGCAGTGTATGATTTTTCCCAGGGGAATAGCAAATAAGTTTGCTGTTTGTTTCGTGGAATTTATCAAGGGGCTTTTCAACAGTTTTGGAGGGTATTCAATCCGGCTTTTTACTTACACATACAGTTATCAACAGGGTGTCAATAACTATACATTCAGTCTAATTTTCAATACTTTGCCATGTAAATAAACGGGTTGAAAATGTTGATTAAGCTCAATAAGCCAATAATGCAAGAAAATGGAGAAAAAGTTATCACAGTTATCAACGCCCATTAATATTCTTAGTGGAAGAATGAGGAAGGAGAAAAAATAATTTTAAAATTTAAAATACACCAATAATAAAAATACGGTGTTGAAAAAGGAGGGGGCATGATTTATCAGGATTAATCGTGGGTAATCGTGATTTATCCTGATTAATCCTGGGAAGTGGGATTTGAAGCGGGTATTAGCGGAGCATTGAGTTTACGCGAATGAGTGCGGAAATGAATGCGTCTATTTCTTCGCGTGTGTTATATGCGGCGAAAGAGGCCCGCACTGTGCCTTCGATTCCAAAGCGCTCCATGAGCGGCTGTGCGCAGTGGTGGCCGGTGCGAACGGCTATTCCGAGCTGATCGAGCAGAACGCCCGTGTCGTAGTGATGTACGCCGGGAATTAGAAAAGATATAAGGGAAGCCTTGTGTGGAGCTGTGCCATAGATGCGGATGTCGGGAATGGCTTCGATCATACGTTCGGTGGCGTAGCGCAAGAGGGAGTCTTCATGATCTTTCATGGCCCGGATTCCTGTGGAGTTCATGAAGTCTATTGCCAGGGCTATGGCGGCAGCTCCGACAAAGTCGGGGGTTCCGGCTTCGAATTTATAGGGGAGGTCGGCCCATGTTGTGCCGTGTTCGAAGCTGACATGACCTATCATCTCTCCCCCACCCTGATAAGGGGGCATTTTTTCGAGAAGCTCGCGGCGTCCGTAAAGTGCTCCTATGCCGGTGGGACCGTACATCTTGTGTGCGGAGAAGGCATAGAAATCCACGCCGAGGTCGCTAACGTCGACCTTTTCGTGGGCGACGCCCTGTGCACCGTCGCATACGAATACGGCGCCGGCGTCATGAGCCATACGTGCCATCCGGCGTATGGGATTGACGGTGCCGAGGACATTGGAAATCTGTGTTACGGACACTATGGCCGGACCTTCTTCGAGGAGGCGGCGATATACGTCGAGGTCGAGGGTTCCATCATCGAGCACGGGGACAACTTTGATCCGTACGCCCCGTCGGGCGGCCAGGAGCTGCCAGGGGACGATGTTGGAGTGATGCTCCATCTGCGTAAGGATTACGAGATCGCCGGGTGCGAGGAGCTCGCCGTAAGAGGAGGCGACGAGGTTGATGGCTTCGGTTGTGCCGCGCGTGAAGATAATTTCTGAATCAGCTGATGCGCCGATAAACTCACGGACGGCGCTACGGCCCTTTTCCATGGCCGCTGTGGCCTTTTGGGAGAGACAATGGACACCACGGTGGACATTGGCTTTCTGCGTGAAATACGCGCGTTCTATGGCCTCTACCACGCATATGGGCGTCTGTGAAGTGGCGGCATTGTCGAGATAGATGAGCGGATGCTTGCCGTGGACGGTTTCCGACAGGATGGGAAACTGTGCGCGTATGTTTTGTATGTCCATTTCCGTGTGGGATGATTGTGGGATGGTGAAAGAATTATCTGCACGCGGTGCATTCGGCGCAGGAAGCGGCAGCATCGCCTCCGAGACGCTTTTCAACGAGGAGCCTCATGCGGTCGCGGAGAGCTTCGAGGCGAATGGCGTCGGCCACGTCCATCATGAAAGCCTGTACGAGCATGCGCCTTGCTTCCTCGCGGGGAATGCCACGCGACTGCATGTAGAAAAGGGCTCGCTCGTCGAGCTGTCCTGTGGTGGCGCCATGGGAGGCTTTCACGTCGTCGCAGTATATTTCGAGCTGTGGGGCGGAGTGCATAGTGGATGCGGGGCCTATGAGAAGGTTGCGGTTGGTCTGTGCGGCATCGGTGCGAACGGCACCGGGATCTACCACCACTTTTCCTCCGAAAGCGCCGCGTGCGCTGTCGAAGAGAGCATATTTGAATAGCTGCCGGCTACGGCAGTGAGGAGCACTGTGAGAGAGGTGGATGCGATTGTCGATATGGCGCTCTCCGGCAGCGATGACCAGTGCGTCGAGTTCGGTGTCGGCGCCTTCGCCGGCAAGATCGACGTTGAGAGCATTTGCCGTATCGCCTCCGCACAGGGAGCAGGCTACGGAAACGAAGGAGGCGTCGCGTTCCTGCCGGACGAATGTTTCGGCCATGCGCCGGGTGCGAGCGGAGGATTCTTCGACGTCGTAGAGTTCTACTGAAGCGCCCTGCCCGATGAAGATTTCGGCTACCTGGGAGGACATATAGTCGACATCGGCGCGCTGGGAGTGGTCGCAGAGGAGCAGACGCAGGGAGCTTTCGGGTTCGGCCACGACAAGAATGCGTCGCACGGCCATCATGGGCGATGGGGTGCTGAAGATGCTGACGACCTGTACGGCCTTATCTACGCGCACGCCTTGTGCGAGATGGATGAAGACGCCGTCCTGCAGCAGGGCCGTATTGAGGGAGGCTGTTGCGGATGAATCGGCAGCGAGCTTGTTGAGGTATTGGCCTACCAATTCAGGATGCTTTCCGGCGGCTTCGGCCAGCGACATGACGATGAGCCCCTGCGGAAGATTGCGGAGCAGTGTGGATGTGGGATGGAAGGTGTCTCCGACGACGATGGCCGTGAGGGTGCTTACGTTGGGCACATCGCAGCGGAATGATGCGGCGACATCGGCCGGGATGGGGCGGCGGTCGATGTTAAGGCCGTAGTCGGGCGCAAACATCAGGGCGGGGCTTGCGTTGGGCACGTCTTCATCGCCCGTATGGGGCAAGCGTCCGGCATTCCGTAGGGCAGCGATAGCCTGCGGGCGCAGTTCATTGAACAGATCGGGCGCCTTGGAACTGATTGTTGCGAGATGTGAGTCGAGCAGCTCGAGATATTGTGTGAGAGAATTTTCCATGTTTATTCGCCAACTTGTTCCTTTATCCAGTCGTAGCCTTTCTCTTCGAGTTCGAGTGCGAGCTCGGGACCTCCCGAATGGACAATACGGCCTTTGTAGAGAATATGGACGAAGTCGGGCCGTATATAGTCGAGCAGGCGCTGGTAGTGGGTAATGACAATGGTAGCGTTGCGGTCGGTGCGGAGTTTGTTGACGCCTCCGGCCACGATTCGCAGAGCGTCGATGTCGAGGCCCGAGTCGGTTTCGTCGAGAATGGAGAGCTTGGGTTCGAGCATTGCCATCTGGAAGATTTCGTTTCTCTTTTTCTCGCCGCCGGAAAAGCCTTCGTTTACGCTTCGTGAGGCAAGTTTATTGTCGAGTTCGACGATAGCGCGTTTCTGGCGCATGAGCTTCAGGAATTCGGCGGCCGAAAGGGGAGCTTCGTCGAGATATTTCCGCTTGGCGTTGATGGCGGCCCGCATGAAGTTGACCATGGTTACGCCCGGAATTTCCACAGGATACTGGAAGGAGAGGAACAGTCCGGCATGCGAGCGTGTTTCGGGAGGCAGATCGAGGAGATCGAGTCCGGCGAGCGAGGCCTTGCCGCCCAGCACCGTGAATCGGGGGTCGCCTGCGAGCACGGATGAGAATGTGCTCTTACCGGAGCCGTTAGGTCCCATGATGGCGTGTACTTCGCCGGGCATTACTGTGAGATTTATGCCTTTGAGAATTTCCTTGCCTTCGATGCCGGCGCGGAGGTTTTCGACTTTGAGAATTGGCTGATTCATATTGATGGTGATGTTGCGGCGCGTTTAGCCGACAGAGTTTTCGAGAGTGATGGAGAGGAGTTTCTGAGCTTCGACGGCAAACTCCATGGGGAGTTTGTTCATCACTTCCTTGGCATATCCGTTGACGATGAGTCCGACGGCTTCTTCGGTGGGAATGCCGCGCTGATTGCAGTAGAAGATCTGGTCTTCGGAAATTATAACGTTAGGTGCAAATTCGACCCCAAA
>CAZBNM010000068.1:0-11807 GCA_964493495.1 uncultured Bacteroides sp.
CAGGATGTTTGCGGCATCCATAGCGCCTTCACCCTTACCTGCACCGACAAGAGTGTGGATTTCATCGATAAAGAGAATGATCTCGCCGTCGGCACCCGTCACTTCGTTTACGATTGCCTTAAGACGTTCCTCAAACTCGCCCTTGTACTTGGCACCTGCCACGAGAGCACCCATATCCAGCGAATAGATCTGCTTGGTGCGCAGATTCTCCGGAACATCCCCACGGACGATACGGTGCGCCAGGCCTTCGGCAATAGCCGTTTTACCTGTACCCGGCTCGCCTATCAGCATGGGATTGTTCTTTGTTCGGCGGGAAAGGATCTGAAGCACACGGCGGATTTCCTCGTCACGGCCAATCACCGGATCCAGCTTGCCCTGTCGCGCGCGTTCGTTCAGATTTATGGCATATTTCGAAAGAGCATTGTAGGTTTCCTCTGCGCTCTGATCGGTTGCCTTCTTGCCCTTGCGGAGTTCGTCAATAGCTGCCTGAAGTTCTTTCGAGCTGATTCCCGCATCCTTAAGAATCGTCGATGCGGAAGAGTTAATCTCGAATATTGCCATGAGCAACGCTTCAAGCGTCACATATTCATCGCCGCCCTTCTTGGCAATATCAAGCGCTTTCTGCATGACATCGTTCGAAGTACGGGAAAGGTACGGTTCGCCGCCCGACACTTTGGGCTGCGAGGCTATGTCGGCGTCTACTTTTGCGACGAGGCCCTGAAGATTTGCACCTATCTTCTGGAAGATGAACTTCACGAGCGACTCGCCTTCCTCAATGACGCCCTTAAGCAGGTGCACCGGTTCAATAGCCTGTGCTCCCGAAGCACGCGTGATTTCCACGGCCTTCTGGATTGCTTCCTGCGACTTAATGGTGAAATTGTTGAAGTTCATAAAGAATAGTCTTTACGCGGTTTTTAGATTTGTTTTTCTGTAAATACTAACAAACACCGTGCCGAAAAGTTTAGAGCCTGTCGGACTTGCCGTCCGCGCAGGCTCTGACTCTTCATAGATTCAGGGAAAGGTGTCTCCACAAAGGCGCCGGCACAGCTCGCATCAGCGCCGTCATTATTGCCCAGCGGGAGTCAACATACACCGTGCGCCGCCCCCGCAGAATAGCTCTTTCAATGATCGGAGCGGCATAATCCACACTCATAAGCAGCGGGAGCGTGGCCTTCCGTGGATCCTGATCCAGCAAAGCAGTATCTATGAACCCCGGACGGATGTCCGTAATACGCACGTTCACGTGCCTCATATGTGCAAGCTGGTCCAGGGCCGTCAGATAGTTCCACTGATAGCGCTTCGAAGCCGAATAGGCCGGCGCAATGCCCATCCCTCGCGCACCGGCCACGGAGGTTATCACTGCTATCTGTCCCGGGAGGCGGTTGGCAGTACGGGCATAGTAGCTGAATGCAGCCGTGACTATAGCCGTGAATCCCTTAACGTTTACGTCCGTGGTCCGAGCCTCCTTGGCAGGATCAAGCTCAGGATTATACCATCCCGTACCTGCCGCATAGAGCAGAACGTCCATTCCGTCAAGCCTTTCTATCAGCTCCTCGAAGCGACGCGCAGCGTCATCTGCCGCCACATCGATAGCCATTGTCTCTATCTGGTCCGGAAACTGTTCCTTTATTTCGTTTAGGATATTCAGGCGTCGGGCTGCAATACCCACGCGCCAGCCCATACGGGCGAAGTCGGTTGCTATGCGCATGCCCAGACCCGAGGATGCGCCGATGATGATTATTTTTTTCATTGCGGGGAGATATTTTCTTCATCTACAACCTTTGACGCACCTGATTTGTTCAGATGGGTCAAAGGAAGGGTATAGATGATAGAAAATGTGCCCCCGATACCTGATGTACGTGACCCGAAACCCGGAACGTAAGACGATTGCCCGTACACGCTCCTGCTTTCGTGAAGCATCAGTGCATAACGGAAGTTCCACCCCATGGAAATAGGCCCGGCAATCTTAACGCGCACACCCAGTCGGAATTCAAACCATCCGGCCGTGGCCCGCTGCATGGGAATATCGAAAGTGGCCGTTTCCCCCCAGTACTCCGAGTCAAGCACGATATTCTTCACGCCCCAGCGGTATGGCGTGAAACCATACCGTACACCGGCCGTCATTAGGTAATCCGGATTCGAATTATAGAAGAAATTGTAGTCCGCACCCAGACGGAAATATACCGATGCCGGCACGCGGATCGTGTAGTTGTAAGTCTCGGGCCGATTGTCAGTTTCCCCCACTCCGAACTCGAACACAGGCAGATAGCGGTTATGCATATTCAGTTGCACCCACGCATCTATCAGTCCGTATTTCTGACCGAAGATACGCATCACCGGGTCCCAGATGTTCACGCCCGCCGAAGCCGAATAAAGCAGCGGCTTGGTCATCCTGGGCACGCGTGCTATAAGCGATGAATCAATCCATTGCTCGCCCGTCACGGTGTCTATGAATATCACCTTTCCTTCTTCGTCCGTAATCGAAGTACTCTGAGCGCGACGCCGGGCATTGATGCGCGACGTGTCATTGCGGGTTTCGTTGATGTGTTGCGTACGTGTTGCACCCGTATTCACCGGATTCACGCGCCGACGCGACCGCGGAGCCTCCACAACACTCTTGATTGTATCGGCAATAGAGTCTCCGGCTGTAGAATCCACTGCAGCCTCCGGCATATCGGAAGGCGTTGCCTCCTCCGGAAAGCGGGCTCCCGTGCAAGGCAGAAGGGCAAGGACAAGAAGCACTGGCAAGAGAATCCGGCGCGTAATCATTGATCTGCCTCCTCCATGGCGGCCGTACGGAAATAAAACCGGATTCTCGGAACATCCAGATTAGTAATCAGCGAGTCAAGTATACCCACGGAATCAAGGACATGGATCGTATTGCTCACGCTGCGGATACGATATCGATACATCGCTCCGCACTCGGCCGATGCAAAGAAAGCTTCCGAATCGTAATCGAACTTTACAGTATCATTATATTCAGGCGTATTAAGTCCTTCCTGGCTGTAGGAGATTACCCATGCTGTCGAGCTCTTCGTAGATCGCATGGGCAGGTACACCTGCGTGGCAGCCGGAGGAGTCACAAGCACGGCCGAATCGCCCGGAGCATCCACCCCGCTGATGCGTATTCCCGTCATAGAGATGGCCCTCCCGGCTGTCGATGAATAGAACTCCGCCAGAGGGATCGAGCTGCGGTTTTCGAGACAGCCCAGATTGGAACAGGATGCGCCTCCAAGGAGGACAAGCATTCCCATCCCGCACAAACTCATTATTTTACGACAGATCAGAGAAACCATCTGATGATTTCCTCGGGAGCTTTGCGTTTCTTTTCTGGAACCGTAGAGTCCGCGGCCGGATACCCGAGAGGGATAATCGCAACCGGACGCAGCCCCTCCGGAATCTCCAGACCGCTACGGAGCACCTCCGGATCGAAATTACAGATCCAGCATGAGCCAAGGCCGTGGGCGGCGGCAGAGAGACAGATGTGTTCGGCTGCAATGGAGAGGTCCACATCGATATGCGAATGTCCGTCATACGGCCGAACCCAGCCCTCGTCCTCCGCACCCAGGCACACCACAAGCACAGGAGCTGTCGCGAGCCAGTCGCGAGAATAGGACGCCAGCACGGCCTCCCGGGCCTTCGCGTCATTTATTATCACCCAGAACCGCCATGGCTGACGGTTGCATGCCGAAGGCGCCAGACGGGCATCCTCCAGAACGTCTGCGATAAGCTCCGTCGCAACTGCGCGTTCGCTGTCGTAGTGCCGGCATGAGTAGCGGTCAAGGACAAGTTTGCGGAATGTATCCATATCGTTTTATTTTTCAATTAGAAGCGGTCATTCACTTCGTATTCGTTCCTCTTAGTGGAATTGCGCACTACGAGCTCCCCGATAAATCCGGCAAGAAACAGTTGCGAACCGAGGAGCATCAGCGTGAGTGCAAGGTAGAAATAGGGAGAGTCCGTGACAAGTATATAGCTGTGTCCGGCATACATATGGTAAAGCTTCAGCGCTCCCACCAGCACAACCGCCACAAAACCAAGCACAAACATCAGCGAGCCTAAAAGCCCGAAGAAATGCATCGGTTTCTTCCCGAAACGTCCCGTAAACCATAGCGTAAGCAAGTCAAGATAGCCGTTGACAAAACGATCAAGCCCGAATTTGGTCTTACCGTATTTGCGGGCCCGGTGCTGCACTACCTTTTCGCCTATGCGTGTGAAACCCGCGAGCTTGGCGAGATAGGGTATATAGCGATGCATATCCCCGTACACCTCAATGTGCTTCACCACCTGCGCATCATAGGCCTTGAGTCCGCAGTTGAAGTCATGAAGATTGTGGATGCCGCTCACCCGTCGGGCCGTGGCGTTGAACAGCTTCGTTGGAATTGTCTTCGAAAGTGGGTCATAGCGCTTTTTCTTGTAGCCGCTCACCAGGTCGAAGCCATCCTCGCGGATCATCCTGTAAAGCTCCGGAATCTCATCCGGCGAGTCCTGTAGATCGGCATCCATCGTAATGACAACGTCTCCTTTCGCCGCGCCGAAACCCATATTCAGCGCCGGGCTCTTGCCATAGTTGCGTCGGAAGGAGATGCCCCGCACATGCTCGGGATTGTTCGCACGCAGCTGCTGCACCACTTCCCAGGACTTGTCCGTCGAGCCGTCGTTTACGAAAATTATCTCATATGAGAAACCGTTGGCCTCCATCACACGGCGTATCCACGCTTCCAGCTCGGGAAGCGATTCTGCTTCGTTATATAGAGGCACAATTACCGAAATATCCATTTATCTGTATCTGCGGTTTGAGAGTTTTGCAAATGTAGCGCCCACGAGGCCTATTGCGAGGCCCGTGAACATCATCATGACCAGCACCGAGCACATCATGTCCACCGGTGTGGGGATGTGGCCCTGCTCAAGCATGGTCTCAAGCTGCCCGCGGAGCTCCGAATACTCCGGAACGGCTGCAAGAGCCGCGATGGCCGACTCGAGCTGTGTGACGATAAAGTCGGGCTGCAGACGAAGCGACGCATAGACCACAAGTGCCACAAGCAGCGATGCAAAGAACGACACTGCCACACCGTATGCCGCCAGCGCAGCCCACGAAACCGGTGTGCCCGCAATCATTTCACGGTAGTCGAAATTTCTTTGCGAGCGTATCACGTAGACAATGCCCCACACCCCGGCTATGAGCGATAGAATGCCCCCGATGCCTCCGAACCGGCCGAGGCCAAAAAACAGAAGCACGAAAACTGCGGTTATTATCCCCCGCCGTGCGGCATCTTCAACTATCGGTGGCATGTCGTTCGGATATCAAAGTTTTTGCTGTTCAACAATTTCCCCTCCGCGCAACACAAGTAGCGTGCGCGAAGGATAAGGGAGCGCCACGGCCCGCGCGAGAGTAGTCTCTCCAGCCATCGGCGAAGGCATCACCCGCATAATATCGTCGGCACGCGCATCCCGGAATGCCCAGATTATCGGCATCCCGTGCGCAGTCTTGCGCGCACTTTTGATCTGCGCCTTGCATGAAGGGTCAGTCGCATCAAGCACTACTACCACTGCGTCCCGGGCCTGCGAATGGAGGTCCACCCGGGCGCCGCTTTCGTCGTGCACATTTTTGAGCGCTGTATGAGGTAGCCGTGGCACAAAAGCATCCGGATAACGCTCACGAAGCCACGCCTCGTCGATGCTGTTCGGAACCTCGAAGTTGTTCACAGCCTTATAAGTCACGCACAGCCCGGGTGCGTCGGCAGCTGCGATCCTCCGCTCCACCGAGCGGAGCATACGGCCCGTTGGATCCAGCCGCACAATCGTGCGCGACCGCGGCGTGCCGTCCACGCTCGTTAGCACGGAAAGATACTCCGGCGAAACGCTGTCCACCGAATTCGAACCCGTATCCGACAATCTTGCCTCCACACGTTCAGCCACAGCCGCGGGGAGCCACTCGCCTCCCGGAATACCGTCGGCCATAGCTCCACGGCGAAGATAGCCGCGCGAATATGCATAGACCACCGAATCTCGCCCTAAAGCCGTGAAGCGTCGCTCATCGCTGTCGGGCACCGAGGCTTCAATAAGAAACTCCCCTGTCGGAAGCGTCAGCACAAGCCCCTCCTGACCGGCAGCTTCAACCGATGCCACGAATAGCCTCGGTCTCCGCAGCGAATCAAGCAAAGCCTCGGTTGCCTGCGCCTCGGGCTGATCCTGAGTGAGGGGAGCAGCCGTTGCCCCGGCTCCGAGAAGAGCCGGCAACATAAGCAGAAGGGCTAACAGTCTGACCATTGGTGCGTAAAACCTTTATATTTTATCAATCGAAAGCGCCGCTCACAATTTCCTCCACAGTCTGGCCCTCCTCCGAAAAATCATCGAAATCAAGGCCTCCCTCGCATAGGTCAGCCTCCGAGAAGTGGAACCTCGACGTCTGCGTGTAAGGCAGTTTTGGATCGGCATAAACCTTGGAGATATACTTGCCATAGACCGGAAGCGCCATCGACGCGCCTTGGCCCTGGGCCATGGAGTTGAAATGGATATAGCGTTCGTCGCCGCCTACCCACACGCCGCTCACAAGCTCAGGCGTAAAGCCCATGAACCAGCCGTCGGCATTGAAGTTCGTCGTACCGGTCTTACCGCCCATCTGCGCCGTTATGTTGTAAGGCGCACGGCGCAGACGGTTGCCCGTACCGCCGTCCACAACGTTCAGAAGCACCGACAGAATGCGGTTGTAACCTCGCTCGGTTATGACCTCCGTCTGCGAAGGCGTGAATTCCTGAATTACATTTCCGTTGGCGTCAGCAATCGCCGTCACATACATGGGATTCGTGCGCATGCCCTTGTTGGCAAACGCACTGTAGGCCGTCACCATCTCCTTGACGCTCACCTCGCACGGACCCAGACACAGCGACTTTACGGCCGGAAGCTGATTCGTGATACCATACGAGTGCATGCGACGCACGAGTTCGTGCGGATTCAGACGGTCCATGATGCGGGCCGAAATCCAGTTGTTCGAATTCGTTAGCGCCCAACGGAGGCTCACCATCTCGCCCACGCGCGAATTGCCCGCATTGCGCGGCTGCCATATGCGGCCGTTCTCGTCGTAGAGCGTGGGCTGCTCGTTGAGCATCTCCGAGCAGGGCGTGAACTCGTCAGTCTCAAACGCATAGGTGTAGAGAAAAGGCTTGATCGTCGAACCTATCTGGCGGCGCCCCGTAGCTGCCATATCGTACTGGAAGAAACGGAAATCCGGACCGCCCACATAAGCCTTCACGTAGCCGTTGGTCGGATCCATGCTCATGAAGCCCGTGCGGAGGAAACTCTTGGTGTACAGCACCGAATCTCGCGGCGTCATCACCGTGTCCACGGGTCCGTCATAACTGAACACCGTCATTTCCACAGGCGTGTTGAACTGACGTTCGATCTCCGCGTCCGAAAGCTTGGCCACACGTGCCACACGCGCACGTTCGCTCTGCTTTATCGCCGTATTTATCAGCTTTTCGCGCAGCGACGCCGAAATCTCGGCCGGATTAGAGCTGTATGGCGCAGCAGCCGAGCCGCGTTTTTCCTTGAAGAACTGCTGCTGTAGCGAGCTCATATGCTCGTGCACGGCCTCCTCGGCATAACGCTGCATGCGCGAGTCGATGGTCGTGTAGATCTTCAGACCGTCGTTGTAGATGTCGTATTTCGTGCCGTCGGGCTTGCGCGTTTTCTCCACCCAGCCGAACAACGGGTCCGTGGCCCAGGCTATCGAATCGTCGACATAGCGCTGATGGTCCCACGAGGGATAATCCGACTCCTTGGGCTTCTTGGCCGTAAGTACGCGACGCAGCTCCTCACGGAAGTAGGGGGCAAGGCCGTCCTTGTGGTCAACACGGTGGAAATCGAGCGTCAACGGACGCGCCTGCAGGTCGGCAAGCTGCTCCTTTGTCAGCATACCGGCCTTGTGCATCTGTTCGAGTACCACGTTGCGGCGTCCCAGCGTGCGTTCGGGCTGCCGAACAGGATTGTAGAACGACGGATTCTTCACCATACCCACGAGCGTGGCTGCCTCAAGCGTATCAAGTTCCGAAGCCTCCTTGTTGAAGTAGACCTTGGCGGCGCTCTTGATGCCCACGGCGTTGTAGAGGAAGTCGAACTGATTGAGATACATCTTGATGATCTCTTCCTTCGAATAGTAACGCTCGAGTTTAATTGCAATCATCCACTCGATAGGCTTCTGCATCGCACGGGCAAAAATATTATGGCTCGTGGGCGAATACAGCTGCTTGGCCAGCTGCTGCGTGAGGGTCGAGCCGCCGCCGGCACTCTTGTTGCCTAACAGCACAGTCTTAACCACGGCGCGGGTCACGGCACGCATATCTATACCTGAATGGTCGGCAAAGCGCGCATCCTCCGTCGCGATCAGGGCATCCACCACAGCCGGAGAAATCTCGGCATAGTCCGCATAAACACGGTTGCCCGTATTGCGGAAATAGCGTCCGAGCTCCTCGCCGTCGGAGGTATAGAGCACCGATGCATATCGGTCCTGAGGATTTTTCAGTTCCTCGACAGGCGGCATATAGCCGATAACGCCGTTATATACAAGGACAAAGAACACAGCCACTATCACCACCAGCGAAACAAAGGAAATCCAAAGCGCACGCACGGTCTTGCGCACCCATGGCTTGTGAGCCGGCACCTTTTCCGATGGAGCATTCTTGCGGTTTGTAGTCGTCTGCGACATATATAGAATTCTGAAAGAATATTATTTATAGAGTCTGAAAGATTATTATTACTGATTTAAAAAGGACATGCCTATCAGTTCAATTTGCAAAAATAATCATTTTTTCCGACATGTGAAACACCCCGACCTATACACCATCTTTTCTTACTCATGAAAAACATTCTGAATCGCTTTTTTATGACTAACATATTGCACAATATGATTATTTGCCTTACCTTTGCGATGCAGACCGTTTCGCAGAAGCCCGGTACGCGGGTAATGCGGGTGGGAGGCAATGATGGGCAGACCTCTGGCCTGTCCGGACATATTTGAAAAGCGTTACTTGACGCTCTTTCTTGACGCCTTGAAACTTCGCAAATTTCAGAATCAGTCAGGATTGAAGCAAACGGTAGACGCCTGCGGATGTGTATATTATCCCGATTCATGGCGCGCGAGCGCCACGGATTGGCATATAGCATATTCGGCGTGAGGCTTCTGCATGTTTGCTCGTTCTGCTGATTCGGGCAATGCGAAGGCCTCAAGGCGTAGAACGAGCACAAAGCACAGACTGCCCACGCTTTTTTATTTTCCAACGCCGACGTAGGGCATCCGTAGGCTCAAATCTTATCGCATTTAATGTTTAAACTTAACTTCTTAATCAAGCTTGCATTGTTTATAACGATGCTTCCTTGTGCATTGATGTCAAGGAGCGAAAGCACCTCGCCTGCCTATCAGACAGTAGTGTATGACAACATCGAGTACACATGGAATGAAGATGAAAACCGGATTTATGCCCGGGGCATGGAGGGACTTGTGAATGGATTGGTTTCCCGATTTGCTTTTTTCGAACAAAATGGCGAGACATCAAAAAAAGTCGTTTCATACATCTCTGATTTCAACATTCAAAGCCTCGAATCCATTGTGATTTCCCAGCTCAACGTTGATCCCCAAGCACTTATCGGTGCGAAAAACCTAAAGCGCATCTATCTTGCAAACACAGGTTTTTCAGATTACTCCACTAATAAAGCGTTTCTTGATAATATACCTGAGAACACAGTGGTGTACACCTATTATCCGGAAGTGCTCAAACGAAGCTCAAATTTCAAAGGCGAAATCAAAACTCTTACTTTCACCGAGGATCTCACGCGAACCACTTACTCTGTACGATTTAAAGTTTGTGAGGACCTTAAGCCATGGCTGAAAAAGGTTCTCATTGGTGAATCAATCCTGTCCAATGACTATACCGAATTAACGGCCGATGCCGATGGATACTATAGTTATAGCGTCGACCCGGACAAATCCATGCTCTATCTACAAATTTACACCGAGCAAATTCCCGGCAATCCGATGCTTAATTCAGCAGACTTAGAGCTCCCCGATGCACCGGTTCCTTCTACTCAGACCACACTCAAATTGGAGGACCGTACCCAAACCACATTAACCATCTCCTATGACCCCAAAGACGAATACCGCTACTTTTCCCAAATAGCACTCAAGGATTACCGAACCGGAACATTACACTTCTTCCCTGAAGGTATCAATACAATCAAATTAGAAAATCTTGTACCCAATGAATACTATTGGTTTGAATTAATTGGTTATAAGGATAACAACACAACTTTGCTTTGTTCAAAAGCTTCATTCCACACCTTAAATGTATACCTTAAAATTGATGTGAAAGAAATAACCTACACCGGGTTTACATTCTCCTATGAGTACGACCCAGGCGATGCAAGTATAAAAGGATGGCAAAATGATTTAGAGATAAAATACATAACAGACTTTTCATCGCCTCAGAAAGGAGTCGTTACTATTGATAATTTATTTCCAAATACACAAATCCATATGCTTACAAGCCTACTCACAACTGATAACGAGAGTTTCTCGTTTTATTCTGAAGAGGTTGCCAATGACTATATTACCACAAAAAAGATTGAACACTCTGAAAATTTAATTTCATCGGGTCCTACCTCTCTAGTAATCAACTGGGAGTATGACACCGATCTGGACGGTATTGAAATATATACGGAATATATTAAGTTAGAATATCCTCAGCAAGTTAAATATTTGAGCTACAAAAAAGATGGGAATAAAAGAATTGCAACCGGGCAATCTCCCAATTTTTTGAAATACTGCAGAAAAATTCAGTTATATCTAATTCTTATAAACAAAAAATACGATACACGGAAGCATCTGAACCTATGCACATATTCATCCGCCTACAATAATCCAGGTTTAAATCTCTCTGATTTAGAATTAAAAATTCTACCGCCGAAGTGCGTAACTCAAAATTCTGCGATCGTAAGCGCTACAACCAATATTGCCGAGGAAGAAACAAACGTTGGCTTCCAATGGAGAAAATATGAAGCTCCCGAATCCCTGCCTTCCTCCGAAGGCTATGCTCCTGCTTGCGAAGGCCTTTTAGAAGGCTATATCCATAACTTACAACCTACGAGCTACTACAAAGTGCGGGCATTCTATCATGACAATGACGGCAACTATTACACCTCTGATTGGGCAACCTTCGACCCCTCGGATTTCAGTTATTTTGATCCGACCGTACGGACATATACTCCCACAGAGATTTCTCACGACTCGGCGAACGTAAAGGGCTATGTGCTTCGCGGCTCCGACGAAATAATCAATCAGGGCTTCCAATATTGGATCGTCTCTCAAAATGTAGATGCTAAGGCCATTAGACAAATTAATTCTAATGAAGGAGTCATGACCATTCTTGCAACCGGGCAAGTTATGACAGCTACACTTAGAGAGCTCGAACCTGACACGGAATACATTGTGCGCTCATTTGCAGAAACAGCCTCCGGCACAATCTACGGAGATGAGACTTCTTTCCGCACTGAACCATTGTCCGGTGTTCGATATATCTATGACACTGACAGTCCGGAACCAAAAAGTGTTATCGGCTACTATGACCTAAGCGGCCGACGATACGACAGACCGCAGAAAGGCTATGGGCATAAAAACGAAGCGAGCAACGGTTGAATGGTCGGTCGGATCGTTAAGTTGTTGATATTGTTTGAGATGTGGGGTTGCGCGGGTCTGGACGCTGCAAAAACGAAGCGCGCATTTACTTGAATTTGCTTTAATCCGGGTTGAATTTCAG
>CAZBNM010000069.1:0-11609 GCA_964493495.1 uncultured Bacteroides sp.
CTCTTTCTATTACTGGATAATGTTTAACCCGTCCAACTTTTTGGGGTCACTTCACTCGACCGAGGGGTTTTTCATATATTTGAAGCAAGATTCACTACTTTAGAACCCCGCCCATGTGCGCTGGCACCTTTTATTCCTTATGCATGATATAGCGCAGGTCGCGTGAGGGCGATTCATCTTCGCGATGAAACGCGCGATAGCCTGCACACGAAAGCGTGATGCTCTGCTCGGCACGCTGCACCGCGAGGGGCAGCGCGATGTGGAAACGCCCCTCCGAATCAGTGGTAGCTGTCATGCCCCCCACACAGACCTCCACACCCCCGATGGGATCCATATCATCGGAGTAAATAGTGCCCGCATAGACCGCGAAGCTGTCGTCGCGCTTAAGCTCCAGAGTGAGCTGCCGGCGCAGTCCGAATCCGGTAGCCACCGTCGTATCCACGCCGGTGAAGAACTGCGAGGACACAGCCACATCAACACGTCCCAGACGCCGGTAGCCCGGCACAGAGACGCCCCGTAGCCGCGCGTCATCAAGAGGCACGGTATAGTCAGCGCCGTCTACCGTCAGATGCACCTCCTTGCCCGCAGGGAGCTCCGAAGCTTCCGGCCGAACATCCACATCAAGCTTCACAGGCAGGGCAAAGGTGTACGCACACAGGGCCGCCACAACCGAGAGCACCGACACGGCAGCCATACGCTGCCGCTTGGCACGGCGGTAGCGCTGCCAAAGCTCATCGAAATCAAGTCCCAACATGCGCGTCACAACCTGAATGAACGCTTTCTCTCGGCCCTCGGCTATGTTGATTCCACGCAGCTCCTTGCCGTGCGTGCGCGAATACTCGCGGAGCGCCGGCGGGAAAAGCTCCGATTCCGGCACCCCGGCCGACGGTATGAGAACAGGGATTATGTTCGTGAAACGCCCCATATCGATGAACGACTGCACTTCGCCGTTGACCCACGTCGAGGCAGCCGACTTTTTCGAGCAAAGGAGTACCAGGAATTTGCTGCTCTCGAGATTCTTTTGCAGCTCCTCGTCGAGCACCCCGGAGTTCATATCCGTCTGGTCGCGGAACACCGGCTGCAGATACGGGCAGCCGCGCTTTATGTCATTATTCACGCGCACAGGGCGCGTCGGCAGCCGATACCCCTCGAGCTTGCGCTGTAGCCACCGCGCAAAACCCATATCGCTATGGCTGTAGCTGATAAAAGCAAAATACTTGTATGTCATAGATCTCTTACTATTTAAACTATTCAGGTGCTAACGCACCCGTTCATATAACTAATTACGCTTTCTCCTCCAGCTATCTCTTCTGCAAGGGCATTCATGCGTAGGCAGATGCTGCGCGAGAGCTCCGTTTTGAGCCGAAGACCAAGCGTTATTATTAGCAGCCGCCCCTCCGCACACAGAGCAAAATCATGAGCCGTAGGCTTGTATCGTTCATAAAACTGCTCATATGTGATTAGAATAATCCGCCCTCCTACGCCCTCTGCTTCTCCCCGAATAGTTTTTTCTGACGCAGAAATAAATGGAGATACAACAACGCCTCCGTTGGAAGCGGTATATAATAACCGATCTCTACGCGATGCTATTACCTCTGGCGCATCGGCTCTATGCACTATCACCTGCTCCTTAAATGGATTATCAAGGAGGTGCAAATTACCATACGCCTCATATGTGCTGTCTCCGATCTTCACTTTATTGCTACGAACGAAGAAATCCGGATTAGCGCGGCGCACAGCCAGTCGATAAGGATTCGACCGGATATAATCAAATAGCTTGTTCAGATTTCTATTATAGGTTATAATCTGATCATTAAAACCATCTTCAAACACATGACTTAGACCCGACCGGGAATTGACAACGCCTTTAAATCGCGCAATATAAAACCCCAGGGGTTCAGGAAGACGTGCTCGCACATACAAAAGGATGTGTACATGATCCGGCATTACCACATACTGCTCGGCCGTAATAGATGTGTGAAGTGAACTTATATGATATATCGTATCAGCAATAATGCCACCAATAGAGGACCATCGGGTATAAGACGAACCGCGAGTCCCCACCGGAAGCTTCCAATCACCCTCAATCGTGCAGAACGGAGATATGGATGCATGCTTGGATAGCGTGATCATATATCTCCCCTCCGAGCGGTAGTCATGCCAAAAAGCGCGCTTGGTTTGGGGCCCTCCTTTCATCATCCTATACTATTTGGGGAGCTGAAGCTCCTTCGCTTTTTCAAATATAATTACTCTCTATTTATTTGATTATGCGCAAAAGCTTTAGCTTTTGTCAGCTACTTGCCTCAGAAACTTTTGCCCCAGGTGCCTCGGTGCAAGCTCATCCACATCCACAGGCAGAATCTCCACCTGAATGTCGATACGGTCAAAATACTTGTATGTCATAATTCTATACCTGCATAAATAAGCACAAAGCTACACAGAAAAAAGTCTTATTCCAACATTTTTGTCAAAATAAGCACACCCGACACATGCTTATTTTTACATTTTTGTCAAAATAAGCACGTTTTCACCTCTGAATCGTGCTTATTTTGCACCGGAGGCGGAGAGCCGTCTGCGTATCATTTTCTCGGGAAGATATAAGACCCATGCAAGAAGCCACGTGGCCGCGGTGCAGATCAATAGTGCCGGCGCAAGACCTATCTCGCACGAACCCCGGAAATAGACAAACAATTGTATAACCGGGAAATGAATCAGATAGATATTATAGGATATATTATCGCGCTTCCCTTCCCATGTGCCCCATTTGCCTATCATAGAGAACCAGACCACCATGATGCCCACCGCAAGAGGATGTACTATTATTGACCCATAAGGGATGTAATCCACACAGACAATTCCCACCACTGCAAAAGCAAGCAGCGGCCACTTATATTTCAAGAAATAACCGAAACAATAATAGCATAGCACCCCAACATAAAAATACGACAGCTGACCCATAAACTGACGTCCGAGTATTTCATATATTTCCGAGCCCGTAAGTTCGTACATATATAAGAATATTATTCGATAGACACACGAAAATACATATATACAGATATACATCACCACCGGCCGCATCCTCAGCTTATGAATGCACCACATTACAATGGGAGGCGTGAGATACAGGGCCCATTCGACTTTCATTGTCCATAGCGAACCGTTTACAGCACTTATCTCATACCCCTCGAACACCCCCGGCAAAGAGGGCTGAAGAAAGTTTGCAAAGGTCAAATTACTTACTAAATACCGCCAGAATTCAGAAGACAGAAAATACCGTACAGGGCCAAACGTAGAAATACCACATAAAATGATAGCAAAAAACAATACTATAATAAAGTATGCGGGAAGCAGCCGGCGTGCACGTGAAAGGATATAGGTCTTCAAGCTCTTCTGTCTGAGATAGCTGCCGTAGATCAGGAAACCGCTAAGCGCAAAAAAGCCACCTACCGCAGAATAACTCGTTACGGGAAAGTAAAAGGAATACCCGGCAAGGATATTGAAATGCGCAAATAAGACCGCCAGTGCCAACACATATCGCACTACGCCCATATTATTTGGCTCGGGCACCTTGTAAGGGACTTTATATTCTGTCTGAAGCTGCATAGTTTCCATTTCAAATATAATTACTCTCTATTTATTTGATTATGCGCAAAAGCTTTAGCTTTTGTCAGCCACTTGCCTCAGAAACTTTTCCCCCAGGTGCCGCGGTCGAGGGTGCGGTAGCCTATGGCCTCCGCAATGTGCCGTGACTCGATGGTATTGGAGCCTGCAAGATCGGCTATTGTACGCGCCACCTTCAGGATGCGGTCGAAGGCGCGGGCGCTCATGTCGTATTTCACCATGGCCTTTTTCAGCAATGTCTCCCCCGCAGCATCCAGACTACAATAGTCCGCCATATGACGCGGGGTCATCTGCGCATTGCAATGGGTGTATTTCTCGCCCGCAAAGCGGCGCTGCTGTATCTTGCGCGCAGCAATCACACGCTCGCGAATCTGCGCGCTTGTCTCGCCCGTGGGCCGCGCTGCAAGCTCATCCACATCCACCGGCAGAATCTCCACCTGGATGTCGATACGGTCAAGCAAGGGCCCCGACACGCGCCCAATGTATTTCTGTACCTGCCCCGGAAGACAGCTGCATGCCCGCCGGGGATGATTGTAATAGCCGCACGGGCAGGGATTCATGGATGCCACCAGCATGAACGATGCCGGATAGTCCACGGAATAGCGGGCACGCGACACGGTGATCTCGCGGTCCTCCAACGGCTGACGCAACACCTCGAGCACCGCGCGCGGAAACTCCGGAAACTCGTCGAGAAACAGCACGCCGTTATGGGCAAGCGAGATTTCTCCCGGCATCGGATTGGTGCCACCCCCAACCATCGCCACGGCCGACATAGTGTGATGCGGGGCCCGGAAAGGCCGCATGGTCATGAGCCGCGAACCGCGGCGCAGCTTGCCCGCCACGGAGTGGATTTTGGTTGTCTCAAGCGCCTCTCCAAGTGTCAGCGGAGGCATGATTGACGGCAGACGCTTCGCCATCATGGACTTGCCCGACCCGGGAGGACCGATGAGAATAATATTATGCCCACCGGCACACGCAACCTCGAAAGCGCGCTTCACATTCTCCTGACCCTTCACCTCGGCGAAATCATAGTCGAAAACATTGGCCGCCGATGCGAATTCCGCACGCGTGTCCACCTTGGTAGGGTGCAGTAGTTTCTTCCCCTTGAAATGGTCCACCACACCCTCCAGCGAGTAGGCACCGTAAACCTCGAGATTATTCACCACTGCCGCCTCTGCCGCATTTGCCGCCGGCACGATGATTCCCTTGAATCCGCGCGCACGCGCCTCGATGGCCATTGGCAAGATACCTCGCACGGGCTGAATCCCCCCGTCCAGCGAAAGCTCGCCCATAATCACGTAGTCCGCCAACACGGACGCATCAATCTGTTCGGAAGCAGCCAGCAGGCTCACTGCAATCGGGAGGTCATACGCCGCCCCCTCCTTGCGCACATCAGCCGGAGCCATGTTTATCGTGACGCTGCGCCGCGGGATTTCGAAGCCGCTCTGCTTGAGAGCCGAGCGTACGCGCTCGTGACTCTCCTTGACGGCCGTATCCGGCAGTCCCACGATACAGTACTGGAAGCCGCGGTCCAAGACCGTCTCGACCGTAACAATTATTGCGTCTATGCCGCATACGGCGGCTCCATAGGTCTTTACAAGCATGGGAGAAGAGAGTGTGAGAGATGTTTATTGTTTAAGCCTGTTCTTCAGGGCATCCAGAGCCTTCGCGGGTTCGGAACTCCGGAACACGGGAATACCCGTCGAATCACATACAAGGGCATATGGCAAGCGCGGCAAGCCAAGGGCACGGAGCTGCGGAGCCGCAAGGCCACCGGGAAGCCATCCGCGTGTCCATAGGTCACTGTCATAGCCCCTTTGCCGCTCGGTGCGCAGCATTCTTCGCCATGCCAGCGTATCGGCCGACAGGTACACGTCCGCAATCGCCACACCCTTCCCGGCCGCTGCGCTGCGCAGCCCCTCGAGCAGAGTATCGCTGCGCTGCACCTCAGCGTCCGTGAACAGGAGGAGCGTCGCACGATGCTCGCCGGGAACGAGAGTGCGCACACTGTTCGCCGTCGAGATGTATGCCAGTGAGTCCAGTGGCGCATCAGGATCGGCTGCCACAGCCATGCCCAGCAGAAAATCCATTGCGCCTGCCACACGCTCGGGGCGCGCCGACGGATGCAGCTTTGCCATCAGCCCGGCCGCCCCCTCGGGGTCCAGAGAGGCATCGTAAAAAGTCACAAGCAGCAGCGCCGATAGCAAATCCCCGGGATTTGCCTCCACAAACGCCGCAACAGCCTTATTGGCCGCGGCGGCCGACTCGGTCAGCGCCGCCTCGTTCTGCGTCAGAAAAGCCGTCCAGCGCTCGTTTATCTGCGTTCCGCGGGCCTTCATCCGTTCGGGATGCCCCGTAACGAGCGTGCACTCCACGCTCTCACCTCCACCGACCCATACATAGCCCAGGGGCTTGAAGTCGTGAGTGAACATCTCCACAAGCACCGGCTGCGAAACAGCGCCCGAAAACTCAAACTTCCCGTCGCGCACCGCCACGATTCCCTGACGGAACCCGCCCGGCCCCTCATAAGCGTAGCGAAGATTCATATTGTCTGTGCCCGGCGTGGTACCCGCGACAACAAAACGGCTGTCGTCGGCACAGGATGCCAGCGACAGCACGCTAAAAATTACTCCTATTATCAGTCCGAGTCTCTTCATCTCACTCCAAGCTGACCAAGAAGCTCCACCGCTTCGGCCGCACTCATGGCCCGCCTCTTGCGAAGCTCATCGGCAAAGCGATCGGCCACGGAATGAACACCGATATGCGAGAAGAGCCTGTGTACATACCTGAACGAATCCTCGAAAAGCGCGTCAGCCTCGTCCTCGCCAAGCGCACACTGCTCCACGGCAACGCCGTTCACAAGCTCGCGGATCGCACCCCGCAGAGGGTCGGCCAGCTGCGGCTGCCCGCGGAGCACATAGGTGCGGCACACCGCGTTGCCCAGAATCATGCGCGTGGCCAGATTGAGATGACGCACACCCGTGATCCACATATACTTCGGTGCCATGCGGGGATTTCCGCGGAAAAAGAAGTCATGCGACATCTCGAAATCCGTATCTTCGTCGCCATCAAGCGAGATGCCCGCAAGCATCCCTCCGCTTTCCGAAGCCACAAGCGTTATAGCCATGCCCGTGAGCCCGTATGCCTTGTCGCGCTCATCGGCATATCGCAGGGAATCTTCTGTCTGTGCCATCGCTTAGTTCATGATCATGATTTTCGAAACCACTGCCGAGGAACTGCTGTCATCCCCCGCCGAGGCAAGCACCAGATACACACCCGTGCGCACACGCTCGCCGCCGGCATTGCAGCCGTCCCAGATGAAGCTGCCGCCCGACGACTTGCCCTGGAACACGATATTGCCGTTGATATCCGCAATCTTCACGAGCGAGTTATCCATCAGGCCCGCAACCGTGATCCAGCCCGTATACTCCGGACGGACAGGATTCGGGTAGACATACACCTCCGAGAAATCATCCTTCGCCGGCGAAGCGTCGCTCTCATAGCACATCACGCCAAGACGTGTGCCGAAATACACGCGGTTCGAGTTCGGATCGGCTGCAATCGAATACACCTCGTTGCTCACCAGAGGCGAATTGGACGTATCGAAATGCGAGATGACCTTCGTGCCGTCCGCGCTCACAAGATACACGCCCGCATCGCTTGTGCCAATCCATTTGCGGTTGTTGGAATCCACCGCAATGCAGTACACCGACGCACCGTCCAGAAGGTAGTCGCCGTAATTGGTTCCGTCGTTGCGGGGAACAACCGGGCGGCGCACACGCATCGTCTCCGAAGCAGCGCTCTGGGGATCAGTAATAACGAACAGACCCGCAGAAGTACCTACCCATATCATCCCGGTCTTGTCCTCCTTGATGTCCGTATAGGTAAGCGGAGCAATCACATTACCATCCTGGTCGATCACCGACGGGTGGATCGTCAGCGCATCGTCATTGGGGTTGAGATACGTTCCCTTGGTGTCTATGGCGTGAAGCGCGCCACCATAGTCAGAACTGATCACGAACAGCATGTTCGACTTATGCGAGAAACACGACACGATATCGAACTTCGTGTGATAGCCCGGCATCTCGGGATAAGAAACCCAATCAGCATACTTCACGCGCGTCGCACGTTCCTTACGCACCTTGGCCGGAATGATGTTGATCGCATTGCGAGGACCGAGCTTTCCATCAGAGGTCGACCAGAAGAACACCCACAGATTCCCCTCCGGGTCGAACGCGATATTGTAGATTCGCGTATCGCCCCAGTCGCAGTTCGTGAAATACGGCATGTTTATGCGGCTGTAAAGAGCCAGTGCATCTCCCAGTACATTATCCTCCGACCAGCCCTCGCCTTTCTCGCAAAGCATCAGACCCTCCGAGCCGCCGGCAACCCAGAATTTGTCTGGATCGTCCGGATCCGGAAGAAGGCGGTTATGAATGCCGGCGAGCAGCTTGGTCTTCTTCGTCCTGTGCGAATAATTCATGCGCCACTTCTCCTCCTCATATCGAGCCTTTTCCTCTTCCGAGGGTTCAAAGAAGGCATACAAGCCATCGGCAATGCCGAAGCTTGTCACGGCCGTCGTCGGAGTGCGGTCTTCCATACGGTTGCCGTCGATTAGCGCCACATACTTCTCGTCATTATAGGCATTCACTCCCGAGGGCACTGTCTTGGCCTCCGAAATACTCTGGTTCGTTATCCACAGGCGTCCCTCGGAGTCCCACTCCATCATGTGCGGGTACTTCACCGACAGACCCTCCGGGAAGAAGGGACTCATCAGCACCGCCGATGTCTTGAGATCATACTTCCCCAGGCCCGATGCGTTGGCAATCCAAGCCTCCGAAAGGCCCTTCTTGCCGAATGCGAAGGCCTTGCCCGCCAGACCGGAAGGAAGCGTGGCCGTCTCGCCTACCATAGTCGTCTCCGGGTCGATGACACTCACATCCGATGCACCCACGGCATACACACGCCCGTCGGCACCGCGCACAATCTGCGACACCACAGTCGTAATGCGGTTATTCGACTTCGCCTCAAACGTTGCGGGATCGATCGACAGCACACGCGTACGCCAGCCGTCACTGCTGAGCGTCACGAGGCTCTCCTCGTTGAGCTCCTGCATATCCTTGATAGCCTCCGTGAAAACATGCTTGAACGCCGAGAAAGAATTCAGCTTTCCGTCGCGAGGCGCGATGTAGTACGAGGCTTGGGGGATATTGGCCGATGCTATGGCCGCGTTGAAGTACAGAACTACGAACTTGTCCGTCACGCCCACAAGCGTCGGACCGAAACCGTAGATACCCGACTGCTTAACCGTCGCCGACTTCATGTCCACAACCACAAGGCCGAAATTGGTGGCGATATATGCGTCGCTCCCATAGAATGCAACGTCCACAATCGTCTTCGCCATCGTCAGCACCGCATCGCGGATAGCCGACATATTCTGCACCGACCCGTCAGGATTGATGATATCGATATTATAGTCCGTGTACACCACCAGTAGCTGGCGCGTATCCCGATTGTAATAGATATTGCTGACGTCCACACTTGCCGTGGCGTCAGAATTCGCGTAATGATATGTTTCCGCATCGTCCTCGGAGTAGTGCGAAAGGCGCGAGCTGTTGGTGAAGAACACCTTCGAGTCCGAGCTCACCACCTTGTCTATCGTCTTCCCCGAAGCCGGGAAAAGGCTCCAGCGGCCGCTGAACGACTGCGCGGATACACTGAACACAGCCACAAGGACGAGTGCGAGAAGAACCGTAATCTTTTTGTTCATGGTTTATTTGATCGAATGTATTGGTTGAGGAGGGATTTTGATTATTCTTTCTCTGCGTGAAGATAGTCCAGAAGCGCCCTTACGGCGCGCCCGCGATGGCTCACGGCATCCTTCTCCGCGGCCGTCGTCTCCGCGAATGTCCGCGTATAGCCGTCCGCCACAAACAATGGATCGTAGCCGAAACCGCCCTCGCCACGCGGAGCCTCAAGAATGCGCCCTTCCACAGCGCCCGTGAAGTAGCGCGGCCCCGCATCGCCCTCAAGAAGGCAGATCGCCGTGCGGAAACGGGCCGTGCGCCCCTCCGCAGCCACGCCTGCGAGCTTCGCCAGAAGCAGCCTGTTGTTAGCCGCATCGTCGTGCTCAGCCGCAAATCGCGCCGAAAGCACACCCGGTGCTCCGTCCAGTGCATCCACCTCGAGCCCCGAATCGTCCGCCATGCAGTCGTAGCCGTAGCGGTCACGCACCCAACGGGCCTTCGCAAGCGCATTCCCCTCGAACGTACTTTCGTTCTCGGGAATGTCATCGTAGCACCCGATGTCCTTCAGGCTCAGAATCTCGAAGCCCGAGCCGGCCATACGGCGCAACTCATCGAGCTTATGGGCGTTGTTGGTTGCGAATACTATCTTTTTCACGTCTATTGATAACGGAGAAAAAGCCGTTTTATTATTAACTTACAACAATGTTCACTATTTTTCCGGGCACCACGATGATTTTCCGCACCGTCTTGCCCTCGAGCCATTTGGCCGCGCCTTCGTGTTCGAGAGCTGCTTTTTCAACATCCTCTCGGCTCGCATCTGCCGCAACCGTGATGTTGTAGCGCGCTTTGCCATTGAAACTTACAGCCATCGTCACGGTGCTCTCCTTCAGGAACTCCTCGTTGAACGACGGCCATTCCGCATCGCGCACAATGCTGCTCTCCTCCGAGTGGCCCATTGCGCTGTGCCACAGCTCCTCAGCTACATGAGGCGCAAAAGGCGCAAGCAATATCAGCAGCGGCTCAAGCACCTCGCGGCTGTGGCATTTCTGCGACGATAGCTCGTTCACGCAGATCATGAAGGCCGCCACAGAAGTATTGAACGAGAAATTCTCGATGTCGGCCGTAACCTTCTTTATAAGCTTGTGAAGGCTCTTAAGCGACTCCGCCGACGGCTTCGAATCGTCCACGAGGCAGGTATCTCCCTTCCAGTAGAGGCTCCAGAGCTTCTTGATGAAGCGGTTCACGCCGTCGATGCCGTTCGTATCCCAGGGCTTGCTCTGCTCGAGCGGACCAAGGAACATTTCGTATAGGCGAAGCGTGTCGGCGCCATAGCGCTCGACGATGTCGTCGGGATTCACAACGTTGAACATCGACTTCGACATCTTCTCCACAGCCCAGCCGCACACATATTTGCCATCTTCAAGAATGAATTCCGCCGTCTCGTACTCGGGCTGCGATTTGCGGAAGGCATCGAGGTCCAGAACATCGTTGCTCACGATATTCACATTCACGTGGATCGGAGTCGTCTCGTACCCGTCCTTCAGTCCGTGGCTCACAAACGTATTCGTATCCTTGATGCGGTATACAAAGTTGCTCCGACCCTGGATCATACCCTGATTGATGAGCTTCTTGAACGGCTCAGGCTCGCACACCAACCCCAGATCATACAGGAATTTATTCCAGAAACGGCTGTATATCAGATGGCCCGTAGCATGCTCGCTGCCGCCGATGTAGAGGTCTACGTTGCGCCAGTATTCATTGGCCTCGGGCGATACCAGAGCCTCCCCGTTGTGCGGATCCATATAGCGCAGATAGTAGGCCGACGAGCCCGCAAAGCCGGGCATAGTATTCAGCTCCAGAGGGTAGCCCTCGGGAGTAGTCCAGTTCTTGGCGCGGCCCAGAGGCGGCTCGCCGCTCTCGGTCGGCAGATACTTGTCCACCTCCGGCAACGCCAGCGGCAACCCCTCCTCGTAGGCCACGGGAATGCCGTCCTTGTAGTAGATGGGGATGGGCTCGCCCCAGTAGCGCTGACGGCTGAAGATAGCGTCGCGCAGACGGTAATTCACCTTCACCTTGCCTATCCCCTTCGCCGAGATAAACTCCTTCGTCTTGGCAATGGCGTCCTTCACCTCCAGGCCGTTGAGATTCAGTTCCGGGCCCTCGGAATTGATCATGCGGCCCTCCTTGGCGTCGAAACTGCTCTCCGACACATCCGCGCCCTCGATCAGCGGAATCACCGGA
>CAZBNM010000070.1:0-11587 GCA_964493495.1 uncultured Bacteroides sp.
CGAACCGACTCGGTGAATCTCTCCAAGGAGGCGATCGCCGACATGTCGCGTGAAATTACGGAGAAGCTTGGCGAGGAATATCTGCACGTGCGTCAGTTCCACACGTCCTCGAAGGGCGCGCAGGAAGCCCACGAGGCCATCCGCCCGACCTATATCTCGCGCGAGACGCTGGACGAGGGTACGGAGCGTGAGAAGAAGCTCTACAACCTGATCCGCAAACGCGCGCTGGCCTCGCAGATGGCTGACGCGGAGGTTGAGAAGACAACGGTGGAGATAGCTGTGAGCGACCGTCCCGAGCAGTTCACGGCCACGGGCGAGGTGCTGAAGTTCGATGGTTTCCTGCGGATGTATCTGGAGAGCCACGAGGACGAGATGCTCGATGAAACGGGGGCGGACGGCCGTCTGCCGGCCATGACGCGCGGCGAAGAGCTGAACTACCGCGACATCACGGCCATCGAGCGCTTCACGCAGCATCCGCCGCGCTACACGGAGGCCTCGCTGGTGAAAAAGATGGAGGAGCTGGGCATAGGCCGCCCGTCGACCTACGCGCCGACGATTTCTACCATACAGCAGCGCGAATATGTGGTGCGGGGCGAAAAGGAAGGTACTCCGCGCGACTTCGAGACCATGACCCTTGCCGGGGGGAAAATCACGGACGCCGTGCGCACCGAGAATACGGGTAGCGACCGCGGCAAGCTCGTGCCCACAGACATAGGCATGATCGTGAACGAATTTCTCACGGAATATTTCCCGGACATACTCGACTATAACTTCACGGCGCGCATCGAGGAGCGTTTCGACGACATAGCCGAGGGGAAGCTGCCCTGGAGCGAGGAAATCGCCCAGTTCTACAAGCTATTCCACCCGGCAGTGGAGGGCGCGCTATCGCATAAGACAGGTCCGAAATTCGGCGAACGCATCCTCGGCACGGACCCCGCGACGGGCCACCCCGTGAGCGTGAAGATAGGCCGCTTCGGGCCGGTGGTGCAGATCGGGGAGGCCGAAAGCGAAGAGAAGCCTCGCTTTGCATCGCTTCGCAAGGACCAGTCCATCCAGGACATCACGCTGGAGGAGGCACTGAAACTCTTTGAGTTCCCGCGTGTGCTGGGCACGTTCGAGGATAAGGATGTGACGGTGGCCATCGGGCGCTTCGGCCCTTACGTGCGCCACGACGGCAAATTCGCGAGCATCCCGACGGACATCGCGCCCGGAGAGCTGACGCTCGAGGAGGCCGTGCGCCTGCTCGAGGACAAGCGTCGCGAGGAGGCCGCACGTGTGCTCAAGAGCTTCGACGATGATGGCACGACCCAGATCCTGAACGGACGCTACGGGCCCTATATAGTGCACGAAAAAAAGAATTACAAGATACCCAAAACTGTCGTCTCGCCGGCCGAACTGAGCCTGGAGCAGGTGATGGAGATCGTGAAGGCCTCCGACGAAGCTCCGGCCAAGCCCCGCCGCGCAAGCGCACGACGCAAAAAACAATAAGCTATGGCTCGCAAACCCCTCGCCGCGAAGCCCGGCAGCAACGGTCCGCGGCTCAAACCCGACGTAATTCTCGACTTCAAGGTCTCTGAGGCCGACACCGCAGCAGCAGCCAAGCCCGAAGAGGGCCTCGGGCTGCTGGAATATCTCTTCACCCGGATGCCCGACCGCAAGCGCACGACCGTGAAGGACTATCTGAAACACAATCAGGTGATGGTGAACGGCACGGTGACTACGGCTTTCAACCGCCCTCTGGCAGCGGGGGATGCCGTGAGCGTGAACACATCGCGCGAATTCCAGACCTTCAGCAATCCGCGCCTGAAAATCGTGTACGAAGACGAAGACATCATTGTCGTGAACAAAGGCTACGGGCTGCTGTCGATGGGTACGGACAAGAAAAAGGACGGCACGGCCTACTCGCTGCTGCGCGACTACCTCAAGCGCAAGGATCCGCGCAACAAGCTCTTCATAGTGCATCGTCTGGACCAGCAGACCTCGGGCCTGATGATGTTTGCCAAGACTGCGGAGGCCAAGGACACGATGCAGCACAACTGGAACAACATGGTGCTCGAGCGCAAGTATATCGCCGTGGTGAACGGCGTGCTCGAACCGGAAGAGGGCGTGATCCGCAGCTATCTCGCGGAGAATTCGGCGCATGAAGTCTATTCTACGCCCGATCCCTCGAAGGGGCAGCTGGCCGTGACGAGCTACAAGACGCTGAAAAAGCGCGGGCCCTACTCAATGGTGGAGCTGAGCCTCTCGACGGGGCGCAAGAATCAAATACGCGTGCACATGAAAGAAGCGGGGCATACGATCGTGGGCGACCGCCGCTACGGCGCGGAGGCTTCGCCCATACACCGGCTGGCGCTCCATGCGCAGACGCTGCGCTTCGTGCATCCGGTCACGCGCCGCGACATGAACTTCAAATCCGAGCTTCCGGCCGGATTCGCCAAGCTCGTATAAGCTCCGCGGGGCTGCATGGCCGACTTCACTCCCGAACAGAAACTGATTTTCACGGCGCGGCTCTGCGCCTATTGCGGGGCCGTGCCTGAACTGCGCACGGCCCGCGAAGTCTTCGGCGAGCAGGCTACGGGTAACGGCCGCTACTACGTGTGCCCGGGCTGCGGCGCACGCGTGGGCTGTCACCGCTATTCGGATCAGGCCATGGGAAGGGTTGCCTCCGCGGAGCTGCGCAAGCTACGCGAAAGGGCACACAAGGTATTCGACCTGGTGTGGCGCGACGGCCACAAGCGCTCGCGCTACAATGCCTATTCGTGGCTTGCGCTGCGCCTGGGCATGCCGAGACACCTCGTGCACATGGGATATTTCGACGAAGGAGAATGCCGGCGAGTGACGACCATATGCGCACGCTTCCTCACGGCTCGCGACGGCGAGCGCTATGCTTCACTTCTGCCTTATTGCAGCTACGATGCGGGCGAGGATGTAGACGGCACCCATCAGGAGGACGATAATAGCTGAGGCGGGCACGTCGACGAGTGCCGATGCCATGAGGCCTCCGAGCGAGCACAACAGGGAAATGACTATGGAGAGGCGCACGATGGGCATGAAGCGCGAGCTGAAGGTCTCGGCGCACATCATGGGCAGCGACAGCACGGACATGAGCAGCATAATGCCCGCAACGCGGATGGTGAGCACGATGCCGACGGCTACGAGTGCCGTCATCGTATAGCTTATGAAGCTGACAGGCAGGCCGGCCACGCGCGCGAAATCGCTGTCGAAGGCACAGGCCACTATCCGACTTCGGAACACGAAGAAGAATCCGAGCAGGAGAGCCGCGTAAATCGCGAACGCCCAGAGATCGGAGGCGGAAACAGTGAGCACGTTGCCGAAGAGAAATGCGTTGAGCTCAGGCACATAGCCGGGGGTAAGGAAGACAAAGAGCACACCGGCGGCCATGCCCAGTGCCCAGACGACGGCAATGGCCGAGTCCTCGCGTATGCGGAGGCGTCGAGCCATCCACTCCACGGCTGCGGATGAGCCCACGGCGAAGACTCCGGCCGTGAGTATGGGGCTTATGCCGAGGAAATAGCCCAGACCGAGACCGCCGAAGCATGCATGCGTGATACCGCCCGAGAGGGCCACCATGCGACGCGTGATGACATATGTGCCCAGCACGGCCGAGCACACGCTGATAAGCGCCACGGCCGCCAAGGCCTTCTGGAAAAACGGATAGCCAAGAATCTCCCACATGGCTCTAACTCTCTGCGCCGGCGGCGGAAAAGTCGCGGGACCGGCGCGTCTCGCTGACAATCAGCAGCAGTTCGTCGCGCACGGCGTCCGGCAAAACGATTTCCCTAAGCTGGAGGCTGCGTGCCCAGGCCGCGATATTGTCGGGGGGCATGGTGAGCATTACCTCGCGGAATTCCTCTATCTCGCTCTCGTCATACTCCCCGCCGGTGCGTCCCGCGAAGCGGTCGAGCTCCTCATCGTCGAAATACTCCACACGGGGGCTCACGGCGCTCAGCAGCGAATCGCGCTCGCAAGTTATATGCATGCCGCAGCAGCCGTCGCCGTCCTCGCCGCGAGCCTCGGAGCCGGCGTCGGGCGCCGGAGATTCTTCCGGCGAGGCATCGCCGCCGCTGAAGCGGTGTTGCACATACAGCGCGCAACCCACCACAAACAAGGCCGAGAGAAGTATCAGAGCTACGAACATCAGTCCTCGGGATTTAGGTATGATTCAGGAATGGGGGCGTCGGCCGGCTGCACGATAAAACCGGCACGGGACAACGCGTCCCAATAGCCGGGATATGACTTCTCGACAACCTCGGGACGGTCGATGACTATTCCGGGCACGAAAACTGCAGCGGGAGCGAAAGCCATGGCTATGCGGTGGTCGTCGTGCGTGTCGATGGCGGGAACTTCCGTGACCGGCGCACGCGCACCTTCCCACGCCAGCACTCCGGGGCCGCTCTCGGCTTCGCTCTCGAGCATGATTCCGAACTTGAGCAACTCCGAGCGCAGGGCTGCAAGGCGGTCACATTCCTTTATGCGGAGATTTTCGACCCCGGTGAGGCGGAACGGGATTCCGAGCATCGCGGCCGTAACGGCTACGGCAGGCACGGCATCGGGCATGGAGGACATGTCGGCGTCCACGCGGGCGTAGACATCGGGCAGCGCGGAGAGCTCGGCGCCTTCGTCGGTAAACTCGGTGTTCACCCCGAGACGGCGGAAAAGCGCAGCCACGCCGCGATCGCCCTGCACGGCATCGTCGCGAAGTGCGCGGACGGTCACCCAGCCGGCCGTAAGCGCGGCGATCTCATACCAGAACGTGGCGGCGCTCCAGTCGGCTTCAGCGTCGTCGACAAGACTGCTGTATGGTGTATTAGCTACGGAAACATCGTAGCCCTCGATTTCGGCAGCCACGCCGCGGCGCTCCATCATTGCGGCGGTCATGCAGATATAGGGCGAAACGCCCGAACCTCCGCCCAGCAGATGTATCTTCAGGGGCGACTCCAAGAGCGGGGCCACCATCATCAGCGCCGATACGTATTGCGAGGAGGCGGAAGCATCCATTTCCACACGTCCGCCCGCAAGACGCCGGCCCGAGATGCGCAGAGGCGGGAAGCCTTCCGCGCCGACGTATTCGATTTCCGCGCCAAGGCTCCGCAGGGCCTCTACAAGCGGGCCTACGGGCCGCTGACGCATACGCTCGCTGCCGTCGAGCGTCACCACCCGACCGGGGGTTGCAGCGTACAGAGCCGCGAGGAAGCGCATTGCTGCGCCGGCACCGGCTACGTTTATCGTTGCGGAATCATCGTCGAGACAGCGCCGGAGCACATCCGTGTCGGCGCAGGCGGCGATGCCTTGCACGGGAATGGAAGCACCCGGAGTCATGGCGGACATGACGAGCGCCCGCATGCTCACGCTCTTGCTCAGAGGCACCTCGACGGTTGCCTCCATCATCTCTTCGGGGGGAAATATGCGGATTGCCATTGTTTCAGGGGTCATACTGTTTCCAAACATTTTTCGAGGACGGCCGCACGAAGCGACTCGAGGGCCTTGCGAAGCACACAACGCGGCGTGCCCACATTGAGGCGCGCGAATCCCACGCCCTGCGGGCCGAACATCGTGCCGTCGTTGAGCGCAAGGTGCGCGCGGTCGAGCAGCAGTTCCATGATTTCCGCCTGGCACATATTGAGCGCGCGGAAATCGAGCCACACGAGGAAGCTGGCCTCAGGCTCCACCATCGAAAGGCCGGGAATATTCTCGCGGATATACTCGCGGGTGAAGCGGATATTCTCCTGGACATACTCGAGCATCTGATCGAGCCAGGGCTCGCCGTTGCGGTAAGCGGCCTCGGCGCCGATTACGGAAATCATCACGGGCGACGAAAATTCGTTGACCTCCAGCCACCTGTAGAACGGCTCGCGGAGCGCGGGATTCTTCACGGCCATCCATGAGCTCACGAGCCCGGGAATATTGAAGGTCTTGGACGGAGCGCCGAGCATCACGCCTATTGCCTCTGCGTCCTCGCCGGCAGCAAGGAAGGGGATGTGGCGACGTCCGTTCAGCATGAGGTCGCCGTGAATCTCGTCGCTCACCACCGTGCATCCGGCCTCGCGGCAAAGACGGGCCAGAAGGGCCAGAGTATCGCGGTCCCACTGGATGCCAATAGGGTTGTGAGGATTGCAGAGAATCATCATCCGCGGGCGCTCCGTGCGCAGGAGCTCGGCAAGACCGTCGAGATCCATGCGGTATTTCCCGTCTTCGAGCACCAGAGGATTCTCGACCACGCGGCGTCCGTTGCCGCGGACCACCGTATAAAAGGGCGTATATACCGGCGGCTGAATCACCACGGCGTCGCCCGGCTCGGTAAAATAGTTCACGGCCAGGGCAAAACCCTTTACCACGCCCGGGATGAAGGCCATGTCTTCGCGACGGAGTTCGAGACCGTGGCGATTACGGTTCCAGTCGATAATGGAATTCCAGTAGCTTTCGGAGGCATCGGAGTAGCCCAGTACGGGATGGTCGAGACGTGCGTGGAGCGCGGCCGTAATCTCCGGACACACCGCGAAATCCAGGTCGGCAATCCACAGTGGCGTAAGGTCATGACGCCCGAACATGGCGTCCAGACGGTCTATCTTGGCTGCGTGAGTGCCGTGGCGGTCGATCACACGATCAAAATCGTATTTCTTCATGGTGGGAAAACACACGTTGTTTCTTTCCACAAAAATAACTAAAAATCACCGGCCACGCAAGTCCGGCACAAAAAAACCTCCATCCCACGCCTGTTAAAGCTGAACCGCGGCGAGCTTACAATCGTTATAAAGGAAATGTTGAACTTTTAATACTCACGATTATGGGAAAATACATCTGCACGGTATGCGAATATGTTTACGATCCCGCCGTAGGCGATCCTGACAACGGAATAGCTCCCGGCACGGCCTTCGAGGACCTGCCCGACACCTGGACATGCCCTGAATGCGGCGTGGGCAAAGACATGTTTGAGCCCGCATAATCCGCCATGCACAAACAGATTACGGACCACGTGGAGTGGGTGGGCAAGGTCGACTGGGAGCTGAAACACTTCCACGGCGATGAGCTCAGCACTTCACGGGGGTCGTCCTACAACGCCTACCTGCTTCGCGCAGGAGGGAAAACCGTGCTGATCGACACGGTGTGGCGTCCGTATGATCACGAATTTCTCGATTCGCTGAAGGAAACAGTCGACATCCGAACTATCGACTGCATAGTCATGAACCATAGCGAAATTGATCATAGCGGCGCGCTCCCCCTGATAATGAAAGAGATTCCGGGCACGCCAATATATTGCACCGCCAAGGGGCGCGACATCATACTGGGCCACCACCGCGAGGCTGCAGACTGGGACTTCCGCCTAGTCCGCACGGGCGATAAGCTCGAGCTGGGCGACCATTCGCTCACATTCATCGAGGCGCCTTTCCTGCACTGGCCCGACACGATGTTCTCCTACTTCGACGGCGATGGCGGCGTGCTTTTCTCGACGGACGCATTCGGACAACACTTCGCATCCGAAAGCCTATTCGATGATGCCGAGGCCGACCTGTCCGCAGCATTCGAAGAAGCGATGAAATATTACGCAAATATTCTCGCGCCCTTCAATCCGCTTGTGGCCAGGAAGCTTGCGGAGCTCATGGCCATGGAGCTGCCCATTGCCGTGATCGCACCGAGCCACGGCATAATATGGCGCTCGCACATCTCCGAAATACTCGAGCGCTACAAGCAGTGGAGCAAACCCTATGCCGAGGACCGCGTGACCGTGGTCTACGACACCATGTGGAACTCTACGCGCCGCATGGCCGAAGCCCTGGCCGACGGCATCCGGCAGGCACATCCCGAAACGACTGTCACAATACGCAACGCAGCCAAGGACGACAAGAACGACATCCTCACCGATATCTTCCGCTCGCGTGCGGTGGTCATGGGCTGCCCGACGATCAACAACGAGCTGTCATATGCCATGGACGGACTATTAGGGATGATCAAAGGCCTCAAGCTCAAAGGCAAGCGATGTCTCACCTTCGGCTCTTACGGCTGGAGCGGCGAAGGGCCGCGGCTCATTGCAGAGCGGCTTAAAGCGGCCGGATTCGAGCCCGTCGGTGAGCCGCTGCGACAGCAGTGGGTCCCCACCCCCGACAACCTCGCCGCCCTGCGTGCCACACCCGCCCTGGCGGAACTCTGATTCCGGCATCTTCACCGCGCCCGCAAAGCCTCGGGGGCATTGCGGGCGCGGTGTGTATATCCCAATTCTTTGAAAAAACATAATATTATGCACTTGCTCTATACCATTTCTTGTTTTTTTGCGTTCTACCGTTATACGGCGAATCCCTTTTAATAAATCCATTCATCATGCAACCGTTCAAATTCTTTCTCGCAGCAGCCATAGCGCTTGCCGCCCTGACCGCATCCGCGCAGTCCAAAGTATACATGACGCGGGAGATCTCACCCGAAGCCCTCGTCAAAATCTACAAGGCCCTCGACCGTCCGGCCGACGGACATCGCGTGGCCGTGAAGATCAGCACGGGCGAATCCGGCAACCCAAACTATCTTAAACCCACCCTCATTGGCGCCTTGGTGGATACCGTGCACGGAACAATCGTCGAGTGCAACACTGCATACGCCGGAAAGCGCAATACCGTCGAAGCACACTGGCAGACCGTACATGAACACGGCTTTGACACAATAGCCCCCGTTGATCTCATGGACGAAGAAGGCCAGATGAAGATTCCCGTACGCGACCGCCGCCACATCAAATACGATATCGTCGGAAACCATCTTCCCCGCTACGACTATATGATCAATCTCGCACACTTCAAAGGCCACGCCATGGGTGGCTACGGCGGTGTGCTGAAGAACGCAAGCATTGGCGTGGCTTCGGCCGACGGCAAGACATACATCCACTCTGCAGGCAAGACCGACAAAACCGAAGAAATCTGGGCCAATATCGCCGAGCAGGATCTTTTCCTTGAATCTATGGCCGCCGCCGCACAGGCTGTCGATGATTACTTCGGTGATAATATCGTCTATATCAACGTCATGAACAACATGTCCGTGGATTGCGACTGCGACGCACATCCCTCCGAAGTGCTTCTCAAAGACTACGGCATCCTTGCATCCACCGATCCCGTGGCGCTCGACAAAGCCTGCGTCGACATCATATTCAACATGCACCCCACCGAAGGCAACGACAACGCCCCGCTGATTGAGCGCATCAACAGCCGGCATGGCCTCCACACCATCGACCATGCTGCCGCGATAGGCCTCGGCTCTCTTGAGTATGAAATAATCGACCTCGACAAGTAATGTCTCTTAAACGGTATCTTATATTCGCATACGTGTCAGCAGTTTCCACGGTCGCCGTCTGCGGCCGGGAAGCTGCTGATTCGGTAATGCAGCTTCAGGAGGTGGTAGTCACCGGTTCCAACGCCCCCGTTCAGAAAAATCTCCTGCCCTATACAGTATCCGTCATCGGGCACGACCGACTGCAATCCACCGGCGATACACAGGTCCTGTCGGCCATCTCCGGGATGGTGCCCAGTCTGTTTGTCACCGAGCGAAGCATCTTCGGATTCGGCGTAAGCAACGGCGGCTCCGGCCACATCAAGCTGCGTGGCGTAGGCGGCGACAGGGCTTCCGCAGTCCTTATGATGGTCGACGGACAGCCGCAGTTCGCCGGCCTATACTCCCACCATATCGCAGACTTCTATGACAAGGAGTATGTCGAGCGCGTGGAAGTGCTTCGTGGCCCCGGTTCCGTGCTCTACGGCTCGAACGCAATGGCGGGAGCAATCAATGTAATAACAAAGACCCCGCATGAAAGCGGCATCCGCACAACCGTTTCCTCTCAATACGGCTCCTACAATACATGGCTCTCCTCCGCCACCAACACCACCCGTTTCGGCAAATTCTCATCACTGGCCTCCGCATCATACAATCGCACCGACGGCAATGTCAAGAATTTTGATTTCTACCAGGCCGACGGATACGTGAAAATCGGCTATGACTTCTCTCCAAACTGGAAAGCCGCGGCCGACTACACCATAATGCACTTCAAAGGCAACGACCCTATATATCCGAAGCTTTCGAATCCGGAGTCGACGGATATTTACCGTCAGAGCATCACGCGTGGCGAGGCTTCTTTGTGCGCCACAAATCGTTTCGCTGCCACAAACGGCCTTATCCGGGCATATTACAGCTATGGCAATCACTTCGTCGATGATCCCCGCCATTTCCACAGCAAGGACGATCGTCTGGGCATCATGGCCTATCAGAACTTTACCCCCTGGCGCGGAGCATCCGCAACCGTAGGTTTTGATTTTGATACATATTCCGGCGAGATTCCTGTTTCCGGTGGAAACAACCACACGGAAGGCTCGCTGTCCACCATAGCCCGGAAGAGAATCACGGAATACTCGCCCTACATCACCCTATCACAGAGCCTTGTGGGCGAGCTGCTGAATCTTAACGGCGGCCTTAGAATGGCCAACAGCGACAAATTCGACACCCAATGGATTCCGCAGTTCGGGTTCGCCCTCAACCCCGGCCGGGGCTTCTCAGTGAAAGGGACACTCGCCATGGGCTATCGCAACCCCTCCTTCCGCGAGCTCTACCTCTACCGAATGGCCAATCCCGACCTAAAGCCCGAGAAGATGATGAACTATGAAGTATCCCTCGGGCGCCGGTTCTCCCGGTATTTCTCGATGGACCTCACGGCCTATTTCAGCCGAGGCACCGACATGATCCAGGTCGTGGACAGCAAGAACGTCAACACAGGCCGCTTCATCAACAAGGGCATCGAGATTTCCGCCTCAAGCCGCCCCCTCGACAATCTGCGCATTTATGCCTCATACAGCTACCTTCACACATCGCTTCACAATCTCGTCGGCGCCCCCGGGAACCAGTATTACCTTGGCGCGAACCTCTCACTTTTTAAAAAGCTGATAATCGACGCGGATCTGAAAGGCGTGGGATCGCTGTATGTTGCCGATGATGTGACCCGCCAGAACTATGCATTGCTCAACCTGAAACTCACCTACCGCATCTGCCGCTTTGTCGATGTATTTACCCGGCTGGAGAATATCACGAACACCCGCTACACCATAAACCGCGGATACGAAATGCCCGGATTCACAGCCCTCGGCGGCTTCAGGCTCAGTTTGTAGCACACTCAGGCGCATCCGCGACAGCAAAAGAAAACCACCGTTTCAGTCGTCATGACTGAAACGGTGGTTTTCTTTAATTGCAGGGCTTACGGCTTATGCGTTCTTCACCTTCTCCACGATAGCCTTGAAAGCTTCGGGATTGTTGAGGGCGAGGTCGGCAAGCACCTTGCGGTTGATTTCGATACCGCTCTTGTGGATGAGGCCCATGAGCTTCGAGTACGAAAGATCCTCGAGACGGGCGGCGGCGTTGATACGCTGAATCCAGAGTGCACGGAAGTTGCGCTTCTTGTCCTTACGGTCGCGGTAAGCGTAGGTCAGACCCTTTTCCCAGGTGTTCTTGGCTACGGTCCAAACATTGCGGCGGCAGCCGAAGTAGCCGCGGGTGAGTTTGAGGATTTTTTTACGACGTGCGCGGGATGCAACGTGGTTGACTGATCTTG
>CAZBNM010000071.1:0-11515 GCA_964493495.1 uncultured Bacteroides sp.
TCGACCCACTGATTAAGAGTCAGTTGCTCTACCAACTGAGCTACGGAGTCATTTTGTGCTTCTTGAGTAGGTGTCCCTCTCAATTGCGATGCAAAGTTAGGCACTATTTTTGGTTTATCCAAATTTTTCGAGGATTTTTTTGCGCAATTTTTTCAATAAAATTCTTCAAATAGCAGTAATCTATTGTAGTGCTGTATTTTACCAACTAAGTTTTTCTACTTCAAAATTCCGCTCTTTATTCGTCGCGGTTGTCCTTATCCTTTCTACATACGTGGAGAAGCATTTAAATTTGACTTTTCCAAAATAATTTCGTACCTTTGTGGAGCAAACATAAGGCCTGCCGCGAGGCTGCCGCTTAGTTTGCTCAAGTATCGAATTGAATTTACGGAATTTGAGTCCTCGCAGCTATCGCCCGGCCCTTCCAACCATCCTTTTCCCACGGCACCGCCCACTCGGAGACAGGATCCTCCCCCTACCCCACGAAATTTCAACCTCACAATCGACACATAGGCCGAACTGAAGCCAAGCGTGGATAATCGCTTTCCCTCCCTACACCTTCAAAATGTACAATATCTCACAACTTACTGAGATGCCGGATGAAAATCTGGCAACTATTGCCAAGGATTTTGGCATCAAAAAAATCGATCTGAGCGATCGTCAGGCTCTTATTTTCAAGATTATTGACCAGCAGGCCATAGCTGAAGCCGCTTCTGCTCCCGAGCCCAGAAAGAGCTCTCGCGCTTCCGACGGCACGGCTGCAAAAAAGCGTACGCGCAAGAAGAAAGACGAAGATGCGGCCGCTAAGCCCGTGGCCCAGGCCACCGAGCCTGAAGGCGAAAAACCCGCTGACGCACCGGCTCCTGAAAAGGCCAAGCGCCGCGGACGCACTAAGAAGGCCGAGACTGAGGAATCTCAAGCTGAGACGACAGCGAACTCCGACGATTCCTCCACCCCGGTTGCGGAGGCACCCACGCAAGAGAAATCCGATAATGCGACGGCCGAGACCAAACAGGCCGACGCCCCGGTTGTCCGGAAGGACACTCCCGGTCTGGGCTCATTCTTCCCCCGCAGCGAGGGCCGCAAATTCGTGCCACGCGCCCAACGTCTGCGTGAAGAAGGGGCACTTCCCCCGTTGGAAGAAATGCCCTTCTCCCCCACGGCTGAACCTGAGCTCACGCCCGGCTCCGAAGAGCCAAACGGATCTCCCGCGGCAGAACTCCAGACTCCGAAAGCCAAGAAAAAGAAAACTCCCGCTCAACCCAAAGCTCCGGCACCGGCACCCCAGCGCTACAGTTTTGACAACCTCCTCACGGCGACCGGTGTGCTCGAAATCGAGAACGGCAATCAGGGCTTCCTGCGTTCCGCTGACTTCAATTATCTCGCTTCCCCGGACGATATTTCCGTCACACAGCAGCAGATAAAAGCTTTCGGACTTAAGCCCGGCGATGTAGTGGAAGCAACCATCCGTCCTCCGAAAGACAACGAAAAGCACTTCCCGCTTGTCGACGTCAAGCGCGTGAACGGCCGTTCGCTCGAATTCATACGCGACCGTGTGCCCTTTGAGCATCTCACACCTCTCTTCCCCGATGAGAAGTTCGATCTAACCTCCGGCCGGACTTGCACTCTTTCCACCCGTGTCGTTGACATGTTCGCCCCCATCGGCAAGGGTCAGCGCGCGCTTATCGTGGCTCCCCCCAAGACCGGTAAAACCATCCTCCTCAAGGATATTGCCAATGCAATTGCCGAGAACCATCCCGAGGCCTACATCATGATTCTTCTCATTGATGAACGTCCTGAGGAAGTCACCGACATGCAGCGCAGTGTGAATGCGCAGGTTATCGCAGCGACTTTCGACGAGCCTGCCGAACGCCATGTAAAGATCGCAGGCATAGTCATGGAGAAGGCTAAGCGAATGGTTGAATGTGGCCATGATGTTGTAATCCTCCTCGATTCTATCACCCGTCTGGCACGTGCCTACAACACCGTCGCGCCCGGCTCCGGCAAGATTCTTTCCGGTGGTGTGGATGCAAATGCCCTGCAGAAGCCCAAACGCTTTTTCGGCGCGGCACGTAACATTGAAGGGGGCGGCTCCCTCACGATCATCGCCACCGCGCTCACCGAAACGAGCTCGAAAATGGACGAGGTGATCTTCGAGGAATTCAAGGGCACAGGCAATATGGAGCTCCAGCTCAACCGCACACTTGCCAACAAGCGTCTCTTCCCCGCTGTCGACATCATGTCGTCGAGCACCCGTCGCGACGATCTGCTGCTTGATTCCGAAACGCTCAACCGTATGTGGATTCTCCGACGCTTCCTCTCCGACCGCACGCCGATCGAGGCAATGGAATTCATACGCGACCGCATGGAGCGCACGACCGACAATGCCGAACTCCTGCGCACCATGAGCGATTGAACACCTCGCAAACCCGATAACCTACCGAAAATCAATAATGAACAAGATAACAAAAGCAGTTTCATGCGGCATTTTGGCCGCAACACTGCTCTCTGCTACCACGACAATGGCAAACGAAAACGTTTTCTTCAAGGATTTTGATGGTCCGCACTCCACGGCCCCTTTCTCCAGAATTGACAATTCTCAATGGGAACCTGCCATTGATCGCGGCCTCGAGCTTGCACTTAAGGAAGTCAATGCTATTGCCAACAGTGCCGACGAACCCACTTTTGCCAATACCATCGTGGCGCTCGAACGCAGTGGCAGCGACCTCAACCGTGTGCTGAACGTTTTCTTCCCTCTCCTCTCGGCCAATGCCGATGACGAGATGATGCGCATATCACTTTCCGCATCGGGCAAGCTTAGCGACTATTCCACATCCATAATTCTTAATGAAGCGCTATGGAACCGCGTACGCAAAGTGTATGAAGATCCCCGGCAATGGCAAGGGCTCTCGGCCGAGGATTCAATGCTCATGCAGAAAACATACGATTCATTCGCCCTCTCGGGCGCGACGCTTCAGGGCGAGGACCGTGCCCGTTTCAAGAAAATCATGAGCGAGCTTTCCGAGCTCACCACCACTTTTGGACAGAATGTGCTTAAAGACGTGGGCAATTATGAAATGATTCTTGAAGCGTCTGATCTTGACGGACTGCCCGAAAGTTCTGTTGTCGCAGCCGCCGAAAGTGCCAAGGCAAAAGGCCTGGACGGAAAGTACCGTTTCGGAATGGACCAGCCAACCTATATGGCGTTCATGAAATATTCCGCCCGTCCGGATCTGCGAGAAAAGATGTATAAGCTTTATTCCGCACGCAACACCTCCGGAGAATTCGATAATCGCGAAATCCTCAAGCGTATCGCTGAGCTCCGGCTCGAAAGCGCCCTGATGCTTGGCGCACGCAACTATTCCGCGCAGAACCTGAAACGCACCATGGCCGGCTCACCGGAGGCAGTTTACGAACTCCTCGATCGTCTTCGCGAAGCCTACACACCTGCTGCCAAAGCCGAGCTGGCCGAGCTCACGGCCTTCGCCTCTGAGCTCGAAGGGAAGCCCGTGGAACTGAAACCCTGGGATTACTCCTACTATTCCAATAAGCTCAAAGCCGCAAAATACTCCTTCGATGAGGAAGAGCTTCGCCCCTACTTCGAGCTCAACAACACCATCAAGGGCGTATTCGGATTAGCTACGAAGCTCTACGGTCTGCAGTTTGAGGAAAATCCCGCCATCGAAGTGTATCATCCGGATGTGAAAGCTTTCGACGTAAAGGACGAAAACGGCGAATTCATCGGTGTTATCTACACTGACTTCTTCCCACGCGAGTCCAAGCGCCCAGGCGCATGGATGACAGGGTTCAAGGACCAGTATCATACCCCCGACGGTAAGGATTCGCGCCCTCAGGTAAGCATCGTCATGAACTTCACCAAGCCTACAGGCGATAAGCCCTCGCTCCTTACACCATACGAGGTTGAGACCTTCCTCCATGAATTCGGCCATGCGCTCCACGGACTGCTGGCATCGACAAACTATGCATCCATGAGCGGAACATCCGTATATCGCGACTTCGTGGAACTTCCCTCGCAGTTCAATGAGAACTACCTTACGCAGAAAGAATTCCTCGACAGCTTTGCGCGCCATTATCAGACAGGCGAAGCCATACCTCAGGAACTCGTCGACCGCCTGGTTGCATCCGCGCAGTATGGCGCAGCATACGCTTGCCTGCGTCAGCTCGGATTCGGCTATCTCGATATGGCTTATCACACAATAGAAGCCCCTATTGAAGGCGATCCGCTCGAGTTCGAACGCCGTGCCATGGAATCCGTGCAGCTCTTCGAGCCGGTGGAAGGCACAGCTATCTCACCTCAGTTCAGCCACATTTTCTCCGGAGGATATGCTTCGGGCTATTACAGCTACAAATGGGCAGAGGTGCTCGATGCGGATGCATTTGAATACTTCCGCGAAAACGGGATCTTCAATCGTGATATTGCCGACTCCTTCCGCCGCAACGTACTTTCGCGTGGTGGAACCGAAGACCCGGCTGTGCTCTATCGTAGATTCCGCGGCCAGGACCCCACAATCGACGCCCTGCTCATCCGCGACGGCATCAAGCACACGGACAAGCCGCACATCCCTGCCCCAAACAAGGACTGATGCGATGCTCTATAGGGCACTAAACAGGCCCTCACTGAGAAATCAGATTGCAGAAATCATCGAAGAGTAAATGGTATTCACAACCTTTCTTCTCTCCCAAGGTCACAAAAATCAGGTTTTGAGAAGGATCGCAGAATAATACTTGACCATAGAGCCCGATTGCAAAGAATCTTGGCGTAACTATGTCTTGTCCGTTTACTCGCGTAATAATATTATTCCAACCGAAAGAGTAAGCCTCATTTTCCAATTCGGAATGTGTGGAGCGGTCTATCCACTCCTTGCTTACGATCTTTCGGTTGTCATATATTCCACCATTGATATACAGCCGCCCGATTTTTGCAAGATCCCTCACATTCGATACCAGTCCGCCGTATGACTTCGCCTGGCGGTGTCTGTTGTCGTCAAGAGAGATCAGGGCGTCCGACTCCATATTCAACGGTTGCCACACCTTTTCCTGCAGATACTGCGCATAAGGGACTCCCACAGCTCGCTCTACTGCGCCCCCCAAAAGTGCCGTAGCCATGGAATTATAATAGTGTGTGCCTCCGGGGTTTGACTTGAAGTGCAATTTTTTGAATTGACTCACAACATCTTTCCCGTAATACAGCTTTGCCATTTTTGAAAAAGGATTCCATCCGTAACTCTCATAAAAATCGAGCCCTGTACGCATATCAAGGAGGTGTTCGATCGTCAGCTCCTTAAATAACTTATCAGCTTTTTCAAGTTCAGGAATGTAACGGGTTATAGGATCGGAAATAGACATGTAATCCTCATCCACTGCAATTCCGCATAACAATGCCGTTACAGCTTTTGTTATGGAAAATATATTTGAGGGCGATAACTTTGAGAAATTACCATAATATTCTTCAAGAAGAATGGTGTCGTTGCGAACGATCAACAATGCTCCATTACCGCGAACCCGTGAAAAAAACTCGCCTATAGTTTCGCCATTGAAACGGCCACCGGAAAATTTAGAGTCCTCAAAATATCTGTCGTGATCCTCTGTTTCTATCAGCACAGTTCGACCACTTTCTCCTGTTGAAATAGTATCGACTGCAAAATTGCGATATGTATCAGTAGAGGGGCTTCCGCACCTGATTGATTTAAATGTCGCACAACCAGAAATAGCCGAAGTAATAAATAAAATAATTAAGAATCGAAGCTTCATAAGTAAATTAAATCATTAAAAATAACAATTCCTCAGGAAATATAAAAAGATACGATTATAAATAGGTCATTCCTTCGCAAGCATTCCCCGCTTGTCGTAGCTGTAGCTGAACTTGGCCGTCTCGCCGTTCTCCGTGATTCGCGTAGATGTCACGCGCCCGGCATTGTCATAGTAATTCAGCGTCACGCGGTCGAAGGTCTGCTTCGCCGTCGTCTTTAGCAGCTCACGTTCGCTCAGTATATTACCCTGCGTATCGTAGGCGTACGTCAGCTCCTGCCTGCCGCCAACATGCGCCTTGAAGGAGCGGTAGATCCCCCCCCGATCGTCATAGAAATAAACCGACGCCAGGCCCTTCTTCAAAAAAGTGAAGTCGCACTCCCCCGTCAGCTGCCCGTAGGAGCAGCTGTAAACTCTATGGTTTGAATAGCGGCGAGTTATCATAAATAATAAAAATACGTGAAGCCTTATTCTCCTTTCCTAAATACTCCCTTTATCCACGACAGTACGGATTTGATGGTGTATTTCACATAATATACAACTTTCTCCAGGAAAGTCGATGCAATGCGTGGTTCTGTCGGCTCGACTTTCGCCCCCTCTTTGCGCACATAGCGACTTCCATCATTAAATGTATAATATAGAAGTCCGACATCCGGACTCAGAGCATATTCGCATATTGAATCGTTATAGCCTTTTCGATAATCCAAGGGCCACCATTCTGTATTTGTTGAATCTGCCACGAGGCAATTTTCATAATTTACACCCTTTATATCGATATCGCGCAGATAATCTTTGATTTCAGGATCAAGAAAATAACATAAGCTTCCTAAACTGGATCTGAAATATACATTGGATTCATTTGGTTTGGAAGCTTGAGCAGGCTCTGTAAATAATCTTATTCCGCCGGTTATTATTTCTGTTCGATGTTGAATAACTATATCACAATCCGCATCTGAACCCAGTATCTCAAACATTCCATATCGAGTCGAACACGAAAGTGGATCAGAATATATAACTTTTGAGGACCATAAAGTATCTTCCCTTCCGTCCTCCGATACAAAAATTGAGCCATTGCTTCTTTCCAGCGATTTAAGAAATTGCATTTCAAAAGAATCTTCAGGTATCTTATTCGTTCGAAACTGAATGCACCCCGATAGGATGACACAAACTGTGCAAAAAGCAAAAAGATTAAGACATCGTCCAGAAAAATAATTCATGATACAGTTTTTTAGGGATGATAAAATGTATAAATGCTTGCCATTTCGCATAATATTGTGTTGAATATTATATAAACTCCTGACCTTCGGAAAATATCTTTGCGGTATGACTTAATAAAAATACATTTAAAGATTGATTCCCGTAAATCCAATAAACCAAATAGAGCGATTAAAACCGCTGCTGGAATTATAATAGGGCCTATCATAGCCATAAATATTATTGGTATGGAAACAACTGCTAACAAAAATTTATCATATAGAGGCAATCTCCTTAATATATTCTCATTTTTATATGACGATTTTACCCTCGAAACTAAATATTTCATAAAAACGGCAATATCTATAATACAAACGCATCTTCCAATTGGCAAATTTGTCGCATTATAAAATAGTAAAATAATAGAAAAAGTCACAATCATACAGACTATAGACCAGATCCATGCGAAAACCTTATATACTTTTGACTTCATAAAACACTCCAAAAACCGATCCCAATAAAATACATCAAACCATAGCCAACCAAATATATAATATTCTCCCATAACTCATGAGAAGCACACAACCTGTATAGTCGGAACATAGTCATTACAAAGAAAATACTTGATACTATTCCTATAACACCGAAAATAGCAGCAATAGAACATACCCGTATCGCTCGCAACGCAAGTACAGACAGGAACATCAAGGATGGCCATAAAAAGGGATAGGAATATAACTTACAATTCTTAAACATATTTAGAAAGCCTTCTTAAGCATATCTTTTGCATGGTCGCAATTCCCTGATTTCAAATCAAAACTCAGCTTATCAAATAGCTCAATCCACCATTTATAGCTTTTTGTTTTTCCCCAGGACTTCGCGGGAAGATCTCCGGATTGATTCAGTTCTTTCAATTTCTCAAATGCAGTTAATGGATTTGTATCTATGATTTTATTTAGAATCGAAGAATCCGATTTTTCTGACAGACCTGCATATAATGCAGCCATTGCCGCGTGAGAACAATTGGACGTTATAATATCATATGGTTTATCTATTTCACTTTCCATGGCAGTAGTTGCTTTTGAATCCTGCTCACTATCTGTTGAATAATGAATATAACTTGAATATTCATCTGCTTCAGAACTATTTATAAAATCATCTATTGAATCCCATGTTTTCTCACCTCTATCGGCTAATGGCGTAGCACCACTCCCTGATGATTGAAATATCCCTCTTATATTTAATGTACTTGATCCACTATTGAATGCTTTATTTGTTCCGTTTTTTGAATATAAAGCTAACTTTCCGTCAGAATTTGTAATTAAAGCACCCAAGTGCCATATTGGGAAGTGTGAATATAGAATCACAATATCCTTTCCATCAACATCTATATTCCTGATCGGATTCCCCGCGCACATCGTATAGGGATTGCTCCAGGGGTAATCCCCGGCCTTCATGTCAGGGGCCTCCCAGAATAGCCCCGCGGCATGGAAGTCGCGTGGACCGTAGTCGTATGTCGCCGTCTCATCAATCCGCTCCTTGCCTATATACAGCCGACGCTGACCCGCCGGATTGCGGTGCAGTTCGCCGTAGGGATAGTAGCTGTTGTGCTGCTCTACATTACCCACCGAGTCCACAACCATCACCACCGACCCCTGATAGTCGTTGATGATGTAGTGCACCTTCCCCTCCGAGTCGAAGTAACCGCCCGGGAAATATGAGTACTCCAGATTCGCGCCCTTGTAAACGCGCCCCGCAATGTAATTTCGCACATAGTTTGAATACGACGAGTTTATGATACGCGTATAGCTCCGCTGAATCAGATTCCCGTCCGCATCGTGCCTGTAGCCCATCGACATCGTCCCGCCCGGCACGTCCATCCGCCGCGATGTCAGCAGACCGCGGTAGTCGTAGGTCGTGGCCGTGATTCCGCGCGAACTGTCCTTCGCGAGCTGTCCCGCCTCGTTCCACTCTATCTCCGCATCCTCGAGCGCAAAGCCCGTACGGCCGTAGAAATCCTCTCCCTCGCCCGTATTCGATATATAGGTCGGTCGACCCGACTGGTCGTAAGAGTACAAGAGCTCATCCAGCAGCCCGAACTCCTCGGTCCCCTCCGTGTCCATGTCCGTAACGCCGTAGCGCTTTACCGTCAGAGGATTGCCCAACTTCCCGTAGCTGTACTCCGTCGAGAAGTCCTCGCCCTCCGCTGCCTTCTCCCCGGGCGTATAGTCGGCCTTGATCAGGCGGTCGTGCGCATCGTAGTGATAGTCATAGCGGCCGCCCAGACTCGTGATTCTTGCCGACGGACAGCCCGTGTAGCGCCGAGCGGCAGCATCCGAGTCGGCATACAGCAGCCGCTCCGTATAGTTCGTCAGCCGCTGAAGGATCGGAAGATCCTCGCCCCCAAGGCCCGGACCTATCAGCGAATAGTACTCCATTCCCAAAGACAGCGGCAGCTTCCCCGTCATCAGCCGGTTTACTGACAGCGTCGACTCCGTCAGCCAGCCGTGCTCGTCGTAGCTGAACTTATGCTCCATATTGAAGCCCATGCTCTTCTTCGCAAGCATCCCCCGATTGTCATAGCTGTAGCTGAACGTGGCCGTCTCGCCGTTCTCCGTGATCCGCGTCGATGTCACGCGCCCGGCATTGTCATAATAGTTCAGCGTCACGCGGTCGAAGGTCTGCGTGGCCGAGGCCTTGAGCACCTCATGCTCGCTCAGTACATTGCCCTGCGTATCGTAGGCATACGTCAGCTCCTGCCGGCCGCCAACATGCGCCTTGTACGAGCGGTAGATCCGCCCACGATCATCATAGAAATAAACCGACGCAAGGCCCTTCTTCAGAATAGAGAAGTCGCACTCCCCCGTCAGCTGCCCGTAGCCCGTGGTCGTGTGATTGTAGTCACAGCGGAAGTCCGGAGCATCCGTGCCGTAGTAGAAGCTCTGACCGTCGATAAATTCGTATGTGTCGTAGTACTTAGCCCGCTGCAGCGTGCCCGTCCCGTGGGCGAGCGCAGGCGTGAACGTGTAGCCTCCGTTATCGGCACCCCCTGTAAAGCTTGCGATAGGCAGCTTCGTGCACATCGAGTCGATAGCGCTTTCGGAGATCTCCGCAAGCGAGGTCAGCACCTCGCGCCCGCAGCGGTCGTAGAAATACAGCAGCCATTCATTGCCGCTCATGTTCGGAAGCTGCTGCGCCACCACGCGGCCGCCCTCGCTATATTTCACGCGGCTCTTGCGGCAGCCCGGCGTCTTGGACGATATCCGCCGACCACGATCGTCGTATTCATATATATAGGCCTTCTCCTGCAGCACGGTGCTCCCCGCCGTGTATGTGCCCAAGGGCACATCCGGCGGAAGAATATAACGCAGGCGGTTGTAGTCGTCGTAGACATAGAGCGTCAGCAGCATGTCGCCCTCGCGTCCTTCTGACGTAGCCAGGACACGCCCCAGGCGATCGGTGAACTTACAGCTTATATGCCCGTCCTCGTCCACAGCCTTTTCCACGAGCACCGACCCCGGGGAATAATAACCGGCAAAGCACACCTTGCCGCTGAGATCGGAATAAACAACCGGACAGCCCAGCGTCCCGTTCGCATAGTTCATGTAGGTAGTTACCGAGGCTCGCTTCCATCCATCCTTCCAGGCCTTGCCCGGCTTCATCGTCGCTTGTGCAAGCTTTCGGGGCGAAGGCTCATAGTAGGTATAGGTCCAGTCATATTCCCCCGGATCGTCCGTCGACGGCACCGACTGCCTGTATGGCCGCCCCATCGAGTCGTATTCCGTCAGCTGCGAGATGCCGGTTGCCTTATTGGTGGTGCGCACCGGCTGTCCCAGGCCGTTGTACTCCGTTTCCACCGTGTTCTTCATGATCTGGCCGAGCACATATGTAGTGGCACGCACAAGGTTGGGGCCTCCCTCGCCTATCTTATATTCATAGGCCGAAACCGGACTGCCATTGACAGCTATGCCCGTCAAGCGTCCTGCCGCATCGTAGCTATACTCAGTGCTCGTACCCGAAGGACTCGTCTCCGACGTCATGCCCACAAGCGGTTTGTAAGTAAAGCGCCTCTTGGTCCGTAGGCCCGTTGTCAGAGTCACATTCTGCGCATTATCCGTCTGGACCTTCGAACCTTCCCGACCATTGACCTCGGAGAATGTAGTGCCCGCGATCTCATACACCGGATACTTGCCTCCGTAGCCCCAGAGATATGTCGTGGAAATGCCATCCGCATCCCTCACCTCGGCCACTCGTCCGAAGTTGTTATAAGTGAACACCGCCGACTGCAACGCTGCCCCTGTAGCGCCTCCGAAACGAGTGGTCATGCGCTCTGGCAAGAACATCCGGTTCCACGATTTGGTGTATGTCAAGGAATACTCCGTCGTTGCCTTGCCCTGCACCACAGTTTCCTTTACCGGCACCCCGACCACATTTGCCTCAGCCATTGCTGCTTCAATGCCCCCATTGGCCTTGTCGGCATATTTCAGTGATATCTTTTTCGAAGTAGAGCCTGCCGCACCGGTCGTGATCACCACCGGAAGAGCCGTCTCCTTGG
>CAZBNM010000072.1:0-11346 GCA_964493495.1 uncultured Bacteroides sp.
CGAGTGTGGTTTTACCCGAGCCCTTACTTCCAAGAAGGGCTATGTTTTTGATTTCCTGTGTTTTGTAGGTTTTCATTCCGGTAGGGATATAGATAGTTGGTATTAATTTTAAGGGTGAGCGGGAGATTAATCCCTAAATCACGACTGCAATTTATGATATTTTTTTCGTAAAACAGGCAAAAGCCGATATGTTTGAAAACATATTTTGGAAAAATTTTGAAAAATGCGCATGATTACAGCTCTGTGCCGGCGGCGTAGGATCCCGATTTGAGCATTTGAAAAAAAATTAGTAATTTTGGCCTTGGTTTTGCATGCAAGAGACCTCATTATGAACGACCAGAATCCAGAAGCACTTAATAAGATAACCATTGACATTTCCGAGTTCGATAAGGATCCGGACACTTCCAATCTCTATATACTCCCTACTCGCAATCTCGTGCTCTTTCCGGGAGTAACCATTCCTATTGCGCTCGGACGAAGTCTGTCGCTTGAGCTTGCCCGCAGGGCGAGCGAAGAGAAAATGCCGATCGGAGTGGTGTGCCAGACCAATCCCGAGGAGGAGAATCCAGGTATCTCGCAGGGATTGTATAAATATGGGGTTGTTGCGGACGTCCTAAAGGTCATTGACCTTCCGGACGGCAATGTATCGGCTGTTGTGCGTGCACGTGGAAAATTCCGTATTCTCGGACGAGGTGGAGATCCATCTTCTTTAACGGCGCGTGTGCGTATGATCGAGGAGCATGCACCCGAACATCCTGAAGAATTCCACTCGATGGTTAAGCAGGTGCGCGATGAATCGGAATCGCTTTTCCGCTCGCATCCCGAGGGAGCCATGGTGCTCCAGAATCTTAATCAGGCGCAAGGTGATACCGATATATTGAACTTCCTTGCCACACATCTTCCGATGGAGGTTGGTGAGAAAGCCGGATTGCTCATGCGCTCGCGTCCGGAAGAGCGTCTGGCAGGTGTGAGGAATTTTCTTGATGAGGCCGGGGATAAAGTGGCTATAAGCAATGAAATCGCAGCCAAGACACGAAAGGCCATGGATGAGAATCAGCGGGCCGCTTTCCTTCAGCAACAGATGGATACGATTCGCGAGGAACTATATGGCAACAGCGAGGAAGAAATAGATACCTTGATTGGGCGCGCAGAAAAATCAGGCATGCCCCGTAAGGTTCTCGAGACTTTCCGACGGGAGGCCGAAAAAACACGTCATTATAATCCCCAGAGCCCGGATTATGCCGTGCAGTATGCCTATCTCGAGATGCTTGTTTCACTTCCATGGAAGATCCGGACGGAAAGCAACAATGATATCGAGAAGGCTGCCTCCATTCTGGATGAAGATCACTATGGCCTTGAACGGCTCAAGGAGCGCGTGCTTGAGCAGCTTGCCGTTCTTATGCATAATCCCGATGGAAAGGCTCCAATACTTTGTCTTGTTGGCCCTCCCGGCGTTGGCAAGACTTCCGTAGGCCGGAGCATCGCCCGCGCCTTGGGGCGCAAGTACGAACGCGTGTCGCTCGGCGGTCTGCACGACGAGGCTGAGATACGCGGCCACAGGCGCACATATGTGGGTGCGATGCCCGGACGGATTATTGCGGCAATGAAACGCGCGGAGGTTGTGAATCCCGTAATCGTTCTGGATGAGATCGACAAGATCGGAGCGGACTTCAAGGGCGACCCTGCCTCGGCTCTGCTCGAAGTTCTTGATCCGGCACAGAACGGCCGTTTCCACGACAACTATATTGACGTTGATTATGACCTTTCGAACGTTCTCTTCATTGCTACCGCCAACAGTCTGGCTCCTATAGCACGCCCTCTGCTCGACCGCATGGAAATCATGGATATCAGCGGGTATATAATAGAGGAGAAGATGGAGATTGCCCGTCGACATCTGATTCCTCAGATCAGCAAGGAGTATAAACTGGCAGCGGATGCACTGCAGATTTCAGATGAGGGGCTGCGTGCGCTTATCGAGACATATACATCCGAGAGCGGTGTGCGCCGTCTCGAGAAAAATCTTGCATCCCTGGCTCGTAAAGCCGTGCTTTCAGGACTAAGAGGGAAGGAATTTCCTGCTCCGATCGAGCCCGGAGACCTGTATGGACTGCTCGGTCTCGCTCCACGACAGAAAGATGAATACGAGGGCAATGACATTGCCGGAGTTGTCACGGGACTTGCATGGACCGAATGCGGAGGTGAGATTCTCCTTGCGGAGTCATCTCTTTCTCCGGGGAAAGGGGGAAAAATGGTGGTAACCGGTAATCTTGGAGATGTGATGAGGGAGTCGGCAACCATAGCCTATCAATGGGTGCGCTCGCATGCCGACAGCCTTGGCCTTGATCCAGAACTTTTCGAGAAGTACACCCTGCATGTTCATTTCCCCGAAGGTGCCATACCTAAAGACGGCCCCTCGGCAGGTATTACAATTGCCACGTCCATTGCTTCAACATTCAAAGGTGTGAAGGTTGCGCATGGAATTGCAATGACCGGAGAGATTACGCTTCGGGGCAAGGTGCTTCCGGTGGGAGGCATAAAGGAGAAAATTCTCGCTGCAAAACGAGCTGGAATTTCAAAAATCGTGCTGAGCGAAAGAAACAGGCGCGACATCGAAGACATTACGCCCGTATATCTGGAAGGTCTCGATTTTATCTATGTTGACACGGTTGAAGATGTAATGCGCGTGGCTCTCACTGACGAATCGGTTGCAACGGCCCGGGAGTAAAAGTATCGCAACTTCCATCGGAATAGATGACCAGAATAGAGGTGACCTTCTTGCAGGTCATCTCTTTTTTTTGTTGGCTTCTTTCCTCAGATCCGGCAGAATTCGTCGAAGGCTGTTCCTGCATCGGACGCACTTCATAAAAAAAAGGTTCGGCGGCAATAGAGGAATGAGCTTTTGCGTCACCCTCCAACTTAACAGCGCCTGAAATTGCATCGGAAATCTCTTTGGGTAATGGAGTGGGGGGCTCGTTTTTTAGGGTAAACTGAGGATTATTTGCTTGAATTTCTGCAATTTCAGTTGGCATCACTATCGGATTATCGACATTTTGAGGCGCTGAGAATTGTGAATTTCCATCCATTAACATCTCTCCTCGGCCAAATAACAACCAGGTGATGTTGAGATTTGGGAAACCATCGTTGAGTTTACGAAGCAATGAATCATTTACAGACTTGTTGCGCCCATGAAGTAGCTGTGAAAGAGTGGGGCGCGGAATATTTGCAACATCAGCGAACTGCGAATTACTCAATCCGGTGTATTGCATGAACATTTTAAGGCGGTCAAGCAGACTTGTTTCGTTATTCATTTGTAAACTTCAATGAGAATTTAACGATGCAAATATAAAACAAATAATTGAAAAATGCAAATTTCAGAATTTCAAATTTGTAATTGCAAAATTTAAACAGTGTTTTAATTTGTAAAATCTATAATTTACACTCACAACCACGGGGCCTAACAAAACTCCAAATTGGACAATGAATCTGATAGTTGCAGCTAAACTTGAAGCAGTTTCAATCTTATTATTTAGATGTTTACACACGATGAATCCGGTCACGGTGAGTACTGGATATAACCATATCAAAGAATTAAACGAGCACTTTAACTATGAGCTTGCAAGCGCTGGAAACAAGCAAGATAAGCCCAGTGTTAAAATGTGTGACGTGGAAATTTTTGTCTTAGTTTTACATTGCTGAAATGTAAATTGAGTGTTCTGGTCTATGGTTCGCAGTTTTAAATAAGTAAAATCTGAAACTGATTTGCAAATTTGCAATTAGACGAAATTAAAACAATTCTTTCGACTTAAAAATTATTGAGGTATTAGGTTTTGTAAATACATCCAGCCTAATTCCGAATCATAAATTTCCTAATACGGAATTCTACTCGGTGTCCCTGTTAATTCTTCTGACTCGCAAATTCACGACCATTCAATGGGCTCTTTGAAAATCTAACAATCTCACGAACTCAAAAGTTTGACAATCCCTTTATTTTTTGTTACGTATAAGGAGTTTAAAGAAATAATTACAATCCGTTTCCGTATGATCAAATATATTTGAAACTGCATATTCTCGCCAATGCTGGTTTGATAATCTGTATTATGTTAAATAAAGTGCGTCAATCCCACTTCTACTGCATGGCAAAGCAAGACTCTTGTGTTTGTTTGCGTATGCTTCAAACATATTTATATTCTATGAAATTTGTCTTTTTCCCCGCCAAGCCTTAACTTTGCATTATAATTGCATCATAGTCTACATAATCATTAAATTAGTTTTATAATGCCGATCGAACACCGGAAATTCGTTGTCCTGCACAGGTCTGATTTGGATGCCGGATATTGCCTCATGGATTTGAGGCCTCTTGACGGAGATCTGCCGGAGGGTATTCTTCCCGGGCAGTTTGTTGAGATTACTGTGCCCGGCAACGGGAAGCTGCTTCGCCGTCCCATATCCATTCATTTTGCTGATTACAAATCAAATACACTTCGCTTGCTGATTCGTGCCGTTGGTGAAGGCACTCGTTCCATCTGCTCTTCGAGTGAAGGAGATGAGCTCGATATGATTATTCCCTTAGGCAAAGGTTTCAGCACAGATTTTAAAGAGGGCGACCTGCTTGTGTTGGCAGGTGGTGGCGTAGGAGTTGCCCCCCTACTCTATCAGGCTTCCATCTTGAAGTCTAAAGGCGTAGATGTAAAGATGGTATATGGAGCAAGAAATTCACACGAACTGGTTGTAGCCGAAGCTTTTAAAGACTTTGCGGATGTCGAGATTACAACTGACGACGGCAGTCGGGGTACTCCGGGTCGAGTCACCGACAGTGTTTGTTTTGCCACTATGCTTGAACGAGCATCTATGGTTCAATGCTGTGGTCCGGCTCCAATGATGAAGGCTGTAGCTGCAGCCTGCCGCCGGAGCGAGACTCCATGCGAAGTCTCGCTCGAGAATATGATGGCATGCGGACTTGGCGCCTGTCTGTGTTGCGTGGAGAAAACGGTAAAAGGGAATGTATGTGTCTGCACCGAGGGGCCGGTGTTTAATATCGATCAACTGACATGGTGAATCTGAATGTAAATCTCGGCAAGGATTTTTGCCTGAAGAATCCGGTTCTTACTGCCTCCGGTACCTTCGGTTATGGCACGGAATACGCTCCGTTTGTGGACCTCAACCGGCTAGGAGGCTTTATTGTCAAAGGGACAACGCTGGAACCTCGCGAGGGCAATCCCTACCCCCGCATGGCCGAGACTCCGTCGGGAATGCTCAATGCTGTAGGTCTTCAGAATAAGGGCGTGGATTATTTTATCGATAAGATATATCCCGGAATTCGCGAAGTCGATTCGGAAATCATAGTCAATGTTTCGGGCAAATCCGTTGAGGACTATTGCGAAACGGCTCGTCGCCTATCCGCTCTTGACAGAATTCATGCTATTGAACTGAACATCTCTTGCCCGAACGTGAAGCAGGGAGGAATGGCTTACGGAACATCTTGCGAGAGCGCATCCGAGGTTGTCGCAGCAGTCCGCAAAGCCTGGTCTCGTCATCTGATGGTAAAACTGAGTCCGAATGTCACATCTATTACAGATATAGCTCTGGCTGTAGAGGACGCCGGCGCCGACAGTATTTCCTTAATCAATACATTAATGGGTATGGCCGTGGATGTCGAGCACCGCCGCCCATGCCTTTCAACCGTCACAGGAGGCCTTTCCGGGCCCGCTGTACGCCCTGTTGCCGTCCGTATGGTATGGCAGGTCGCAAAGGCTGTGAAAGTGCCTGTAGTGGGCCTCGGAGGGATCGTCACGGGTCGCGATGCCCTCGAGTTCATCATGGCTGGAGCAAGTGCCGTGCAGGTCGGCACTGCAAACTTCGTCCGTCCTGAAGCTTCAATCGATGTGCTTGACGGTATTATCGAGTTCTGCGACGGTCAGGGCGTTAAGTCGCTCGATGAAATCCGAGGCATAATATAAAGCTGCGGTTTCTCTACCTTTTCCGACGCCTCCGATGTTCCCTCGTGGCATTCGGAGGCGTTGTCATACCATAAACCCTTTCCATTTATGTATTCAAGGAGTTGCCTCCCCTTGAGATGATGCGGAATTTCTACATTGTCGACGAGGACAAGCAGGCATTCGCTTATATATCCTGCGTTCGCGCGCTCCCTGTCAAAGCCATTCAGACAAAGTCCGTTCTTGGAAGAAAAAGATATGTAGGCCGGCGACTCGTCAAATTTGCCACATATTATGCGACGCGCGAGAAGCATTTCTCCTTCGGGAGGAATCGCAATCTTGTGCATCATATGCTGTCCTGATCCGAATGCAGCGTGCCCTCAAGATTATAGAGCCTCCTCTGACGGTAATGCTGCGGGAATAATGTCTCGTTGAAGCGCTTGCGTACAATGCTCATGGAGTCAACCACAACATAGCTTCCACCCTTCTCCGGAATATTCAGGGCCCCGTAAAGGCGAAGTGCCGGACCGATCGTATCGGTGTAGAACGAAATTTCCTGCCATCCCTCGCCGCTGAAAGAGCTCTGGAAAGTCTCTATTTTGCCTCCTTCATATTCAGCTACGAGACTCCATGTTGCGGCGGATGCCATGTTATGGAACTTTCCGCGCCAGGTATAGACGTCGCCGCTTTCCCAGTTGTCATCTTTAAGGAAGTTGAAGCTCACGGTTCGCGTGGGAGAGTTCGGCTTTATGTGTAACAGACGCGGAAACGGCCATACGTCAACGGAATCACCTGTCATAGCCAAAGCGTTAGCCGCAGAGCGGTTTCCGCTTTCAATAAGGCGGTGCTCAAGAATCTCTATGCTTCGGTCGCACACTTCAACATATTCCTTTATATGGTGGCCATACCAACTGAGCGACGTGTCGACTTGCGCCTGAGTAAGTCCGTAGCGGGCGTATATCGACTCTTTAAGCGCTTTCCGGTCGTCGTCCGACTGCAATTCCCGGCGTGAGGCATCTGCATATGCCTCGCCCGTATTAAGCTCTGCAAGGAGCTGAGCCATCGTCTCGGGCTGAATAACATCATCCGGCACCTTCCGGCATGAACACAGTCCCAAGCATATTGCAGAGGCAAGTATCAGTACGACGGCGGCTTTTTCAGTCATTTTTCACCTCCGGTTTTGCCGGCATCGAAATATGGCGCGAGTAAAAGAGTATGACCACGAGCACTCCGACCGTTATGGCAGCATCCGCTATATTGAAAACGGGATCGAAAAATGAGAAATGGCTTCCCCCGATAAGAGGCATCCATTGCGGCCAGTTAAATGAGCACAGCGGAAACCACAGCATGTCCACGACCAGTCCCTGAAACCAGGTCCCATAGCCATGGCCAAGCTCTGTGAATGTAGCAGTTTCGGGAGGCCAGGGATTGGTGAAGATCTCTCCGTATAGCACGCAGTCTACGATGTTTCCCGCCGCTCCAGCCGTAATGGCAGCAAGCGCGGCAAGAAATCCTGCCGGCCTTGACTTATCCTTTATGAATCGCCACAGCAGCCAACCGAGCACTCCGACCATGATTATACGAAATCCGGTTAGCAGGAGTTTGCTTCCCAACTCCCACCCGAAGGCCATTCCGTTGTTCTGGATGAAATGCAGATGGAAAAATGGGAATATTTCAACGTCCTCGCCAAGATAGAAATGCGTTTTCACCCATACTTTCACCGCCTGGTCAAGCGCTATAACCGTAGCGATCACGGCCACGCAAAGACACGTACGACGTCTGACTGATACTGTTTGCGCGGATGTCATTTGCGGTTTAGTTTAGCCTCCACACACAGCGTGGCGTGAGGCACGGCGCGCAGGCGTTCCTTGGGTATGAGGCGTCCCGTCTCACGGCATATGCCGTATGTCTTGTTGTCGATTCGCACCAGTGCTGCCTGAAGATGCTCGATAAACTGGCGCTGTCTTTCGCACAGGCGTGCCGTAGCCTCCTGCTCGAGCGTGTTAGCACCTTCCTCCAGCGCCTTGAATGTTGGAGATGTATCAGCCGTATCGTTGCCGTAATTGTTGCTGAGCGATTCGCGAAGCTCGTCGAAGAGTCGCCGCGCGGTGTCCAGTTTCTTCAGGATTATCGCACGGAACTCCTCGAGCTCTTCGTCGCTGTATCTTACGGGAGAGTTATCCATGGTCTTAGACTTTTTGAATTTTTACGCATATTTCACGCCCGTCTATATCGAGTACCTCGAACTCATCTGAAGCGGGAACGAAGGCAAGCGAATCAGCAAGCACCTGGCCGCATATATATGCCGAATACCTCTCTACGGCTCGCCGAATGTCTTCAGCACAGTTATCGCCTATCGTAAGTGTAATGTGGTCCGTAATGTCCAGACCGCTGTTCTTGCGGATGTTCTGCACACGATTGATAATCTCGCGGGCTGTGCCTTCGGCCGCAAGTGCTTCGTCGATTTCGATGTCCAGAGCAACGGTGAGCACGCCTTCGTTTGCCACAAGCCAGCCGGGGATATCTTCGGATATGATCTTCACGTCATCGAGTTCTACCGTGGCCTCCGAGCCGTCAGGAAGTGTAAGCTTGATCATGCCGTCACGTTCAAGTGCAGCTATGGAAGCGCGTTCAAGCGCAGCGATAAGCTGCGCGGCGGCCTTCATCTGTTTGCCGAACTTCGGGCCCAGCTTCTTGAAGTCGGGCTGAACGCGCTTCACAAACACCTCATTGTCTCCGTCCACGACGTCCATTTCCTTTACATTAACCTCTGAAAGTACAAGATCGCACACAGCGGCAAAACATTCCTTCTGCGCCTCACTCATTGCCGGGACAAGCATCTTGCTGAGCGGCTGACGGACCTTGATCGAGGCCTTCTTGCGGAGCGAAAGGATCAGCGACGTAAGCTTCTGGGCCACGGACATCTGCTCCTCAAGCACAGGATTGATGAGAGCCTCGTCGGCCTTCGGGAAATCTGCCAGATGAACCGATGTTGGCGCGCCCTCCACACCTTCGGTTAGATCGCGGTAGAGACGGTCGCTGAAGAATGGCGCAATAGGTGCAATGAGTTCGGATACGGTTAGCAGGCACGTGTAGAGCGTCTGGTACGCGGCAAGCTTATCCTGTTCTTTCCCGGCGCCCCAGAAACGTTTGCGGTTAAGGCGCACATACCAGTTGGAAAGATTATCGCCCACAAACTCAGCGATCGCGCGGGCGGCTTTCGTGGGCTCGTAGTCGTCCATATCGACCTGAACGTTCTTCACCAGCGTGTTCAGCAAGGATAGAATCCAGCGGTCGATTTCCGGACGTTCCCCAACAGGCACCTGCGCCTCGCTTCCGGTGAAACCGTCAACGTTGGCGTACATGGCAAAGAAGTTGTAGATATTCGAAAGCGTGGCGAAGAATTTTCGTGACACCTCTGCCACACCGTCGTTATCATATTTCAGATTATCCCATGGCGACGAGTTCGACACCATATACCAGCGTACCGGATCTGCTCCGTATTTCTCGAGCGTTTCGAATGGATCCACGGCATTCCCTAGACGTTTCGACATCTTGTTGCCGTTCTTGTCCAGAACGAGACCGTTGGAAATGACAGCCTTATATGCTTTCTTCCCGAATACCATCGTGCCGATGGCATGGAGCGTGAAGAACCATCCGCGTGTCTGGTCCACGCCTTCGGCGATAAAGTCGGCCGGGAAAAGCGTCCCGTTTTCTACGGCTTCCTTGTTCTCGAAGGGATAGTGGCGCTGTGCGTAGGGCATAGAGCCGGAGTCGAACCACACATCTATCAGATCAAGCTCACGGTGCATGGGTTCGCCCTTCGACGATACCAGCACTATATCGTCCACATAGGGGCGGTGCAGGTCAATCTTCTCATAGTTCTCCTTGGAGTAGTCGCCGGGGACGAAACCTTTGTCGCGCAGAGGATTCGATTTCATCACACCTGCTGCGACGGACTTTTCGATTTCTTTATAGAGTGTCTCGACCGAATCAATGCATATCTCCTCCGAGGCATTCTCATTTCGCCAGATCGGAAGCGGTGTCCCCCAGTAACGCGAACGCGAGAGGTTCCAGTCCTGGAGATTTTCCAGCCATTTGCCAAAGCGTCCCGTGCCGGTCGATGTCGGCTTCCACAGTATTTCGTTGTTCAGCGCCATCATCTCTTCACGCGCTGCCGTCGAGCGGATAAACCAGCTGTCAAGCGGATAATAGAGCACAGGCTTGTCCGTGCGCCAGCAATGAGGATAGTTGTGCACGTGCTTCTCGATCTTGAAGACCTTGCCATGTTTCTTCAGATCCATGCAGATTTCAACATCCAGCGTTTCATCCGCCTCAGTCTTTGTGGCATCGTAGGCGTTCTTCACATACTTTCCGGCCCAGCGGGAATATTCCTCGACATCCACCATCTTGGCCACGAAATCCGGATCAAGGTCCTCCAATACAAAGAAGCGGCCTGTCAGATCCACCATCGGGCGCAGATTGCCGTCCTTGTCCACAAGATGCAAAGGAGGAATACCGTTCTGACGTGAAACACGGAGGTCATCCGCGCCGAATGTTCCGGCTATATGCACGATGCCCGTACCGTCCTCCGTCGTCACGTAATCTCCGGGAATAACGCGGAATGCTCCTTCGCCCGGATTCACCCAGGGCAAAAGCTGTTCATAGTGCATACCGGTCAGTTCCGAACCCTTGTAGTGTCCGCAGATTTCATAGGGAATAAGCTTATCCCCGGATTTGTATTCTCCAAGAGGAAGCTCTGCAGCCTTCGGATTGAAGTATGCGCCGAGGCGTGCCTCGGCAAGAACTACGGTCACAGGCTCCCCGGAATATGGATTGTATGTCCGTACTGCCACATAATCGATATTCGGCCCCACACACAAGGCGGTATTCGATGGAAGGGTCCACGGAGTTGTAGTCCAAGCCAGGAAGAAAGGCTTGCCCCACCCCTCCATCTCAGGCTTGGGATCCGTGATCACGAATTGTGCGGTGCACGTCGTGTCGCGGACGTCGCGATAGCATCCGGGCTGATTCAGCTCGTGAGAGCTCAGTCCGGTGCCTGCGGCCGGTGAATACGGCTGGATCGTATAGCCTTTGTAAAGCAGTCCCTTCTTGTAAAGCTGGGCCAGCAGCCACCACACGCTCTCTATGTAGCGGTTGTCGTAGGTGATATACGGGTCTGTTGTATCCACCCAGTATCCCATCGTATCCGTGAGCTTCTCCCACTCGCGGGTATATTTCATCACTTCCCTGCGACAAGCTTCGTTGTATTCGTCCACGGAAATTTTCTTGCCGATGTCCTCCTTGGTTATGCCGAGGTTCTTCTCGACCCCGAGTTCCACGGGAAGCCCGTGTGTGTCCCAGCCGGCCTTGCGCTTCACCTGAAAGCCCTGCATGGTCTTGTAGCGGCAGA
>CAZBNM010000073.1:0-10824 GCA_964493495.1 uncultured Bacteroides sp.
ATGATTATGAACTGGTTGGCAATGCGCATCGAGTTGATCATCTTATGCTTGGCATAGCCGGGATGAACATTGCGGCCTCCGAAGGAGACCTTGGCCACGGCGGCATTGAAATTCTCATACTCGATCTCGCCGATCTCGCCGCCGTCCATCGTATATGCGAAGTCCGCGCCGAAACAATCCACATCGAACTTATGCGCTCCGAGACCGATCTCCTCATCAGGATTGAAGGCGATGCGTATCTTGCCGTGGCGGATTTCAGGATGCTTCATAAGATGGTCCACAGCCGATACGATTTCGGCAATGCCGGCCTTGTCGTCAGCGCCAAGGAGGGTCGTTCCGTCCGTGACGATCAGATCCTGGCCCTTGTAGTGCAGCAGCTCGGGAAATTCCGCCGGAGAAAGTACGATGCCCTGCTCCTTATTGAGCACGATGTCGCCACCGTCATAAGCCTGAACGATACGGGGTGACACATGGCGTCCCGACATATCGGGGGATGTGTCCAGATGTGCGATAAAGCCCACAACCGGAATCTTCGCAGCCTCTTCTGCGGGAACATTCGCAGGCAATGTGGCCATAAGATAGCCGTTCTCGTCAAGGCTGATTTCTGTCAGCCCCATGCTCTCAAGCTGGTCGTGGAGATAACGCGCGAACTCCATCTGCCCGGGCGTCGAAGGGGTCATGTTTGTTTCTTCATCGCTCTGCGTGTCGAAACTCACATATTTTAAAAAGCGGTCTACTAAATTCATGGTATCTTTCTGTGTCTTTTAAATTTCACGCCAGGGAATTGCAGCGCGCAGTTCCTTGCCCTTGCCGTCGGCGGTTGCGTAGACAAAGCGGTAGCCGTCGATCTGCAGCGATTTCATCATCTCCTGCACGGGTGCGGCCATAGAGCCCATATTCTGATATGCCGGAGTGAGGAAGTGCAGGTAACGTCCCTTGAGGCTACCCTGCGTAAGGTTGGCGTAATTGCTCTCGCGGGCAAAAGTAAGTGTGTAGGTTGCAAAACCGTTCTGCAGATCAATGGTGCAATCCTCAGCATTGGCAGCCTTCTTGTATTTAGCGCACTGTATAGCCAGAATCTCCACCACATTATTCTTCACATCGTTGAAATTAAGCTGCATGGGAGCACTTTTGAAAAGCTGTTTCAGACGCGCGCCGCTCATGGCATAGCTGCGCTTGTGCCCGTAAACATCCGCCAACTCAACGGTCAGCGTTCCTTCCTTGGAGCTCATGGTGTTCAGGAATGTATCCAGATTCTTGCCGGGATTGTCCTTCAGTTGCTGCGCGGTATAGTATTCCACAAGCGCGTCGGAGAACATCTCCACATCGAAAACCGAATCGCAGAACGACACACTTACCGTCACATCGGATGTGATCGAATCCAGCGTAGCACTTGCCTCGGTCATAAGCATGGGATTGTCAAAGGCCATATCGCTGAGTGTCTTATCCAGCATGTTCACCACCGGCACAAGTTCAGACGGCGCCTTCTGCGAGCAAGACGCGAAAAGCGTGCATCCTGCGACTACTGCCACAGCGCCCGCGATATTCTTCAAGCTAAGTCTCATTTTAATTCAGGTATATAAGTTAGTATAATGTCAGTAATTCAAAACATCCGCGAGATACGCCTCGATCTGTGGCACGAGAGGATGCACCCCGTCGTTGACAAGGCGGCGCACACAAAGGTGCTCACGCTCCGGGCGCACACTCTGCGCGGCGATGCGGGCCCGCACCTGCTGTTCGCTCAGTCCGTTACGGGCCATCACGCGTTGCACCCGCAGCTCCTCCGGAGCCTCAACCTCCCACACCTCGTCGACCATCCGGTCCAGACCGCTCTGATACAGCAGGGCCGTCTCCACAAAACACACGGCGGCATCCTTTGACTGAAGTCCGAACCATGCCTCGAGCTCGCTACGGACGGCACCGTGCACAATCTCGTTAAGAGCCTTCAGCCGCTGCGGGTCCGCAAACACGATTTCGCTTATCAACGGACGGTTCACGCATCCTTCCGCCACGGCAGCCGGGTGTATTTCCGCCTTGAGCCGACCATGAATTTCCGGGTCCGTGTCCATTATCCGACGAGCCTCGGCATCCGTATCGAACACCTTGAAGCCCATCGCGCGGAGCACGCGGCAGACAACCGATTTTCCGCTGCCTATGCCTCCGCATACCGCCACTCTCCGCGCCCTGCCGTTCATCGCTCAATGATGTATTCGGCACTGTCGGCCGACAGATGCACGTTCACGAGTTCGTCCGGCACATCACTAAGGCGCAGACGCAGCTTTTTGGAAGAAGGCGATATAAGCCGGTAATCCGCCTGCACACGGAAGCGCGGGTTCGTAGTTGCATAAAGGCTCATCGGCACCATGTAGTAGACATCGATCTGAGCAGGGAAAGTAATGAGCTTCACGCCCGAAGGCACATTCACAGGCTCGATCACGACCTTGCGCTGCTTTATAATCAGAGGCTCCACTTCGTAGCTAACCGAGACACTGTCGGGCACAACGCGTGCACCCGCCGGGGGAATTACCCTTACGCGGCGCGTAAACGACGAGCCCACGTCTGTCAGACGCAGAGGCTCGGTCGTCAGGTATCGCAGGTTCTGCGGAAGAGTCTTTCCGCCCGCGAAAAACACGCGCACAGAATCCGTCGACATACGCGGACGCCCTATGATCGAGGCATTCGGTCCGGTCGTCACCTTGCTGTCGAGGCGCAGCGGCAGACGGTATCCCGGGTGGGTCGTATACGGAATATTGATCGTATCAGGGATAACCACTCCCACCTGAGAGCCGTCTGTGGCCGAGCGTACAAGGCCTTTAAGATCGGCTGACGAAAGGAGCAGCCGCCCTTTCGAGCGGTAGGCGCGGAAATCAACGTATACCGTCGGAGCGTGGCTGAACTGCAGGCGCAGTTTCTGCGTGCCGTGGGTAGTCACGCTCACGCTCAGCGCTTCGGGCCCGGGGCTGATCAAAGTCACCGAGTCGGGCACATGGGTAATCTGTACGGGCAGACGCATATCGAACTGCTCCTCATCGCTCATCGACATCACGAACCATAGGATCGTGCTTACGGCGAGGAAGATAAGGAACATCACCATATCGTTGCCATAGCGCGAATGGGCAAGCGCAACGATACGGCCGATGATGGTGTTTATACGTTCAGTCAGCGTCACAGACTGTTGATCCGCAAAAGAGTATGATTACTTTGCCCCGCTGTCCTGCGAAGCCTGGTTTGCGTCTTCGGCCGAAGGGTATACGGAGCCCTTGTCTACACGGATGCTCACACCAGGAGTGATTTCCACAACAAAATAGGTGTCCTTCACTTCCTTGATGGTGCCGTAGATGCCTCCGGCGGTCACGATCTTCGAACCGCGGTCGAGGCTCTCCCGGAACTTGCGGATCTCTTTCTGCCGCTTCTGCTGGGGACGGATCATGAAGAAGTAAAAAATCACGAACAGGGCGACAATCATCAGAATGCCGCTCCAGTCTGCGCCGGCTGCACCGGCTTGAAGAAGAATGTTCATCGTATTTGTTTGTTTTAAGGGTTATTCCTTGCTATTATCCTTGCGGGCAGGTGGAAGCGGCTTCAGGAGCCGTCCTTCCTCGCTCAGAAGGTGCATCACCGAGTAGAGCACACCGTTCACAAACTGGCCGCTCTTGGGCGAACAGTAGGTATTTGCAATCTCGATATACTCGTTTAAGGTCACGGCCACGGGAATGGACGGATAGTTGAGCAGCTCGGCAATGGCTGTCATTATCACGACCACATCCATCAGCGGAAGGCGCTCGGAGTCCCACTGGCGGCGGTCGATGAAGCGGTCGATAAGCGAACGGTACTCCTGCTGGTTGCGAACGACATACTCGAACAGGCCTGCGCCGAAACGCTCGTCATCCTCGTTCATGAACCGCGGAAGAAGCTCTATCCGACAGTCGGGCGACGTGCCGGTGCGCTTCAGGGTCTTGAGGGCGAAGGTGCCCATCGTCTCCAGATCGTCGTTCCAGTACACCGACTGTGGCTCCAGCGCAAGAGCAAGCTCTTCCGAAGGCAGCAGTTCAAAACGCAGCATATCACGCCAGAAGCGCGTATCCGCAGCGAAATCGGGAATGGAATTTTCCATGTAGTCCTTGTAAAGCGGGCTACCTTTCACCTTATCCAGCAGCTCGACCAAAAGTTCGTCGCTCCGGCGCCATTGGGCGGGGTCGGCCTCGGGATTCTTCTCGAGATATTCCCTGAATTTCTCATCGGCGGCAAGAGCGGCCACAAAAGTATTGTCCACAAAGCGCACGGGCGGGTTGAGGTCCTCGGGCGTGGGGGCATACTTGTGCTTGGCCTCGTCGTAGATCCGCTCCTGCAACTGCGTAAGCCGGAGAGGCAAGGCGAGCAGAGAGATGTAGAGGTCGTAAGCGCTCGTAAGCGAGTCGGCAAGAGCCCGGCGCGCGTTCAGATAGCTTCCCCGATCGCTCTCCAGCGAGGCTATGCTCTCCAGAAACATTCCGATTCCGGCCTCAAGTCCTTTGCGGCTGTAGTTCTTGTCGAGTCGGAAAGCTTTGTCGACATCCTCGTTTTTCTCGACAATGCTTTTGAATACCACGCGCCAGAACTGCACCTCGGCAGCCATCTCTATATTTTTCTGCTTCCTGTAGTCGGCAAAAACAGCGGAGTTGTAGATCTCGGGGATAAGGCGTTCAGCAAGACTGTCGGTCGAGCGGGTGTCGATACGCCCTGCAAGCAGAGCATCGCGCACCGCCGAATCATCGGCAAGCGCACGTGCGATCTGCATCGGGAGCGTAATGCGCTGGCGGCTCGATGGTTTCTTTCCGCCAAGCTTCGTAAGCAAGCTTATCATTTTGAGATAAACCTCATAGGCATACAGCTGGTCGCGCGTGCTTTCCGACGGAGTCGGTGCGGCCATGAGTTTGAAATCATTGCGCGTCAACAGATACGAATAAAGAATCTGGACTGTCTTTATGCGGATTAAACTGCGGTTTATCATCTGAAAATGTACGTCTTTTTTGTTTGCGATGCAAATTTACGAATTTCCCTCGACCTGACAAAATCATCATTCGGCTTCCGGGTAGTCTCCGGCGCTTTCCGTCTCAGATTCGGCCCCGGATGTTTCCTCCTCGGCCGTGTCTCCGGCAAGCGAATTCCAGCCCTGGGCTTTCAGCGGAATCTCAACGCCGTCGCGTGTGACAAGTGCACAGCCGAGCTCCGGTTTGGTTATGTGGCCGATAAGCTTGATGCCCGGAATCTTCTTAATCCGCTCATGATCGGTAAGCGGCACGGTGAAGAGAAGCTCATAATCCTCCCCACCGTTCAGGGCGGCAGTCACCAGATTCATGTTCAGCTCCTCGGCCATGATTGCTGTCTGATAGTCGATAGGGATGCGGTCCTCATACACGCGGCAGCCCGTGTTGCTCTGCTTGCAGATATGCAGCAGCTCGGACGAGAGGCCGTCGCTCACATCCATCATGGCAGTAGGATGTATGCCCTCCTTACGCAGGAAACCGATGATATCCTTGCGTGCCTCGGGCTTCAGCTGACGTTCGATAAGATATTCCTTGCCTGCGAAATCAGGCTGGAAGTCGGGTTGCCCGGCCGATGCCACCTTTTCACGCTCCAGCGCCTGGAGACCCATATACGCAGCCCCGAGATCGCCGCTGACACATATAAGGTCGGTGTCGCGGGCTCCGTCGCGCATCACGATCTCGTCGGCCGGTGCATCGCCGATACATGTAATCGCAATTACAAGTCCCGAGTGGGAAGCCGAGGTATCGCCGCCCACAAGGTCCACATTATAGATTTCGCACGCCCGTCGGATGCCGGCATAAAGCTGCTCGAGATGTTCCACAGTGAAGCGGGCCGACACACCAAGTCCAACCGTGATCTGCCGCGGCGTACCACCCATGGCGTAGATATCCGAGAAATTCACTACCGCCGACTTGTAGCCCAGATGCATCAGGGGCACATAAGTCAGATCGAAATGTACGTTTTCAAGCAACAGGTCGGTCGTCACCAGCACCCGCGTATCCTTATATTCCATCACCGCGGCATCATCCCCCACGCCCTTGAGCGTGGAGGAGTTGCGAAGCGGGAATTCCTGCGTCAGCCTGTCTATGAGGCCGAACTCGCCAAGTTGCGATATTTCCATATTCCGTTTGAGCGAGAATCGTTTCTATACCACCGTGCTGACCTTAGCAGCGTGCCACCATTTCCTTCATCAGAGCAACCACCGTGGGCTGTGCATTCACGGCAGCCTTCTGCACCTCTTCGTGCGAGGGAACATCCGTGATGTCCTTGCCTCCCAGATCGGTGATTACGGAGAGACCGAAGACCTCCATGGACATGTGCTTAGCCACGATCACTTCCGGCACTGTGCTCATGCCCACGGCGTCGCCGCCGATAACACGGAAGTACTCGTATTCGGCAGGAGTCTCGAAGGTGGGACCGGTGGTGCCCACATACACGCCGTGCATAAGGCGCAGCCCCTTCTCCGAGGCGATTGCGTCGGCCAGCCGCACGAGCCGATGGTCGTACGGCTCGGTCATTGCCGGGAAACGCGGCCCCAGCTCCTCATAGTTTTTGCCACGCAGAGGATTTTCGGGAAAGAGGTTGATATGATCTGTAATGACCATCACGTCGCCAACCTGAAACTCCTTGTTCATGCCACCGGCTGCGTTGCTCACGAACAGCGTCTTGACTCCCAGCGCCTTGAAAACACGCACGGGGAATGTCACGGTCTTCATGTCGTAGCCCTCGTAGTAGTGGAAACGGCCCTGCATCGCTATTACGCGGCGACCGCCCAGAGTTCCGAAAATGAAATTTCCGCTATGTCCCGCAACGGTGCTCTCCGGGAAATTGGGAATGTCGTGGTAAGGAATCACCTGCTTGTCGGTGATGTGATCCGAAAGCGGGCCGAGACCCGTGCCGAGGATGATTGCAATTTCAGGCATGGCGCCTTCCACCTTCGAGCGGAGGAAGTCAGCGGTTTCTTTGATTTTTTCCAGCATATCTTGTGTTTCTATGGTTATGTTGTTTCGGGTTAAACATCCTTTCTTCTAACGCCCCCTCCACCCCCGGGGTTTATCTTATCAGATTATATTTGTGCTCTGGACGGTTATTCTCGGCATAGGGTTTCGGGATGTGGATTCACCTGCAAATATACGAAAAAAGTAGGTTTTTCATGTTTTTTTTGCTAATTTTGCGATATAATTTCGCGACTAACCAATCTCTTACATTTCGCTAAAAATGAAAATTGCCATCGTGGGCGCGTCAGGCGCCGTTGGTCAGGAATTCCTCCGGGTTCTTGGCGAACAGGACTTTCCCCATATCGACGAACTACGCCTATTCGGTTCAAAAAGAAGCGCCGGCAGCGTCTACACTTTCGGTGGACGCGAATGGACCGTGCGTGAACTTACGGACAACCCCGACGACTTCAAGGATATCGACTTTGCGCTGGTGTCGGCCGGCGCAGGCGTCAGCCGTCAATACGCTGACATCATCACCTCCGGCGGTGCACTGATGATCGACAATTCGAGCGCTTTCCGCATGGATGCCGATGTGCCTCTGGTCGTTCCGGAAGTGAATGGCCCGGATGCGCTCTATGCCCCGCGAGGCATAATCGCCAATCCCAACTGCACGACTATCCAGATGCTTGTGGCTCTGGCGCCCCTGCACCGTCTGTCGCCCATCCGCCGCGTGCATGTCGCCACATATCAGGCCGCAAGCGGCGCCGGCGCCGCGGCTATGGAAGAGCTTCGCGAGCAGCATCGGCAGATTGCCGCCGGCGAGGAGCCTGTTGCCGAAAAATTCCGCCATCAGCTGGCCTATAATCTCATCCCTCACATCGATGTGTTCACCGATAACGACTACACCAAGGAGGAGATGAAGATGAATCTCGAAACAAAAAAGATAATGCACGCGCCGGACATCGAAGTGAGTGCTACATGCGTGCGCGTGCCGGTGATGCGTGCACACAGCGAGGCTATCTGGGTCGAGACCGAGCGCCCCGTCAGCGTCGAGGAAGCGCGCAAGGCCTTTGCAGCCGCTCCCGGCGTGGTCCTGATCGATAATCCGGCCGAGGCCGAGTATCCGATGCCCGTGATGGCCGCGGGAAAAGACCCCGTGTTCGTCGGCCGCATACGCAAGGACCTCACCAACCCCAACGGCCTGGCATTCTGGTGTGTCGGCGACCAGATAAAGAAAGGCGCGGCGCTGAACGCCGTGCAGATCGCCAAGTATATCATCGACGCCCGCAAGGCCTGACGTCCCGCACATGAATTCGCCGCTTGTCACACAACCCGTGCAGATTTTTTTCATCGTTCTGGTGATAATTCTCTGTGCGCCCCTGCTGCTGAACAAGCTCAAGATTCCCCACATCATAGGCATGATCGTGGCCGGCGTGGTCATCGGTCCCTATGGCTTCAACATCCTCGACAACGACTCCTCCTTCGCCCTCTTCGGACAGGTCGGTCTGCTCTATCTCATGTTCCTGGCGGGACTGGAGATAGACATGTATCACCTGCGCATGAATCTGCGGCGCGGTCTGCTCTTCGGACTCCTTACGCTGCTTACACCCTTACTGTTAGGCGTGTTTACGAGTGTCTACATCCTTCACACAAGCTGGGTCACCGCCCTGCTCCTGGGCTCGATGTACGCCTCCCACACGCTCATCTCCTACCCTGTGGCCGCCCGCTACGGCATCACAACGACGCCCGCAGTACTGATAGCCATCGTTGGCACCATCATCGCCGTAACGGGCGCTCTGCTTGTGCTGGCCGGCGCTGTGAGCATCCATCGCGAGGGCTTCTTCAATCTCGGCGAGATCATCTGGCTCGCAGGCAGGATGGCGCTCTGGGGCGCGGCCCTCGTTGTGGTTTATCCCATCATTACCCGCCGCTTTTTCATCTCGTACAGCGACCGCGTGACGCAATACGTTTTCATCCTCGCACTCGTATTCCTCGCCGCGTGGACAGCGCAGCTTATAGGCCTTGAACCCGTCTTGGGAGCATTCTTTGCCGGACTGATTCTCAACCGTTTCGTCCCGCCCACGTCCCCCCTGATGAGCTCGATAGAATTCGTAGGCAACGCACTTTTCATCCCCTACTTCCTCATCAGCGTAGGCATGATGATCAACGTGCGCGTCGTGGCCAATCTCTCCACACTCAGCGTTTCAGCCATAATGCTTGCCGTGGCATTGGCTTCAAAATGGCTGCCAGCCTACATAACCCAGAAAGTCAACCATCTGGACAAGTATAGCCGGGGAGTGATGTTCGGGCTTACAGCCGCACACACAGCCGTGGCTCTGGCCGTTGTCACCCTGGGCTTCACGATGGGACTATTTGACGAGACAATCCTTAATGCAACCATCCTCGTTATACTCGTCACCTGCGCCATCGCGCCGGTAATCACATCCACAGCGGCTGCAAAACTGAAGGTGAAGATGCTCACCGACGACAGCGACACCGATCCGATCCGTGCCACACGTGTCAACAACACACTTATTCCCGTAGCCAATTCGCTTTCGGCTTCGCCTCTGGTGGAAATGGCCATGCTCATGCGCAACGATCGCGGAGTCCACAAGTTCTATGCCCTGCACGTCCGCAACGAAAACACCAAGGCTGCCCGCATCCAGTCCGCGAACTCGCTCTCGACGGCCCGCAAGGTCGGCGCAGCTGCCGAAGTCCGCATCGAAGGGCTTGAACGTTACGACCTGAACACCGTCACGGGTATTCTGAACGTTATCAACGAGCGCGACATCACGGAGGTGATTCTGGGCATGCACCGGCGCACAACCGTAATCGACTCCTTCTTCGGCGCCAAAGTCGAGCAACTGCTCAAGGCCACCAACAAGATGATAATAATCACCCGATGCTTTATCCCCGTGAGCACGGTGACGCGTATCGTTGTCTGGGTGCCCGGCGGAGCACAATTCGAGACGGGATTCTCGCGATGGGTCCGCGCCCTTGCGCGTCTCACGCGCCAGCTCGGATGCCGCATTATTTTCTGTTGCCACGAGGACGTCCAGCCCCTCATCCGAGGCGTGTTGTATCACGAGAACTACGGCGTTCGCTGCGAATTCCGCACCGTCGACGAGTGGGACGACTTCATCCTCCTGTCCAACCGCATTCTCGACGACGATCTGTTTGTGGTGGTAGGAGCACGCTCCACCTCCGTCAGCTATAACTCCGACATGGCCGGCATGCCCTCCTTCCTGCAGAAGTACTTCTCGCGCAACAACCTGATGGTCATATATCCTGAGCAGTTCGGCGAAAGCACCCCACTGACCTCATTCGTCGACCCCATGGCCTCCGACTTGGCCTCGCAGCCCTCACCGCTGTGGCAGAAACTGCGTCTGCGCTATCGCCGCACCGCCGACGCCCTCCTGCGCCTCACCAACCGCCGCCACAAAAAAGACCTCGACATCGAAATATAATCCACTTAATCCACGAGGCCTGAATATTGCCGATTATTTCCGGAGATTTTTTGGAAGGGTGATTTTAATTTTGTAATTTTGTGTCGCAGATCGCTTTTGCAGAAGCCCGACAGGGATATGCGGGTGGGATGTATCAAGGACACGTCGGTTCGTGTCCGGACTTTTATACATAAAAAGCGTTTATCCACGCTGATTCTTGACGTTCTGAAATGTCTCGCAAACTTTTCTTATCTAAGTCAAGGATTGAGCAACGATAGATGCCCGTGGATATGTAATTATCATGTGTCCAGAAAAATACTTCGAGAGAAGTGTTTTCGGATGCATAGATTGCATATATTTGCGTGGGCTTCTGCGTTGCCGTCCGACTTAGATAGGGCAATGCGAGAAGCCTC
>CAZBNM010000074.1:0-10332 GCA_964493495.1 uncultured Bacteroides sp.
ACAACGTGCCGGCCAATGAATTCCTCAACCTCGAGGGCGACAAGATCAGCACATCCCGCAACTGGGCCGTGTGGCTGCACGAATACCTCGTCGACTTCCCGGGCAAGCAGGACGTGCTTCGTTACGTTCTCACGGCCAACGCACCCGAAGCCAAGGACAACGACTTCACATGGCGCGACTTCCAGGCCCGCAACAACAACGAGCTCGTGGCCATCCTTGGCAACTTCGTCAACCGTGCCCTGGTGCTCACGCACAAGTATTTCGACGGTGTGGTACCCGCCGCCAATCCCGGACCCGCAGAAGAAGCCCTGCAGGCTGAAATCATTGCTCTGAAAGGCCAGATTTCCGAAGCCATAGAGACCTTCCATTTCCGCGAGGCCCTCAAGCTGGCTATGGACATGGCTCGTGCCGGCAACCGCTACCTGCAGGAGACCGAGCCCTGGAAACTTGCCAAGACCGATATGGAGCGTACGGCCACGATACTCAACACCGCCGTGCAGCTGTGCGCGAACCTCGCGATAGTTTTCAAACCCTTCCTGCCCTTCATGAGCGCGCGTCTGGTGAAGATGCTGGGAGGCGACAAAATTTCCTGGGATATGATAGGCTGCATGGACCTCGTTCCTACGGGGGCCCGTATCGGACAGCCCGAACTGCTCTTTGAGAAAATCGACGACGAGGCCATCGACGCACAGATAAAGCGTCTCGAACGCATCAAGGAGGAAAACAAGCTCAAGAACTGGCAGCCTGAGCCGCGTCAGGCCGACGTCGACTTCGACACCTTCATGAAAGCCGACCTGCGTGTGGGCACGGTGCTCGAATGCACCAAAGTGCCCAAGGCCGACAAGCTCCTGCGCTTCCTCATCGACGACGGCGGTCTCACCCCCGGCGGCCGAACCATTGTCAGCGGCATAGCCCAGCACTATCCGGAGCCGGCCGAGCTCGTGGGCAAGCAGGTGGTGTTCATCGCCAATCTGCCTCCGCGCAAGCTCAAGGGCATCGTCTCGGACGGCATGATCCTTTCGGCCCTCAATGCCGACGGCTCGCTCTGCGTGATCGCGCCCTCCGCCGCCGCGACACCCGGCGCCCAAGTAAAATAACTTCCAACCCTCCCCCGGAAAAATGAGCAAGAAACCACGGATTCTGATTATCTACACCGGCGGCACGATCGGAATGATCGAGGACCCGAAGACCAAGGCACTCAGGCCTTTCGACTTCACGCACCTCATTGAGAACGTGCCTAAGGTGAAGATGCTCGACTACATAATCGACAACATACAGTTCCACCCGCCAATCGACTCCTCCGACATGAATCCGGACCACTGGACGGACATAGCCCGGAGCATAGCCGACAATTACGATGCGTATGACGGATTTGTGGTGCTCCACGGCACGGACACCATGGCCTACACGGCCTCGGCGCTGTCCTTTATGCTCGAGAACCTCCACAAGCCCGTGATCATCACAGGCTCTCAGCTTCCCGTGGGGGAGGTCCGCACCGACGGCGAGGAAAACCTCATCACGGCCCTTCAGATAGCGGCAGCCAACGACGGCAAGGGGCGCCCCATCGTGCGCGAAGTGGCCATCCTGTTCGAGAACTATCTCTGGCGCGGCAACCGCGCCACCAAACGCAGCGCCGACAACTTCAACGCATTCAAGAGCAACAACTACCCCTCGCTGGCCAAGATAGGCCTGGGCATCCAGTTCGACCGCGACGCCCTGGCAAAAGTCGATGAAGTGCGTCCGCTGAATCCACACTTCAATCTCGACTCGTCGGTCATGGCCATAGACCTCTTTCCGGGTCTTCGGGAGGAAGTTCTGCGCCATCTGCTGGCCACTCCCGGCATCAAGGGCATAGTGCTCCGCACCTACGGCGCCGGCAACGGTCCCACGGCCAAATGGTTCGTGGACGCGCTGAAGGAAGCCATCGACCGCGGCATCGTGATCCTGAACGTGACTCAATGCGTCAACGGCAGCGTGCACCCGACCCGATATGTGGCCGGTGACCTGCTTGCGGCCACGGGAGTCATCTCGGGTGCCGACATCACCTTCGAGGCCGCGATCACCAAAATGATGTATCTGTTCGGCCTCAACCTGCCCACACAGGAAGTGGCGAACTACCTCCGGCAGCCCATCGCCGGCGAAATAACCCCCCAAAGCTAAGAGAGCCCCGCCTATGCAAATAAAACGACGACTGTTGCCCCTGTTGATCGCGCTGCTCGCGGCCTTGTGCGCTCCGGCCCAGAATACGGCGGGTAGCACCTCCCGCTGGCAGCCTGTGGACACGCCACGCGAAAGCGCGTGGGTGCTTGCCTCCGATGATTCCGACGGCGAGAAAATCGACGTGGTGGTGCGCGATGGGGGCCAGGTGCTCATTACGGCTAACAAAGCCATTCCCGTCAAAGTATTCACGATACTGGGACAACCCGTTGCGTCGCGTACGCTGCAGCCCGGCACCATTCGGCTGCGCCTTCCTTTACGCGGCATATACATCCTCAAGGCGGGAGAAACCACAAAACGAATAAACATCTGAAATGCTTAAAGTAAAAATCATAAACCGCTCCGGCAATGAGCTTCCTGCCTACGAAACTCCCGGGGCCGCAGGCATGGACATCCGTGCATGTCTGGACAAACCCGTCACGATCGGGCCGCTTGAACGCGCCCTCATTCCAACCGGTCTTCGTGTACAGCTTCCCGTGGGCTATGAAATGCAGATCCGTCCCCGCAGCGGACTGGCACTCCGTCACGGAATCTCGCTGGCCAATACGCCCGGCACTGTCGACGCCGACTACCGCGGCGAGATAGGCGTAATTCTGATAAATCTCTCCAAAGAAGACTTCACCGTGAACGACGGCGACCGTATCTGCCAGATGGTCATCACCACTTACACCCGCGTGGAATGGGAACCGGTTAAGGAAATAGACCATACAGTACGCGGCGATGGCGCCTTCGGCCATACGGGCATCGAATAAGAGCCCAAGGCATGAAGACCTCGCGCTACACCCTTCTGCTGATCGCGGCGCTGCTTGCCGCCATGACCATCGGCGCCAAAGCCCCCGACCCGCTGGGCCGGGAGGCCGAACAGGCGCGAGCCATGGCCAAGGCGCGCTATATCTATCTTGAAGCTGCAGCAGCCAAGACTGACGAACGCTACGACGACTACTACATGCTTCTGCGCCGTGCAGGAGCGCTTGACCCCGAGGACCCGTTCATCGCAGGCGACATGGCCGAGATGGACCTGCTCTCGCCCTACATCGACAGCCTGCGCGCAGCCACAGCCTATGAAGCCCTGAAACAACGTTTCCTGGCGGCTCCGTCGGATCTCCAGCTCGCCAGCGCCTACATCCGCGTGGCCGGCAACAAAGGCCGTCTGGACGACCTTGTGCAGGCCTGGACACTGCTCGATTCCGTACGGCCCGACCGCACTGACGTGTCGCTGAGTCTGGCGGAGGTACTCGTTCTGAAATCCTTGCGGGGCGACACGACGGCCTTCGGCCGGGCGCTGACCATTTACGACCGCCTGCTGGGGGCACTCCCGGGCGATGTGGGCATAACGTCTCAGAAAATCCGGGCATACTCCGCACGTCGCGACACGGCAGCCATCGTAGCGGAACTGCAGCGTCTTATAGCCTCAGCGCCCGACAATCTCCAGGTGAACCTCTACACGGGAAGCACCTACACCGCCCTGGCGCTACCCGATTCGGCCCTGAAATACTTCGATCACGCACTCGAGCTGGAGCCGGAAAGCGGCGAGGTGTTCATCACGCGCGCCCAGTTCTTCAGCCAGCAGGGCGACAGCCTCGCTTTCGACCGCGAGGTATTCAACGCCCTTGCGGCCTCCGACCTTGATTTCGAACCCAAGCTGGACCTGCTGCTGAACTATGCCAAGATTCTCATCAGAGACTCCGGCGACGGCGCCCGCGTGCGCTCGATGTTCGAAAAGCTTCTGGAGACCAACCCCGGCGAGGCCCGGCTCCACTCGCTGTACGGCTCCTATGAGTTTACCCGCGACAATTACGAGGGGGCATTGGAACAGTTCTCCTATGCCGTGGATCTTGACCCATCGGATGCAGAGCTCTGGGGGGGCTACCTCACCAGTCTCTCGCGGGTGCGTCCTGCCTCGGAAGTCCTAACGGCCATGCGCCGTGCAATCCGTCTTTTCCCGGACAATCTGAGCTTCCATCTCGGTGCTGCCGGAATGCTGATCTACGACGGCGACAGACAGGGGGCGCTGAAGCAGCTTGACAGTGTGCCGTCCACGGCTCTGACCGATCCTATCGAAAGCTCGAGATACCACACTACCCGCGGCGACCTGCTCTACGCCCTGGATATGCGCGACAGCGCATACACGGCCTACAACGAAGCCATCCGCCTGAACCCACACAACAGCATGGCAATGAACAACGTGGCCTACTTCATGGCGCTGGACAGCGTGAATCTAAGCTTAGCGCGCACCTATGCCTCCCTTGCCGTGAGCGAGGAACCCGAGAATCCCACATATCTCGACACTTACGCCTGGGTAGAGTTCCGCCGCAAGGACTACACGGAAGCAAAACGCCTCATTGACCTTGCGCTGGCCGCTTACGACGAGCATCTGGAAGTGGCCATCGATTCGACGGAGGCCGACTCCCGTGAGATGGCAATAATCCGCGATGCACTGGAGGGGACAAACGTGAGCATCGAAAGTCCGGACGACTCAATCATCGAGGAGGATGTCGTAGAGGAAGAGACCCCTGAAACGCCCTCGGCTGAGATTTACGACCATGCCGGTGATATCTATTTCCGCAACGGACTGGTGCAGGAAGCCGTACAGTTCTGGGAGAAGGCGCTGATGCTGAAGCCCGACGACGAACTGATAAAGAAAAAAGCAGTCCACAAAACCTATTTTGAAAAATGAAGAGCCATAGTCTGATATACCTGCTGGCACTGATGCTGGCGGCCTGTGCGACATCCTGCCACAAAAAGAGCAGCGGGCCTGCGGATACCCTTCCGCCCGTCGTTGCCGCGGACACGCTGCAGCAAACCACAGCCGGCGACATCGAATTTCCTTCATGGTCCGGCAACTGGACCTCCGTGGAAATGCCCGTGAACATACGTCTGTCCGCACCTAAAAGCTTCTCATTCAGCGGACGCGCGACATTCGTCAAGGGCCGGGAGATTTACATCTCCCTCCGCTTTTTCGGAGTGGAGGTGGGGCAGCTTTACGCATCGGACGACTCTGTTTTCGTCGTGGATAAATTCCACAAATACTGTATTGTGGAATCGTTCAGAAGCCTTGCCGCATCCACGGGACTAACACTTGCCGACCTGCAGGGCTATCTTCTGGGGCGTCCCGAACGCCCGGTCCCCACAGGTATAGGCGGCATGGAAGTACTCTACGACTGGAATCCGGCCACGGAAGAACTCGGGGCCGTGGGATTCATGCGCAACGGTGTGCCGGTAGCGGGCATTGAATACGGCAGCCGCGAAGAAACGCCCACCGGCCTGACGGCCGCAAGCGTAGCCTTAGCCGCCGTCAGCGGGAAATCCGAGATTGCCGGCAAGCTCGATTACAATCTGGACCGGGCCAAGTGGAACAGTGTGGAGGGAAGCATAAATTTCCGCCGCCCGGGGGCGGACTACAAGCGTATTTCGCTGATTAAACTTGCTGAAAACCTTTGATAGCCATGTCTGTGCGCCGAGGTCGTTTCCATCTGTTGGTATCGCTGCTGCTCGTGCTGCTGGCGGGTGCCTTTGCGGCTCCGGGCACGGATGCACGCCGCACGACAGCGACACGCAAGGAAGCCCCGGCGGCAACGAAAAAGAAGAGCGGCAAAGCCAAAAACACAAAGGCCAAAACAGGCGCCAAAAAGACGGCTCCGCGGACCTCAGGCGATGTGCGACGCGAGAAAAAGCGCACGGCGGAAGAGATCAAGCGGACACAGAAGGACATAGCTGCCAACGAAAGCAACACACGCTCGCAACTCAAGCGCCTGCAGCGCCTTGACGTGGACATTACGGCATCGCAGACGCGCGTCACAGCCCTGAACGCACAGGTGCAGGATCTGCGCCGGCGCATCAGCGCCCTTGCCGATACGGTGAGCCGTACGGAGGGCACGGTTGAGCGGCTTCGGGCCGCCTACGGGCGGAATCTTGCGGCGATGAGGCGCCAGCGGCAGGGCGTGTCGGACCTTACTTTCATCTTCAGTGCGGAGAATTTTTCGGCGATGCTCAGCCGCGTGCGCTATCTGCGGGAGCTCTCGGCGGCCCAGAGCCAACGCACGCGCGAACTGCGGGTGCAGCTCGATTCGCTGCGTCAGCGTCGCGCACGCCTCGATTCACTCGAGGCAAGCCTCTCCACCACTCTGGCCGGAGTAAAGGCCGAGGACACGCGGCTGCGCAATTCGCGCCACGCGGCATCGGAACTCGTGGACAGTCTGCGCCGCCAGGGCAGCACCCTGCGCCGCGTGCTGAGCGAGAAGGAGGCCCTGGCCCGGCGCCTGGACGCGGAGCTGGACAAAATCATAGCCGAAGAGGCCCGCAAAGCCGCCGAGGAGGAAGCGCGCCGCAAAGCAGCCGAGGAGCAACGGCGCAAAGCCGAGGCCGAAGCGGCCGAAAAACGCCGGGCAGAGCAGGCCAAACAGCAAAACGCGAAAAACAAGAAGAAAGACAGCCCGCAGACCTCACCCTCGCCAAGCACGAAACCAAGCAAGCCCACAGCCCCGGCGACGCAGCCGGCCAAGCCGGTTTCGCCTCTGACCGGAGGTTTCGCCGCCAACAAGGCACGCCTGCCATGGCCCGTGGACAAGGCCTTCACGGTCACGTCCTCGTTCGGACGCAGCTCGCATCCCGAACTGGCTCGTGTGGACGTGCAGAATAACGGCATAGACCTGAGGACTTCTCCGGGCGCGTCGGCGCGAGCCGTCTTCCCCGGCACGGTCAGCTCCATATTCCGCCTTGACAGCTACCACAACATCGTGATATTGCGCCACGGAAGCTATCTCACCGTCTATGCCGGCATCGAGCAGCTGAAGGTGCACAAAGGGCAGGAAGTAACGGCCGGACAGCTTTTAGGTACGCTTGCTCCCGACCCGGAAGACGACGGACACCCCACCCTGCACTTCGAAATCCGAAACGAAAAAACGAAACTGAACCCCGCGGAATGGCTTCGCAAGTAGCCTCGCGACCGCGCAACGCCAATCATCCGGAATGTCGTCCCTCACCTCCACCGTCCTTAAAGCACTCGGCGTCTTCGGCGGCGTGCAGGGGGTGAACATTCTCGCAGGCATCGTACGCGCCAAGTGCGCGGCCCTCTGGATAGGGCCTGAGGGCGTGGGGATAATGGCCCTGTTCGTGCAGACGGTGATGACCATTTCCTTCATCTGCCAGATGGGGCTGCGGCAGAGCGCGGTGCGCGACCTGTCGGCACTGACGGCCGGAAATCCGGGCTCGCCCGAGCTTCGCTCGCTGGCGCACGCATCGCGCGTGATAGCTCTCGTTGCCGGCATGGCCGGGATGCTCCTGACCCTCATTCTGGCTCCGGAAATCAGCATGGCCACCTTCGGCACGACGGACTATGCGTGGAGTTTCCGGCTGCTTTCGCTTACGATTCTGGCTTCGAACCTCACGGCTGCCGACAATGCCATCCTGCAGTCGCTGCGCGAGCTGCGCAAGCTGGCGCGAGCCAATCTTGCCGGCTCGATCGCGGGCACGGCCATTATCGTGGCGTGTCTGTATTTCGGCCGCGACCGGGGTATCACCGGTGCCGTGATGGCGCTGCCGCTGTGTCTGTGGCTCTTCTCCTATTTGGCCTCGCGCAAGATGCCGGGGCGCCCCGAGCCACGGCCCTCGCTGCGCAAATCATTGTCGCTGGGCCGCGGCATGATCGTTCTGGGCCTCTATCTGACGGTCACGGACTTCATCACGCAGTTCGCCTCGTATCTCTTCGCTATTTTCCTCAACCGGGAGGCCTCGACTGCTGATGTGGGCATCTATCAGTCGGGGTTTACGATGATCAACCAGTATGTTGGCGTGCTTTTCACGGCAATAGCCATCGAGTACTATCCCCGTCTGAGCGCCGCGGTGAAGCGCACGAGACGCACGGCGGTGCTGGTATCGCACGAGACGTCGGTGGCGCTGTGGGTGCTGATGCCCTTTGCAGTGCTGTTCGTGTGTCTGGATGAAGTGATGGTGCGCGTGCTCTACAGCCGCGACTTCCTGGCGATGCTGCCGTTCATCAGTCTTGCCATGGCCGGAATGGTGTTCCGGGCTGTGTCGTGGTGCATGGCTTTTGTAATACTTGCAAAGGGCGACGGGCGGATCTATCTCCTGACCGAGCTGCTCAGCGCGGCCGCCATGCTGCTGCTCTACACCATGGGCTGGCGCACGCTGGGATTCACAGGTCTGGGGATAGCCTACAGCCTGTGGTACGGGTTCTATGCGGCGGTGGTGTATGCGGTTTTCCGCCGGCGCTACGGGCTGCGCCTCGGACGCGGCATGGGAGCGCTGATACTTGTGGCCACAGGGGTGTGCGCGGGAGCATCCGTGCTGCGTTTCCTGATAGGTCCGCTATGGACCGGAGTGCTCATCCTCCCATGGCTTATTCCATTGTGTATCAAACGGCTTTTCAAGACAAAAGGGCGGATACGCGATATTACAAAACGATGGCAAAAGTGAATATTCAAAAACTTTTTCACATCGGAGAAACTTTTTCGCCGCTTGTAATGTTAGGAAGTAGAATAACTTGGAAACCCTGACTTACCAACCGGATAATGATAACGAAAGAAGTAATAGACACGCTGTACAAGAAGTACGCCAAAGCCCCGTCGAGCCCCGACTATCTCGACATCCCCCTGCTGTTCGACTATGTTGCCGAACACCACAATGTGACCATCGATATGGATGGTCCGGTCGACGCGCTTGTGATCAACAGCGTGGACCCTTCGTCGCCGTTCCACCGTATTCCGCTGCGACGCATCCACGCGATCGTACCATTCGAGGAATGGGTGGCCATCGTGCTCCACTCGTCCATCATCTTCCTGAGCCGAAAGGGGCCCAAGGTGAGCATCCACATAAAGCCCGCGCAGCTGTCGATTCTGGACCGCGCAAGGATGGCTCTCGAAGGGAGCCTCGGAAAGAAGTAGACCGGTGCATTTTTGTTGCGAAAATTGAATTATTTTCGTAAATTTGCACTCCGAAGGGCGGCCCTCCGAGGGCTAAGCCGACGAAAAGGGAACTTCAACAACCAAACATCAATATCCAAATGGTAAGCTACAAAGAACTCGGCCTCGTCAACACCCGCGAGATGTTCGCCAAGGCCATCAAGGGTGGATATGCCATCCCCGCTTTCAACTTCAACAACATGGAGCAGCTGCAGGCCATCATCAAGGCCGCTGCAGGCGAAAAGAGCCCCGTAATCCTCCAGGTTTCGAGCGGCGCACGCAAGTATGCCAACGAGACGCTCCTCCGCTACATGGCACAGGGCGCCGTTGAATACGCCAAGGAACTGGGCTGGGAACATCCCCAGATCGTCCTTCACCTCGATCACGGCAACTCCTTCGAGCTCTGCAAGAGCTGCATCGACTCGGGCTTCTCGTCGGTAATGATCGACGGCTCGCATCTCCCCTACGAAGAGAACGTAGCCCTGACCAAGCAGGTTGTGGACTATGCTCACCAGTTCGACGTAACAGTCGAAGGCGAGCTTGGCGTGCTTGCCGGCGTTGAGGACGAAGTTTCCTCCGACCACCACACCTACACTGATCCCGAAGAAGTAATCGACTTCGCAACCCGCACGGGCTGCGACTCGCTGGCTATCTCCATCGGCACGAGCCACGGCGCATACAAGTTCACCCCTGCACAGTGCACGCGCAACGCCGAGGGCAAGCTCGTTCCCCCGCCCCTGGCATTCGACGTGCTTGACGCCGTTATGGAAAAACTTCCCGGCTTCCCCATCGTGCTCCACGGCTCGAGCTCGGTGCCCCAGGACGAGGTTGACACCATCAACATGTTCGGCGGCAAGCTTCCCGATGCCATCGGTATTCCCGAAGAACAGCTCCGCAAGGCTGCCAAGAGCGCTGTCTGCAAGATCAACATCGACTCGGACAGCCGTCTGGCCATGACTGCTGCCGTTCGTCGCGTATTCGCAGAACAGCCCCAGGAGTTCGATCCTCGCAAGTATCTGGGCCCGGCTCGCGACAACATGGAGAAGCTCTATCGCCACAAGATCGTGAACGTGCTCGGCTCCGCCGGCAAGGCTGAATAATCCCCCCAGGGACAGAAAAAATATCATCCCCTCCGACCTTTGAAGTGCACCCCAAAAGTTAGACACAAAACTTTTGGGGTGCTTTATGTATAGAC
>CAZBNM010000075.1:0-9968 GCA_964493495.1 uncultured Bacteroides sp.
GTTCGAGCCAGTCGATCGACTCGGCGTCGAGGTGGTTGGTGGGCTCGTCGAGCAGGAGGATGTCGGGCTGGCGTAGGAGCAGACGGCATAGAGCCACACGACGGCGCTCACCACCGGAGAGTGTGCTGACGGGCTGGTCGTCGGGGGGACACTGGAGGGCATCCATGGCGCGTTCGAGCTTAGAGTCGATGTTCCAGGCATCAGCTGCGTCGAGGGCGTCCTGGAGCTCGGCCTGACGCTGGATGAGGGCGTCCATCTTATCGGGGTCTTCGAGAACTTCGGGGTCTCCGAATGCTTCGTTGACCTTGTCGTATTCGGCAATGAGGTCCATGATGGGCTGCACGCCTTCGCGGACTATTTCGATGACGGTCTTGTCGGGGTCGAGCTGCGGCTCCTGCTCGAGGTATCCGACGGAGTAGCCGGGGGAGAAAACGACTTCGCCCTGGAAGTCCTTGTCGACTCCGGCGATAATCTTGAGGAGGGAGGATTTACCGGAGCCGTTGAGACCGATAATGCCGATTTTGGCGCCGTAGAAGAACGAGAGATATATGTTCTTGAGAACCTGTTTCTGGGGTGGATAGATCTTAGAGACTCCCACCATTGAGAAGATAACTTTCTTGTCGTCGGCCATGATGTATTATTTGCGTTTTTTGGGGGCGTATTTCACGGGATAGTCCACGCGAGTCTTGCCGGATATTATGCTGTTGAGTTTGGAGCGGATAAGCTGTTTGCGTATAGGGGAAATGTGATCGATGTAGAGCTTTCCCTCGAGATGGTCGCATTCGTGCTGCACGATGCGCGCGAGGAAACCGGAAATCTCTTCGGTGTGGGGCTGGAAATTCTCGTCGAGCCAGGAGAGGCGGATATGTTCGATGCGCGGGACGTTTTCGGACAGCCCGGGAAGGCTGAGGCATCCTTCGGCGCGGACTTCCGGTTTGCCGTCGAGTATTTCTATTTCGGGGTTGATGAGCGTGAGTTTGCGTCCGGCGCACTCGGGGAAGGCTTCGGCGACGGGATCGGCGTCGATGACCACGAGACGGATGTTGCGTCCGATCTGTGGAGCTGCGAGTCCGACGCCTTCGGACTCATACATGCAGGCGTACATATCCTCAATGAGCTTGGGGAGCTCGGGATATTCGGGTGTGAGAGGTTCGGATATTGCCCGGAGCACGGGATGTCCGTATAGATATACAGGGAGTTTCATTGCTGTGTGTATTGTTTGCTTTGGAGATATTCGTTGAGGATTATTGAAGCGGATATTTCGTCGACGAGGGCTTTGTCGCGCCTGGCGGTTTTGGAAAGGCCACCTTCGAGCATAGCTCGGTGAGCGAGGACTGATGTGAAGCGCTCGTCGAAAAATTCGATCGGGATTTCGGGGGGGATGACTTTTCGCAGGCGTGCGATGGCGGGACGGAGGAAGCGCTGGCTCTCGGACGGGCGGCCCTGCATGTCGCGCGGCTCGCCCACGATTATAGCGTCGAGGCCTTCGCGGGCGATGTAGTCCTTTACGAATGCCTCGAGGGATGCGGTGGGCACGGTTGTGAGGCCGTTTGCGATGATACGCAGCGGGTCAGTCACGGCAATGCCGCAACGTTTGCGGCCGAAATCTATAGACATCAGTCGTCCCATGATAAAACGGAATAAGCGCCACGCGGGCGTATTTTCTGCAAAATTACAAAAAAATTTGTCTGATTTAGGGATAAATGGTAATTTTGTATAAGGATGAGTGCGCGCGCATGTGCGTCAGGGTCCACCATAAGCCTTAGGAGAGATGAAAAAATACAATCGAACGCTGCTGGCGCTTTTTTTTACAGTTATATTTGGTGTGGTAGCCTATGGCTCGGTGCACCCCTATCCGGCTGAGGTAATGCCGGAGCGTCCGTCGTCGCCGACGGATGCGGAGCGAGTGCGGCTCCACCGCTATATCCGCAGTGAGCTTGCCAAGAGGCCGTCAACGAAGGACAGCCTGCGGCTTTGTTATGACCTGTTCGATCTGGGTCCTGTGGAAGTGAGCGGGCCGATGATAGATACGATCTATGAGCTTGCGCGACGGACAGGCAACCGCGAGGCGCAGTTCGATATGCTCCGAAAGAAGTCGAATCTGTTGATGGACAGCGTGGAAGTGGTGGACCGTTGCCTTAAGCTTGTGGAGGAAATGACGGGCCCCAACGATAATCTTGCGCGCGAGACAGCGACCTACATACGCATGCAGAAGATACTTCAGCGAGTAGGCAACACGGTGTTTATCAATGACAACACGCTTGAGGAGAATCTGAACGGACTTATAGCGCGGTATATATCGAATCCACCGAAGGATCCGTATGAGCGTTTTGTGGTGATCTTCGCTATCTGCACGTATATGGGGAATCTTGGCGAGGGCAAGGAGATGGAGCACTATACGGAGCTGATGCGGGAGGCGCTCGAGGAGCTCCCGCTTGCGACGGGCGCTGTGCGACATGCCGTGTTTACACGCAGTGCTGTCGGGTTTACGAACTTCGGCCTTTACCGTCAGGCACTGGACTGCGACCGCCAGCTGCTGTCGATCATGGATTCTATAGAGTCGCGTTACGGGCAGGGGGAGCGACCTTTCCGGAATTTTGACGGGACGCGCTACAGTATCTACCGGCGGATGCTTGCCAATTCGGCTGGTCTGCGGCGTCCTGAGATAGAGCGGCTATGGAGCGAGATTCAGGATATTGCGTCGAGAAACAGCGATGTCGCGCACGATATGGAGGCGGACAAGCGTGCGGAGATCTATTATTGCGTTGCGTCGGAACAATACGCGAGGGCTGTTCCGTTGATAATGGCCCGGGTCAAGGACAAGTCGCGCAGTCTGCCATTCCGCGAGATATTCTACAACGCTCTGATAACGGCTGCCGAGCATACGGGCGACGAGGGTGTGCTTCTTGACGCCTACCGGGCCTACACGGAGATGTTGCGCGAGAGGCTGAACAACCGTCAGGCCGAGAGTATCCGGGAGCTGTCGGTGGCTTATTCGGTGAATGACCTTAAGGAGGAGAATGCACGGATCCAGAAGGAGCTTGCGGCCAAGCAGCGGACTCGCACGATGACGGTGGCTATATCTTCGGTGCTGGTGGTGCTTATGCTTCTGACATTGCTGATGGTCGTGTGGCGGCAGAAGCGCCGTGCGACGGAGGCTGCCGCGACAATCGAGAACATCAATGCATCGCTGGTGGCTGAGCGCGACAAACTGCGGGAGATGAAGAGCGAGCTTATCGCGGCTCGCGACGAGGCTAAGCGCTCGGACAAGATAAAGACTGATTTCGTGAATAACATGAGTCATGAGATCCGTACACCGTTGAACGCCATAAACGAGTGCTCGCAGCTGATCGTGGACTGTATTCCGGAGGAGAAGCGGGCGTTTCTCGACAAGTTCGGACGCCTGATGGACCAGAATGTGAAGCTGATCAACCGCCTTGTGTCGGATGTGCTTGATATGGCATCGCTGGATAATGAGGCTCTGAGCATAGAGCCTATGGCGGGGCCGGTGGTGGAAATGTGCACACCTGTGCTGACGATGGCGTCGGAGCTTGTGCAGCCCGGAGTGGAGCTTGAGTTCGCGCCTTCGGAGGAGGTGAAGCATATGGTTGTGGTGACGGACCGCGAGCGTGTGAGCCAGGTGCTGATGAACTTGCTGGACAATGCGGCGAAGTTCACGGAGCGGGGGACGATACGGCTTGAAGTGAACGCGCGTCCGGAGCGGGGAGTGCTTGAGTTTGCGGTGAGCGACACGGGTATTGGCATCCGCAAGGGGAATGAGGAGAAGATCTTCGAGCGTTTCCGTCAGCTTGATCCGAGTGTGAACGGTTGCGGTCTGGGGCTTTATATAGCGCGAGTTGTGGCGCGTCTCCTTGGGGGAGATGTTGTGGTGGATACGGATTTTCGCGGAGGTGCGCGCTTTGTGTTCACGCTGCCGCTTGACACCAAGAAATGAGTTTCCGCGCCCGTCTGCTTGGTGTAATCGCGATGGCGGCGGTCCTGTCGGGCTGCAGCTCCACGAAGCATGTTCCGGAGGGGGAGTATCTTCTGGACCGGGTGAACATCCGGGTGAAGGACGGGGAGGAAATAGAGACGGAGGAACTGTATAACTTCCTGCGTCAGCAGCCGAACCACAAGGTGCTGGGTTTCGCCAAGCTTCAGCTTGCGACGTACAGTCTTTCGGGGCGAGATTCGACCAGGTGGTATAACCGCTGGCTCCGGAGGGTGGGGCAGGCTCCGGTGATCTATGATCAGGACCTGACGGAGGCTTCGGCCCGACAGCTGCGTCAGGCGCTGGTGAACCGTGGGTATATGGATGCGCGTGTTGTGGCTGATACGATACGCCGCGGGCCGAAGAGGATGGCGGTGGAATATGGCATCTATGCGGGACAGCCTCACTATATCGGCTCGGTGGCATACAATATTCCGGATACGGCAGTGCGGAGGATAGTGCTGGCGGATACGGCCGTGACGGACGGGCTGCAGCCCGGGGAGCTTTTCGACCGCAACCGGCTGGACGAGGAGCGCGGACGCATCGTGGAGCTGTTGAGGAACGCGGGATATTATGAGATCAACCGCGACTGCATCAGCTACACGGCAGATACGGCTGCGAACAGCAAGACGGTGGGGCTGACGCTGAATCTGCGTGCTCCGGGCCCGACGGGGCGTCCGATTGCGGGGCCGGCTACGGGTGATGGGGATGCTGTGGCGCTGAACAAGCCGTATTATATAGGGCGGGTGTATATGGTTGTGGCGAACAATATCGGCTCGGTTGAGTCGCTGCGTGCGGCTTCGACGACGATGAAGCTTGACACTGTGGCACGTGACGGCCTGGACATCATCTATGGCGCTGATCCTTTCCTGCGGCCGGCGCTGCTGGAGGAGAAGTGCTATCTTGAACCGGGGATGCGCTACAGGGCCAAGGCTGTGGACCGTACGTACGAGGCGCTGGGGAGGCTGAGCATAGTGAAGTTCGTGAACATAGAGCTTGTGCCGGTGTCGGTTCCCGGGTCGCCGACGGGGCTGCTGGATGCGTATGTGTTTGTGTCGCGCAACAAGAAGCAGAGTGTGTCGGTGGAGCTTGAGGGGACCAATTCGGAGGGTGACCTTGGTTTCGGCGTGGGTGTGACTTACCAGCACCGGAACCTGGCCCGAGGGTCGGAGCTTCTTACGGCTAAGTTCCGGACGGCCTATGAGAGCCTGTCGGGGAATGTGGAGGGTCTGATCAACAACCGCTATTCGGAGTATGCGGGCGAGGTGGGAATCACGTTCCCGAAATTCGAGTGTCCTTTCCTGACGCGTAATTTCAAGAAGCGTGTGATGGCGTCGACGGAGTTTGCGGTGTCGTTCAACTATCAGGAGCGGCCGGAATATACGCGCATCATCGCGGGAGCGGCGTGGAAATGGAAGTGGCAGCAGCAGCGGCCGGGATTCATGCGGCGGCATACGTATGACCTGGTGGATATAAATTATGTGCGTCTGCCGCGCTCGACCTATGATTTCATAAACCAGATCGCGCCGGACAATCCCTTGCTGCGCTATAGCTATGAAGATCACTTCATCATGCGTATGGGGTATACTTATTACCGGACGAACCGACGTGTGCCGACGGCACAGCAGAGCGCGTTCGCGATCCAGCCTTACGTGACGAGCGTCCGGGCGTCGATCGAGACTGCAGGCAATCTGCTGTATGCGATTTCGAGTGCTGTGGGACAGCGGAAGTCGGACGGTGTGTACAAGGTGCTGGGCATCCAGTACGCGCAGTATGTGAAGGGGGAGGTGGACTATACCTACACGCGGAATCTGAACGGGCGGAATGCTCTGTCGTTCCACGCGGGGATGGGTATCGCGTATCCTTACGGCAATTCTACGATGGTGCCATTCGAGAAGCGCTTCTATGCGGGAGGAGCGAACGGTGTGCGCGGCTGGGGTGTTCGTACGCTCGGGCCCGGAGCGTTCGATGCGCGCAATTCGGTGACGGATTTCATCAATCAGTGCGGCGACATCTCGCTGCTGCTTAACATGGAGTACCGGGCCAAGCTTTTCTGGGTATTCGAGGGGGCTCTGTTTGTGGATGCGGGCAATATATGGACTATCCGGAGCTATGAGACGCAGCCGCGGGGGGTGTTCAAGTTCGACCGGTTCTACAAGCAGATCGCGCTGGCTTACGGCGTGGGTCTGCGCATGGATTTCACGTACTTCCTGCTGCGTTTCGATCTGGGCATGAAGGCTCACAATCCGGCGGCGAATCAGGAGCCGTGGCCACTGTTGCATCCTCGCTGGGGCCGTGATGCGAATTTCCACTTCTCGGTGGGCTATCCTTTCTGATGACTATTTAAGGGACTATGATATGAAAAGATATGTGATTTTCGACCTTGACGGTACGCTGCTGAACAGCATCGAGGACCTTGCTACGGCGACGAATCATGCGCTGGAGAGCCTGGGCTATCCGAAGCACGGGCTGTGGGTGTATCCGACGATGGTGGGCAACGGTGTGTCGAAGCTTCTGGAGCGTGCGCTTCCGGAGGATGCGCGGGACGAGACGAATCTGGCCCGGATGCGTCAGGCGTTCCGGGCGTATTATGACGAGCACTGCTGCGACGCGACGAAGCCTTATCCGGGGATTCCGGAGCTGCTGGAGGAGCTTACGCGACGGAATTTCCATCTTGCGGTGACGTCGAACAAGTATGAGGCGGCTGTGGTGAAGCTGATCCGGCATTATTTCCCGGATGCTGCGTGGAGCGCGATCCTGGGCCATGTGGAGGGGCTACCGGTGAAGCCGGATCCGTCGATCGTTTTCAAGGCGCTGAGCTTGTGCCCGACGCCGAAGTCGGAATGTCTGTATGTGGGGGATTCGGCCGTGGATATGGAGACGGCGCGGCGTGCCTGCATCGAGAGCGTAGGTGTGTCGTGGGGTTTCCGGTCGATTCTGGAGCTGAAGAAGGCGTACGCGGACCATATTATCTCCATGCCGAATCAATTATTGAACTTTGTGGACTGAGAACGGGAAAAAATTCGTAACTTTGCAGACGAAAACCAAAATCCAATCCAATAGCATATTTCTAACATGGACATTTTCACAGAGTTGTTGGCGCCCGGCTCTACATCAATAGCCTCGACGCTGGTATTGTACTCTTTTGTGATAGCCATGGGTATCTTCATCGGGAAGATGAAGATATTCGGTGTTTCGCTGGGAGTTACGTTTGTGCTGTTCGTGGGTATTCTTATGGGTCATTTCGGCTATGTGGTCGATGATCATATCCTTAAGTTTGTCCGCGAGTTCGGCCTGATACTGTTTATCTTCTCGATAGGTCTGCAGGTTGGCCCGGGTTTCTTCTCATCGTTCAAGAAGGGGGGTATGCGGCTGAATTTCCTGGCGGTGCTGGGGATTCTGCTGAACGTGGTGATTGTGCTGGGGATATATTACTTCGGAAATGTGCATGATATATCGGCGCTTGTGGGCGTGATGAGCGGTGCGGTGACCAATACTCCGGGCCTTGCGGCCGCACAGCAGGCCGTTAGCCAGATGGCCGGGGGCGCCGAGGCGGCGAACGTGATGGCCTCGGGCTATGCGGCGGCTTATCCTTTAGGCGTTGTGGGTATTATCGTGTCGATGTTTGTGATCAAGGGTGTTTTCGGGGTGAAGATGGATTCGGAAATCAAACAGATCGAGGAGGATCAGGAGGATTCGCACCTGAAGCCTTATCTGATCTCGGTGTCGGTGACGAACGCGCTGGTGGACGGCATGACCCTGCGGGTGCTTCACGATGTGGTGCAGTGCAATTTCGTGGTGTCGCGCATCATGGACCAGCAGGGTACGATCACTATCCCCAAGTCGACGACTCAGATCCATACGGGCGACCGCTTGCTTATCGTGTGCTCGCAGCTTGATGCGGCGCGCTTCAATGCGGTGATCGGGCCGGAGGTCGAGACGGACTGGGAGTCGGCTCCGACGCCTGTGTTCTCGCGCCGTATCGTGGTGACGCAGAGCAAATACAACGGTGTGGCTCTGGGATCGCTGCGCCTTCACAACGGTTATAAGCTGAATGCTACGCGTGTGAACCGTGCGGGTGTGGACCTGCTTGCCTCGCCTAACCTGCGCTTGCAGATGGGCGACCGCATCACGGTCGTGGGCAATCTGGAGGATATAGATCGTCTGGCGGCCCGTCTGGGCAATTCGATGAAACGCCTGAATCAGCCGAATCTCATAACGATTTTCGTGGGTATCATCCTTGGTATCATCCTTGGGTCGGTGAATCTGGGCTTCGGCATGAAGCTGGGGCTGGCGGGCGGTCCGCTTGTTGTGGCCATCCTGCTCAGCCGTTTCGGCTACAAGGCAAAACTTGTCACTTACACGTCGTCGTCGGCGTCGCTGCTGTTGCGTGAGCTTGGTATCTGCCTGTTCCTTGCGTCGGTGGGAATTTCGGCTGGCAAGGGCTTTGCGGATGCGGTGTTCAATACCACGGGTATGTGGTGGGTGATCTGGGGTTTTGTCATCACAGTAGTGCCTCTGCTGGTTGTGGGCTGTATAGCCCGCGGCAAGGATCGGTTGAATTTCCTCACGATTATGGGTCTGTTCTCCGGCTCGTATACTGATCCTCCGGCACTGGCATATGCGAACGGCTCGACGGGCAACGATGCGCCGGCCGTGGCTTATTCGACGGTATATCCTCTGACGATGTTCCTGCGCGTTGTGGCGGCACAGGTGTTGATTCTCTGTCTGGCCTGACGGCCGGAAAAAAACTATCCGGCATGCAGCATCGACTTCCAGTGATTCCTCTCGCGCCCTACTACCGCACGGTGGTGTGGGGCGGCGAGCGTATTGCGGCCTACAAGGGCGAGAGCTCGAAGGGGCCGTCGATCGGCGAGAGCTGGGAGGTGTCGGATCTTGAGGGCTGCGAGAGTGTGGCAGCCGGAGGCGGTCTTGAGGGATGCACGCTGCGTGATCTGATGCAGGAACACGCCGAGGAGATTCTGGGGTCGAGGCTTTTCAGGATTTACGGGCGGCGCTTCCCTCTGCTTGTGAAATTCATAGATGCGGCGAAGGATCTGTCCATCCAGGTTCATCCTGACGATTATCTGGCGGCCAAGCGCCACGGATCCGTGGGAAAGACTGAGCTGTGGTATACGCTTGGCACGGAGCCGGGGGCATACATTTATTCCGGTTTGCAGAGCACGACCACGCCTGAACGTCTGCGGCAACATATCGCAGACGGGACCGTGACGGAGCTGCTGGCCAAGTTCTATCCGCGTCACGGCGATTTCTATTATATTCCTGCCGGGCGCATCCACAGTGTAGGGGCCGGGACGCTGCTTCTGGAAGTGCAGCAGCCGTCGGATATCACTTATCGGATATACGACTATCAGCGCCTTGATCTGAACGGCAATCCCCGGGAGCTGCATACGGATCTGGCGCTCGAGGCCATTGACTTCAGGGTGCATGAGGACTATATGCGGCATTTCGAGCCGGTGGTGAATCGTGAGATTGTGCTCAAGGAGTGCCCGTATTTCACGGTCACGGTGATTAATGTGACCAAGGGCTTCGCTCTTCCGGTGTCGCGCTATAATTCTTTCCGAGTGCTTGTGGCGACGCGGGGGCGGGGTGTGGTTACGGATGAGCTGGGGCGAAGCACGGCTTTGGAGCGCGGCCACACGCTTCTTGTGCCGGCGAGCACGCGTCGCATCAATATTTCGCCGGAGGGAGGCGAGCTGGAGGTGCTGACGATTTACGTCCAGTAAGCCTCAAATTCCCGTGAACAATCATAAGGCGCTGGAACATAAAGTGATAAATGCTAAAGTTGCAGAAAATTGCCGATTTTCAAGTGTTAAATAAGTGTTAAAGATTGGAATTTGCTTGCAATGGGGAGATTTTTGCCGTAACTTTGCACTCGCTTTCGGGCAATAAGCTTCGGGAGCCGATGTAAAAGAGAACATTGAAACGATTACAATAGGAAAGACTAAGAGTAGTA
>CAZBNM010000076.1:0-9770 GCA_964493495.1 uncultured Bacteroides sp.
TGCGACGCTTCTTCTTGAAGACGATCACCTTCTCGCCCTTTACGAGCGGGGTATCTACGTTGCATACTACCTTGGCGCCCTCTACAAGCGGTGCGCCTACCTTGATTTCACCGTCTTTTTCTGCCAGAAGAACACGGTCGAATTCTACCGTGTCGCCTTCTTTTACTGCGTCACCCAGAAAGTGAACGTACAGGAACTTGCCTTCTTCTGCCTTGAACTGCTGTCCCTGAATGTCTACGATTACGTACATTTTTGTTGTTGAGAAACAATTAGTTAACCCGCTGAGGCGAGCGCTCTCTTTCCTTCGGAGCACTACTTTTCTGAGCCTATTGCGGAAAATCAGCCCACAAAATTACAAAAAATTTCCCCCGTTTCCAAATTTTCCCATCGGAATTTTTTGTCAAGATGTCATCCTGCCTTGAAGCGGGAGGGCTGTGCCACGCGGCACAGCCCTCCGAAATATGATTCGTCAGAAGCTGCTTAGCGAACCGATACCTTGCGGCCACCTACGATGTAGATGCCACGCGAAAGTCCGTTCAGGTCATTGTCTTCGCGGACCTTGCGGCCATACAGGTCGTATACACCTGCCGGGACGGCCGGGGCTTCTTCCTCGATGGCGATGTCTTCAACACCTGCCAGGGCCACGCGGCGTATGCCGTTGGTCGACCACATGTAGAGGTTGTCCAGGTAGAAGGTCTGGCCGTTGCCGCCGTCGAACTTGAACTGACCCAGACGCGCGAAGTCCACGCCGCCGAATTCAGATACGGCGATATCGAAACTGTTCCAGCGGTTAGCCTCAAGATGACGGGTTACGCGGGCGCCGTCGAAAGTCGGATGAAGTGCGATGGGGTAGATGTTGATATCCATTGCCTGCGGTGCGTACAGGTCGATGTGGATGCGGTCCATATCCGTCGTGTTCAGTACGGCGTCCGAATGCGAGAACTGGAAGCCCAGATAGTTGAAGCCGGTGAAGCGGTAAACCTGCTGGCCGTTCTCGTTGATGAGTTCGGCGCCCGTTGCCTGGCCCCAGTTGCCTACGAAGAGGTCGGGGGTATCGCAGGTATATGCATCCGAGAAGAAGCTCTTCACTTTCGAGGCTGCTACTGTCGGTGCGGGAGCTGCCTGGATGCCGCCTACATACACGATGGGCTCCTTCCACATGTAGATGTTGTCGATGTAGAGCGTCTGGCCGTTGCCCCCGTCGAACTTGAACTGACCGAGCTTCGAGAAATCAACACCCGCGAAATCGCTCAGGGCGAAATCGAAGCTGTTCCAGCGGCCCGCCGTCAGGTGACGCGTCACGCGCTTGGTGTCCACAGTCGGGTTCAGCGAGATAGGATAGATGTTGATGTCCATATCCTGCGTTGCGTACAGATCGATGTGCAGGTAGTCCATGTCAGTCACATTCACAAGGGCGTCCGAGTGCGAGAACTGGAGACCCATGTAGTTGAAGTCGCGCAGGCGGTATACCGTGTTGCCGTAGCTTGAGATGGCTTCAGCCTGTGTGGCCTGACCCCAGTTGCCTACGAACATTTCAGGCGCTACCGAAGCGTAGGAATCGCTGAAGAAGCTCTTTACGTACTTGGCCTCGGCCGTCGGTGCCGGCGAAGCTGCTACCTCGCCCTTGGGTGCTTCTTTCCAGAAGTAGAGATTGTCCATGTAGAAGGTCTGGCCGTTGCCGCCGTCGAACTTGAACTGGCCCAGACGCGTGAAATCCACACCGGGGAAGTCGCTCATGGCGAAATCGAAACTCTGCCAGCTGCCGGCGTTCAGGTGACGCGTCACCTTGGAGCCGTCGAAGGTCGGATTCAGGGAAATGGGATAGAAGTTGATGTCCATGTCGCTCTCGGCGTAGAGATCGATGTGGATCTTCTGCATGTCCGATACGTCAACTGTCTGATCCGATGCCGATACCTGCAGGCCCACGTAGTTGAAGTTGCTCATCTTGTAGGCGTTGTTGCCGCCGAGGGCTACAACCGAGCCTGCGGTGCTCTGGCCCCAGTTGCCTACGATCATGCCGGGAGCTACCGATGCATAGGCGTCCGAGTAGATGCTCTTCACGTACTGCGCCCCGTGGCCGGGAGCAGGAGCTGCGCCAAGACCGGTGGGCTGCTGAGGTTCCTGCGGCTGCTGGGGCTGCTGGCTCTGGATGCCGGCGAAACCGCCGATGGTGATGGTGATAGCCGTGGGGGCCGTCGAGTAGCACGTGGCGCTCTGGTCGAAGGTGTCGTCGTATGCGAAAGCATAGGTGTAGCCGTTCGAGGCGCTCACGGCCGTGTCGTGGAAGAACTTCACATATTCGTTGCAGGGGAATTCGCTGCCGCCTTCGAAAGGACGGATGCCCGTGTTGGGATCCCAGCTCTGGTTGGAAGTCGTGGTGCGGAACTGGCCGCGGTTGAAGGCTGCGCAGAACATGGCCTGGACGGTCTTGTCAATGTCGGACCCGGTGGCAAATGTGCCCGCGCCTTCGATGGCGTCCTCGGTCGTGGGCTTGTTGACGGTGGCTACCGAACCGGGCTGCCAGTAGTGGCCTTCTACGCAGGTCATCACGAAGGCATTGCCCTGCACGCGGCCTTTCCAGCGCCCAAGCACACCCATGGTGATGTCGGCTTCATTGTTGCGGTAGTAGTCCCAGACCTTGTTGATGTAGCCGTCGAAGATATGGGCGTCCTTGATGGACTGGACCTTGGAGGGCTGCTTGATGATGCCGCCAAGGTTGTCGCGCTCGATCAGATTGTAGTAGCAGTCCTTGTAGACGGTCGAGGAATAGCGCGAATTCCAGAGGTTTACGACGGTCTTGTAGTCGACGATTTCGCCGCGCTGTATGTAGGGCGTGCTCCCCGAGCGGTTGCCGGCGGCATAGAGCTCCAGACCCATCGGATACTGGAAGGCATCAACTCGCGAGGTGTTGATCCAGATCTGGCCGTCGTAGTTGTTGGGTTCGTATGTGAATTCGATGATCTCCCAGCGGATAGGTGCGTTGGGGTCGCCTGGATTGTTCATGTCGGCACCGGCATATCCGCCGTCGGCGAATGCGTGCAGATACATCGGCGACTTGAAGGCCACGAACATGCGGCAGGCATAGGTGTCGCCGATATAGAAGGTCTGCTGGGGAATATCGCTCATGCGGGTGAAGATATCGGCGTAGCCCCAGTCGTCGCCCTTGACGTGGAGTCGGTTCACGCCGTCGTTCAGGTTGTTTACCACGCAGCGCTTCTGCGAGCCCGAGGCTGCAAGGTCGTAGTAGATCGAGCGGTCGCCCTGGCGGCCTACGATGGCCACATAGACGTCGCCGTCACCAAAATCGCCCTTGGTGTTGTTGACCAGCTTCACCGGAATGTCGGCTGATGCGTTGAATGCGGCCAGGAGCATGCCGGCGGCCGCAATGCAATGTTTAGGTTTGAGGTTCATAAGAAATGGATTTGAAAAAATGGTTTTGATTTGGTGAGTCGCATCCCTCAACGGGAGGCGAACTCACCTTTATGGTTTAGGAATAAGGATTTATTTTCGTGTTTTGGTTGCTTCTGATAGTTGAAACGGCAGGTGATCAGCGGGTGACGGCTACTTTGCGGCCGCCCACCAGATAGAGACCGCGGGGCAGTCCGTCGAGGCTGTTGTCCTCGCGAAGCTTGCGTCCGAAGAGGTCATAGACTCCGGGACGGCTCGTCTCGGCAGCAGTCGACACGGTGTCAATGCCAACGGTCGAATTGCTCCATGCATAGAGATTATCGAGGTAGAGAGCCGGATTGCTTGCGTCCGGTGCAAGAGCTCGGGCGGGAGCGGCGGCCGGGGTGACGTTCACGAATTTGAACTGGCCGAGTTTCGTGAAATCCACATTCGGGAATTCCGCGAGGGGGATGTTGAGCGAGTTCCATTCTCCGGGTGTGACGGCGTGTGTCCACTTGTTCGTGTCAACCGTGGGCCCGAGCGAGATAGGATAGATCTCGACGGTCATCGGGTGCGTGGCATAGAGGTCGACGTGGAGATGAGTCATTTTGGGTAGGCCTACCACATCGTCCGTATGCGAGAACTGCAGCCCCAGGTAGTTGAAGTTGGTGAGCTTGAGTGCCTGGTCGCCGCCGCAGTCCACATATTCGTGTATGGTGGCTTGGCCCCAGGTGCCTACAAACATGTCGGGCACAATCGAAGAATAGGCATCCGAGAAGAAGCTCATCACGATCGACTGGTCATGCGCGGGAGCAGGAGCGGCTGAAGGTGTGTCAATGGGGTCCGGATCAATCGGGTCGGGATCGATGGGGTCCGGTTCAATCGGAGTTACGCTTCCGTCCGTCCAGAAATAAAGGTTGTCGAGATAGAAGGTCTGGCCACTGCCGCCGTCGAATTTTACCTGGCCGAATTTGGTGAAGTCAACCGCAGCGTAATCCGACATCGGGAGATCGAATGACTTCCATTCGCCGCCGGTGAGTTGCAGCGGAGTCTGTGCGGAGTCGACGGTCGGATTCAGCGAGATGGGGAAGAAGTTGAGGCTCATGTCGCTCTCGGCGTAGAGGTCGAGGTGGATGTACTTCATATCCTTCACGTCGACAACATCATTCTGGGCTGAAACCTGGAGCCCGAGATAGTTGAAGTTCGCGAATTTGTATGTGTTGTTGCCGTCAATGCTTACGACTTCACCTGTTGTGGACTGTCCCCATGAACCCATTGCCAGACCGGGGGTAATGCTCGTATAGCTGTCGCTGAATACGCTCTTTACCTGTGTGGCGGCCTTGTCGGGCACGGGTGCGGCAGGCATGTCGGATGGCTGGGGATCGGGATCCGGCTGCGGGTCCGGGTTGGGATTGGGCGTCGGATTGGGATCGATTACGCCCGTACCGCCGTTATTGGCGAAACCGCCGATTGTCACTGTCACGCCCGTGGGAGACGTCGTGTAGCATGTTGCGCTCTGGTCGTATGTGTCGTCGTAGGAAAATGCGTATGTCTTACCGTCGGAAACGGAGATGTCCGTGCTGTGGAAGAACTTCACATATTCGTTGCAGGGATATTCCGTGCCACCCTCGAAAGGCTTGATGCCCTTCTCGGGATCCCATACCTGAAGCTCGGTCTGCGCGCGGAACTGGCCGCGGTTGAAGGCTGCGCAGAAGAAGGTCTGCACGGTCTTGTCCACATCCGTGCCCTGTGCGAAGGGGCCTGCGCCCTCGATGGCGTCTTCAGTGGTCGGGCGCTCGACGGTTGCCACCGAACCCGGCTGCCAGTAGGTGCCCTCGGCGCATGTCATGACGAATGCGCTCCCCTGCACACGACCGGTCCAGCGACCGAGTATGCCCATATCGATATTCGCGTCATGGGTCGTGAAGTAGCTCCAGATCTTCTCGATATATCCGTCGAAGAGCTTCGCATGCTTCACGCTTTCAACCTTGGAGGGCTGCTTGATGATGCCGCCGAGGTTGTCGCGCTCGATCAGGTTGTAGTAGCAGTCCTTGTAGGCTGTGGATGCGTATGTATCGTTCCATTTGTTGATGACGGTGCCGTAGTCAACGAATTCGCCTCGCTTGGTGTAGGGAACACTGCCGTCGCGTGTGCCGGAGCCGTATAGTTCGAGGCCCATGGGATACTGGAAGGCATCCACGCGGGTGTGGTTGATCCAGATCTGGCCGTCGTACATCTGCGGTTCGTAGGTGAATTCGATGAGCTCCCAGCGCACTTTTGCGTTCGGATCGTTGGGGTTGTTCATGTCAGCGCCGGCGTATCCGTTGCCAAATGCATGCAGATACATGGGCGACTTGAATGCGATGAACATGCGGCAGGCAAAGGTGTCGCCGATGTAGATGGTCTGTTCGGGAATATCGGAGAGCTTGGTCATGAAATCGGCATAACCCCAGTCGCCGTCTTTCTCGTGGATGGTGTTGGCGCTCTCGTCGAGGGTCTTGAGCACGGCCTTTTTCTGCTGTGCCGAAGCCACCATATCGTAGTAAATGTAGTTGGTCTTTATCTGGCCTAAAATACCGACGTAGATTTCGCTGTTGTCGAAATCGCCATGGGTATTGTTGAGAATTTTCAAGGGAATATCTGCGTTTGCACTCAAAGCCGCAACAGCAAGTGCTGCAACGAATGTAGAACGGAGTTTTTTCATTGGATCAAAGATTTACATGGCTCATCGCGCGTCTGTCATCGCCGTGAGACCGGAGTTTTAAATGGTTTTCGGCGCAAATATAGCAATAAATATTCTAATCCGCAAAAAAATTTGGTCATTCAGCGAAAAACCTTACTTTTGCATGTGTCAGCCCGAAAAGGGCTTCCAATTCCAATATTACACAATTTCCAATTCGCGGCTTGCACATTTTTGCGGATGTGTGCAATTACGCTAAAAAATTTCCACATATGATTCTGGAAAGGTTTCTTGAGCAAACCGAGTTTGCCGATTATGACGACTTTATGCGCAATTTCCGTTTGCGCGTGCCGGAGAATTTCAATTTTGCCTACGATGTAGTCGATGCCTGGGCTGCCCTCGAACCTGACAGGCGCGCGCTCACATGGACCGACGCGCATGGGCGGCGCCGCAACTTCTCCTTTGCGGAGATGAAGGCCGAGACGGATCGCACTGCATCCTTCTTCGCATCGCAGGGCATCGGGCGCGGCGACCGCGTGATGCTGATTCTGAAGCGTCGCTATCAGTTCTGGCTGTCAATTATTGCCTTGCATAAGTTGGGCGCTACGGCCATACCCGCCACGCATCTGCTGATGCCTCACGATATCGTCTACCGCATCGAGCGGGGCCGCGTGAAGGCGATCGTGGCTGTCGGCGAGCCGGAGATTGTGGAGCGGGTGGAACAGGCTGTGGAGAAGTCCGGCCGCGATGTGCGCTGCATTTCCACCGGTCCGGCCGTGCCCGAAGGCTGGGCCGACTTTGAAGCCGGACTTGCAGGTGCCGCTCCGTTCGTACGGCCGCAGAAGGTGAACGATAACGACGACGTGATGCTGATTTACTTCACGTCGGGCACGACGGGCGAGCCGAAGATGGTGGCCCATGACTTTACTTATCCTCTCGGACATATCATCACGGCAAGCTACTGGCATAATATCGGACCTGACAGCCGGCACCTGACGCTCGCCGATACCGGCTGGGGCAAAGCTGTGTGGGGCAAGCTTTACGGCCAGTGGATTGCCGGAGCGGATGTGCTCGTCTACGACTTCGATAAGTTTGATGCCCGCGATATTCTGCGTCTGCTGTCATCTGAGAAAATAACCTCCTTCTGCGCGCCTCCCACGGTGTTCCGCTTCCTCATCCACGAGGATGTGACCTCCTACGACCTCTCGGGACTGAAGTATTGCACTATCGCCGGCGAGGCTCTCAACCCCTCGGTGTTCGAGGACTGGAAGCGCCTTACCGGTCTGAGCCTCCGCGAGGGCTTCGGGCAGACGGAGACCACACTCACCCTGGGCACATATCCCTGGATCGAGCCTCGACCCGGTTCGATGGGGCGCAAAGGTCCGCTCTATGATATCGATCTGGTGGATGCAGAGGGTATGCCGGTGGCTGACGGCGAGGAGGGAGAGATTGTGATCCGTCTTGACCGTGGCCGCCCCACGGGACTTTTCCGGGAATATCTCGATGACCCGGAGCTGACGTCCCGGACCATCCGCGACGGGCTGTATCATACGGGCGATGTAGCCGTGCGCGATGCCGACGGATACTTCTGGTTCGTGGGCCGCACGGATGATGTCATTAAATCCTCGGGCTACCGGATCGGTCCGTTCGAGGTGGAAAACGCTCTCATGGCGCATCCTGCAGTCGTGGAATGCGCCGTAACCGGCGTGCCCGACGAAATCCGCGGACAGGTGGTGAAGGCTACCGTAGTGCTTGCAGATGCCTTCCGCAATGCCGATAAGGAGGCTCTTGCCAAGGAGATTCAGACCTTCGTGAAGCATGCCACAGCCCCCTACAAGTATCCTCGCATCGTGGAGTTCGCCGACGCCCTTCCCAAGACCATCAGCGGCAAGATTCGTCGTGTGGCCCTTCGCGAGCCTTACAAATCAAGGAATAATCCCGAGGCTAACAGCGAGAAGTGAAAAATTTTCCGCGGGTTTGTTTGATATTCAAAAATAATGTGTACCTTTGGGCGATAACATTTCTAACCTAAAAATCAACAGACATGAAAAAGTATCTCGCAGAAGGCATCGGCACGATGTTCCTTGTCCTTCTTGCCTGCGGTAGCGCAGTTCTGGCCGGTCCGCATATCGGCGTTCTCGGCATCGGCCTGTGCTTCGGCCTCGTCCTCCTTTGCCTCTGCTATTGCATCGGCAATATCTCGGGTTGCCACGTCAATCCCGCTGTTTCCTTCGCCATGCTGCTTTCGGGCAAGCTCTCCGGCAGGGATTTCTGCGGCTATGTCGTTTCGCAGCTTCTTGGTGCTACCCTCGGTGCCGCCTTCCTCTTCTGGTTCACGGGCATGGCTCCCGAGTTCAACTTCGGTGGCGTGACAGGTGCGAACAATCTCGCTACCAACGTGCTCCAGCCCGGGGCTACATCCGGCATGGCTATCCTGGCAGAGATTCTGCTCACCTTCTTCTTCGTGATGATTATCCTTGGCGCCACCGATGAGAAGCTCGGCTTCGGCAAGTTTGCCGGTCTGGCTATCGGTATCGGTCTCGGCCTGGTCAACATCGTGGGCATCCCCGTGGACAACTGCTCGGTGAATCCTGCACGCAGCTTCGGTCCCGCGGTATTCTCCCCCGAAGCCTGGGGCGACTTCTGGATCATGGTCGTAGGCCCGCTGGTAGGCGCTGCCATCGCTGTTGTTTGCTGGAAGGCCGTTTCCTGCGCCAAGTGCAAGGCCTGATCGCCTGACCTGTCTGAAATATAAAAGCTGCGTCCGCCCGGATGCAGCTTTTTTTTGTTACTTCCCTTCGAGCTCCTGCATTGGACCGAAGACGAAGGGGCGCTCGCCGGCACGGGGATGGGGTAGGGTAAGCTCAGGAGTGTTGATCGCGACGCCTGCATCGATGAGGTCTATGTCGATCTCGCGGTCGCGATAGCTCCCGTCAGGATTGCGGTGCGAGGCCGGCGAAATCTGCCGCTCGATAGCCCTGATGCGTTCGAAGAGTTCCAGCATATATGCTTCCGTGGCCTTCCGCGGGAGGTCCGCCATAAGTCCGATGTTTATGAATTCATTGGGCGAGTCGAAACCCCAGGGCTCCGAGCGCACGGGAGCGGATAGGGTGGTACGCCCTCCGATTTCGGAAAAGTACAAGGAAAGAGCGGCAACCGCCTCCCGGATCCGGGCGTGGCGGTTGCCGCTGTTGCTTCCGATATTCAGATGCAGGCGCATCAGAGTTCGCGGGACACTTCGACTTCTTCGAAGCCTTCGATGATGTCGCCGATCTGGATATCGTTGTATCCGGCGATGGACAGACCGCAGTCGTATCCGGCAAGAACTTCCTTGGCGTCGTCCTTGAAGCGTTTGAGCGAGCCGAGATCGCCGGTATAGCGCACGATGCCGTCGCGGATAAGGCGCACCTTGCAGCCGCGCTTGATTTTGCCGTCGCGCACCATGGCACCGGCGATGGTGCCCACTTTGGAGATTTTGTAGGTCTCGAGCACTTCGGCCGTACCTGTGATTTCTTCCTTGAGCTCGGGTGCAAGCATGCCTGCCATTGCATCCTTGACCTCCTCGATGGCCTGATAGATGACCGAGTAGAGGCGGATATCGACTCCTTCACGCTCGGCTGCACGGCGTGCGGCCTGCGAGGGGCGGACCTGGAAGCCGATGATGATGGCATCGGATGCGGCTGCCAGCGTTACATCGCTCTCG
>CAZBNM010000077.1:0-9470 GCA_964493495.1 uncultured Bacteroides sp.
ATAAGATCGACGATGCCGAGACCGAACGCCTCTCCTCCGAGATCGCGCGTCGCATTCAGGACGAGATGACCTATCCGGGTCAGGTGAAGATTACCGTTATCCGCGAGACCCGCGCCGTGGCTTTTGCCAAATAAGCGCAGATGGACGATTACAAGAAACTGCCTGATTCGCGCTCTAAACTCCACAGCTACGACTGGCTGGCCGATGTGCCCGGTGGCAAGGCGGCCTCCGACGTTGTTGAGGTTCAGTTCAAGAATGCGCGGAAAGGCTATTACCGCAATACCACGGGGCTCGACCTTGCCGTGGGCGACCTGGTGGCCGTCGAGGCTTCGCCCGGCCACGACATAGGGCGCGTCACCCTGCTGGGGCTGTTGGCCGAGAAACGCATGCGCTGCTCGGCCTCGCGCCGCGATGAGGTGCGCCGTGTGTTCCGAAAGGCCAAGCCGGCCGATATCGAGAAGTTCGAAGAGGCAAAGGCCCGCGAGAACGATACGATGATTCGTGCCCGCAAGATTGCCGCTTCGCTGAACCTAAACATGAAGATCGGAGATGTCGAGTATCAGGGCGACGGCAACAAGGCCATTTTCTATTATATTGCCGATGAGCGTGTGGACTTTCGTCAGCTTATCCGCGTGCTGGCCGATACGTTCAAGGTCCGCATCGAGATGAAGCAGATAGGCGTGCGTCAGGAGGCCGGACGCATCGGAGGTCTCGGCCCATGCGGACGTCCTCTGTGCTGCTCGGCATGGATGACGAACTTTGTGTCCGTCGCTACCGGTGCCGCTCGCTATCAGGATCTCTCGCTAAATCCCCAGAAGCTTGCCGGGCAGTGCGCGAAACTTAAGTGCTGTCTGAATTTCGAGGTGGATGCATACGTCGAGGCTTCCAAGCGTGTGCCCCCCAAGGATGTGCGCCTCGAAACGGCCGACTCCACGTGGTTCCACTTCAAGACCGACCTTTTCAACCGGCTCATTACCTATTCCACGGATAAGAATCTGGCTGCCAACCTCACCACCATCAGCGCCGACCGCGCGTTCGAGGTGATAAAGCTCAACAAGGCCGGAGAGAAGCCGCTGACGCTGGCGCCCGAAAGCGAGACCCCGGCCGAAAAACCCCGCTCGGAGTTCGGAGATATTCTCGGGGGCGAGGACGATCTTGGCCGGTTCGATAAAAAGAAGAAGCGCAAGCGCAAGAACAAGGCCGAGAAGACGAAAGCCGAGAAACCGAAGGTTGAAAAGCCGAAGGCCGAAAAGCAGCAGGCTCCTCCGAAACAGGAAAAGAATACCGCGACGCCCAAGTCCGAGAAAAATCAGTCCGAGAAGCCGTCGGAGAAGCGGCGCGACAAACGTCCGCAACGCAAGCCCAGGGCCGCAAGGAAAGATTCGGGCGAGCAGAACGACAAATCCTTAAACGATGCCTGACGCACTCAGAAAATATATTCTTCGCGCATCCACGGTCATTGCGGCCTTGTGGATGCTCGTTGCATGTACGCCTGAAGAGAATCTTTACAGCGAGTTCGAGACAATGTCCCGTGCCGAATGGCTCTACACCGATTCCCTATGCTTCACCCCGGCCGGTTTGGCTGACTCCATCGTGGACGGCACGCTGCTCGTGGCCCTGCGCCATAGTCGGGGTTACCGCTATCAGAACATATGGCTTGAGGTGGCTTATCCCGTGGCTTCAGGAGATTCGCTTCTGACAGCCCGCGATACCGTCAGCCTCGAATTGGCCGATCCTTACGGCCGTTGGCTGGGACGCGGAAGCGGAGCCTCCTATATGCGCGAGGATACGCTCGTGCGCCGGTTCACGCTGGTTCGCGGCGCGCCGGTGCGTCTGAGACATGTTATGAGGCTCGATACGCTCCCGGATATCGAACAGGTTGGTATAGTGTTTATTCCCGATTGACGCATGCGCTTCGATTCGATAATATTCGATATGGACGGCACCCTGTGGGATGCCGTGGACTCATATGCCGCCATCTGGAACAAGACCCTGAAGGATTGCCGTGTGGAGCGCCGACCCGTGACGCGCAGCGAGCTGATAGCCCTTATGGGAAAGCCTCTGAAGGTCATAGCTTCCATTCTCGTACCCGGGCTCGGCGGCGAGGAACTGGAGGCTTTCTTCACGCGCCTCGAGGCTAATGACCTCGAGATGATGCCTCGTTTGGGCGGACGGCTTTATCCCGGCGTCGCCGATACATTGCGTGAGCTCGCGGGGTGCGGTCTCCCGCTATTCCTTGTCAGCAACTGCGGCCCCGAGGGACTGCCCATGTTTATGGATTACACAGGCTTGCGTCCTTTTTTCCGCGACTGGCTCAGCTACGGCTCCACAGGATGCGACAAGGATGTGAACATTCGCGCACTTGTCGAGCGTTATAATCTCCAAAAGCCTCTGTATGTGGGCGACACCGTGGGCGACTTACGAAGCACCCGCCGAGCCGGAGCCTCCTTCGCATGGGCCTCATATAGATTCGGCCTTGATTTTAATCCGGCTGAAGCCGATATCGTGCTCAAATCATTTTCCGATCTGCCCGCGGCTGTCCGGAAGTGAATAATCAAATTGAACTTAGAGAGATGGAATCAGGATTTCACGATCACCATAGTTCGGATCCCCGAATGGTCCTGCTGCCGGAAAGCGAGCAGCAGCGTCGTCTTGCACAAATCCGACGTGCTGCCGACTCCCGGACCGATGCTGTCCTTGTCAGCGACAACGCCAACGTCTACTATCTCTGCGGACGCGTGTTTGCAGGTTATGTATATATCCCCGCAGATCCGGCCCTGAAGCCGGTTTACTTCGTGCGGCGTCCAAATCATCTTGCCGGAGAGCAGGTCGTGATGATCAGGAAGCCTGAGGAAATACCGTCTAAACTGCAGGAGCTGGGGCTTGGACAGCCCTCAAGCATAGCCCTCGAACTGGGCTCGCTGTCTTACACCACGGCCCAGCGCCTTATGAAGGTTTTCGAAGGAGCTTCCTTCGCGGATGCCTCAGCGGTTTTGCGTCGTGCACGCTCAGTGAAGACGGAATTTGAAATAGAAAAGCTCAAGGCTTCCGGCCGGAAGCAGACAATGATATACAACCGCATTCCCAAGCTCTATCGCGAGGGGATGACCGATCTAGAACTGCAGATCGAGATCGAACGCGCGCTGCGTCTTGAAGGGTGTCTCGGCCAGTTCCGTGTGGCCGGCGACGATATGGAACTATTCATGGGCAGTGTGCTCACGGGCGACAATGCCGACAATCCTTCGCCCTATGATTTTGCAATGGGTGGCGCAGGGCTCGACCCCAGTATCCCTGTCGGGGCAAATGGTTCGATGATTCAGCCGGGAAAGCCCGTAATGGTGGATGTGAACGGAAATTTTACCGGTTATATGACCGATATGACCCGCTGCTATTGCGTCGGACGTCCGGACGACAAGGCTATCAGGGCCAATGAATGTTCACGCCGTATCTGCGACGAGCTTGCCGAAATGGGGCGTCCCGGCGCGGAAGCCAAGGCCCTCTATGAGCGTGCGCGGACCATTGCTGCAGAAGAAGGGCTGGAGGAGAACTTCATGGGCTTTCACAGCCATGCCGGATTTGTGGGCCACGGCGTTGGAATAGAAGTGAACGAATTGCCCGTAATCGCTCCCCGCTCGCGCGATATACTCGAGGCCGGAAACGTAATAGCCCTCGAGCCGAAATTTGTGCTTCCCGGCATTGGAGCCGTTGGAATCGAGAATACCTATGTGGTTCGTTCCGACGGTCCTATGGAGTGTATCACCCATGCCTCGGAAGAAATAACAGACCTCGTTTAATATCAATGAATTTAAGCGAATCACTTTCCAATCCCGCAATATTCCGCTTGGTAGGTGCCGCCGCCGACGGGATGGACCGCGAGTGTTATGCAGTGGGGGGCCTTGTGCGCGATCTTATCATCGGTCGTCCGTCCAAGGATATCGACTTCGTGACGGTGGGCTCCGGAATCGAGCTTGCCGAGGCCGTGGGGCGTCTTCTCGGACCGCGCACCAAGGTGAATGTTTTCCGCACTTACGGCACGGCTCAGATAAAGCGCGGCGATCTCGAACTTGAGTTCGTGGGTGCGCGACGGGAGTCTTATACCCGCGATTCCCGCAATCCGATTGTCGAGGATGGCACTCTGGAGGAGGACCTGTCGCGCCGCGACTTCACCATCAACGCAATGGCAATGTGTGTCAACGAAGGCCGCTTCGGAGAGGTGATAGACATGTTCGACGGGCTGGGGGACATCCGGCGCGGTGTGATACGCACGCCGCTCGACCCGGACATCACCTTCAGCGACGACCCGCTGCGCATGATGCGCGCCATCCGTTTCGCCACTCAGCTCGGATTCCAGCTCTATCCGCTCACCAAGGAGGCAATTGCCCGTAATGCATCCCGCATAGGCATCATTACCCGCGAGCGCATAAAGGACGAACTCTTCAAGATTATGGCTGCACCCAAGCCATCCATAGGCTGGAGGCTGCTCCACGAGACGGGCTTGCTCAAGTTTGTGCTGCCCGAGCTGGAGAAGTTGCGCGGAGTGGAGGTGCGCAACGGCCGCGGACACAAGGATAATTTCTATCACACGCTTATGGTTCTCGACGCGGTGGCTGCCCGCAGCGAGAAGCCCGAACTTCGCTGGGCCGCGCTCTTCCATGACATCGGCAAGCCCGTCACAAAGGCCTGGGACGAGACTCGCGGATGGACATTCCATAATCACAACTACATTGGTGCAAGGATGATTCCCGGAATCTTCGCTCGCTCCAAATTCCCGCAGGGCGAATTCATGCGCTATGTCGAGAAGATTGTCGAGCTGCACATGCGTCCTATAGCTTTGGTCGAGGATGAGGTCACGGACAGCGCCGTGCGTCGTCTGGCAAACTATGCCGAGGACGACCTCGCCGACCTGATGATTCTCGCACGAGCCGATATTACCAGTAAGGACGAGGCCAAGAAAGCTCGCTTCCTTGCCAATTTCGACATCGTCGAAGAGAAAATCGCCGCTATACGGGCCAAGGATGCCGAGCGTGCTCGCAAATTCCCGCTCGACGGAACCGAAGTCATGCGTCTTTTCAATCTTCCCACAGGGCCCGAAGTCGGCTACTATATCAAGAACCTTCAGCAGGCCGTAAAGGACTGTGAGATAGACGACACCCGCGAGGCGGCCGTGGATTATCTCCTCCGGCTCGCTGCCGAGAGGGGCCTCACTCCGGCTATCGACCCCAAGGAACTTCTCAATTAATTCTTTTTTCGAATGTACTACGTCAGCAAACGCCTTGAAATATCCGCCGCGCATCGCCTCGAGCTTGATTACGAGAGCAAGTGCACATCGCTACACGGCCACAACTGGATCGTGACCGTTCACTGCCGTGCGCGCGAACTCAACCGCAACGGCATGGTCACCGATTTTACCGACATCAAGCGCATCGTCACCGAAACGCTCGATCACCGGTGTCTCAACGACACGCTTCCCTTCAATCCTACCGCCGAGAACATTGCGCGATGGATCTGCGAGAATGTCGAGAACTGCTATCGAGTGGAGGTGCAGGAGAGCGAAGGAAACATGGCTGCTTACGAACTTGACTGACCGCGTCCCGACATGGCCATGAAGACTTATCGCGTAAACGAAATTTTCTACTCTCTGCAGGGCGAGGGCTTTTATACGGGTACCCCCGCCGTGTTTCTGCGCTTCTCAGGCTGTAACCGCGCCTGCACTTTCTGCGACACGGATTTCCACTCCTTCCGCGAGATGTCCGCTCCGCAGATAGCCGATGCTGTGGCCGCATTTCCGGCACGTCACCTTGTGGTCACCGGCGGCGAACCTCTCCTCCAGCTCGACTGTGAGCTGCTGCGCCTCCTGAAGCTCAAGGGATTCTACGTGCAGGTGGAGACAAACGGCAGCTGCCCCGTGCCTACAGGCGTCGACTGGGTCACCTGCTCCCCCAAGGACGCCCCGTGGAATATCGATCGTATAGATGAGCTAAAGATCGTATATCAGGGTCAGGACGTCGAAGAGCTCGCAAGGCTCCTCCCGGCTCCGCGCCTTTTCCTCCAGCCGTGTTCGGGACTCAACACCGCGGAAACAGTAGAATATATCCTCGCGTATCCTCATTGGCGCCTGTCGCTGCAGACGCATAAACTTATCGACATACAATGATTCTACGCATCGCTCTTTTCCTCACGATGCTTCTTGCGATGCTTCCGACCGCAAAAGCCGTCGAGACTGCAGACTCGCTCCCGCTTCCGGCGGTAAGCCTTGTCACGGTCTATCCCGGCAGCGAAATATATGAGCTTGAAGGTCATACGGCCCTGCGTATCAATGACGGACTCAACGACATAGCCGTAAATTTCGGACTCTTCGACTTCAATTCGCCCAACTTTGTCTGGCGATTCGTCAAGGGGCAGACGGACTATATGGTAGGCGCATATCCCTGGCCCTATTTCGTTGCGGGTTATGCCGGGTCGGGACGCCGCATCGTAGAACAGCCACTGGAACTCGACCGCGAGGCAACCATGCAGCTCCTGGCCGCGCTCGACGCACAGCTCACACCTCCGGCAAATACGTATCGCTACAATTACGTCCTCGACAACTGCGCCACGCGCCCCTATGATTTCATCGAGCGCGCCCTCGCCCCCGACAGCCTTCTGCTTGCAGCTCCGGCACCCGAGCAGGCCGGATGCAACACATTCCGCAAGGTCATGGCGTGGTATCACGTCAACTACCCGTGGTATCAGTTCGGTATAGATCTTGCGCTCGGCTCGCTCATCGACCGTCCGCTCCCGCGCCGCGCACAGCTTTTCGCACCCGTATCGCTGATGCAGGCTCTCGAGGGGTCTCCCCACGTCGGGGCGCCCGTAGTCATCGTTCCCGGAAATCCTGCCGGTGCTTCAGATGGTCCCACGCCCTGGCTCCTGAGCCCCATGGCCGTGGCTCTCGCCGTATTCCTGGCAGCCGTGGGCGTAAGTATCCGCGACTACCGGCATCGGCGCTTCTCGCGCGGATTCGATGCCGTGCTCTACGCCGTGTTCGGCATCCTCGGCCTTGTCCTGAGCTTTCTTGTCTTTGTGTCAGAGCATTATGCTACATCGCCTAACTATCTTATCTGGTGGCTCAACCCCTTCTGCCTCATACCCTGCATTTTTATTTGGTCAAAAAGAACAAAAAAAGTAGTTTTCTGCTATCAAATACTTAACTTTGCAGTCTTGATTGGCCTCATTATTGCATGGCCTTTCCTTGGCCAGAGCGCCAACGCTGCCTTCTGGCCCCTCATTGCCGCCGATCTAATCCGAGCCGGCAGCTTTATAACAGAGTATAAACGTCAACAGAAATAATTACAGAATGAAACGTCCGCTCCCTCCCTTCGTGCTTGCGCTCGTGGCCGGTATTGCCGCTGCCGCCGGGCTTCATGCCGCTGGTCCCGGAGAGGAGCCGCGTCTTCTTCTGAACATCGTTGTCGAGGGCCTCGACTCCGAAACCCTCGACCTGCTCAATGAAAAGTTCGCCCCCGATGGCGGCTTCCGGAAGTTGCGCGACGGCTCGCTGACTCTCACCAATGCCGACTACGGCACCTATCTCGACCCAACGGCTTCTGCCGCCATGCTCCTAACCGGAGCCGCACCCTCGGTCAGCGGTGTGGCCGAGGCCGAAATATTTGATCGCGAGACGCTCCGCACCGCACCGCTTTTCCGCGATCTGACGGTACTGGGCAACTTCACCTCCGACACCTTCTCGCCGGCCGCGCTCCGCGTCAGCACCGTTGTCGATGAGGCCCGCATAGCCTCGGGAGGCGTCAACGTGGCATATGCTGTGGCTCCCCGGCCCTCGCAGGCAATAGTCCTCGGAGGCCACACGGCCAACTCCGCCCTCTGGATCGACCCCGCCGGAGCCAACTGGGCATCCTCCACTTTCTATCGCGACATGCCTGCGACCGTTGCCACGCGCAACCGCATGCGACCCCTGGTCTCTCGTATGGACACGATGAGCTGGACCACTCTCCTGCCGTCCGCCGAATATCCGGCTCTGCCCGAACACCTACGCAAGTATCCGTTCCGATACGTGATTCCGCGCGGACAGCAGACTCCCGAGAGAGTGGAGCGCCTCGCAGCCTCCCCTTTGGGCAATACGGAGATAACGGATCTGGCCATCGAAATTATCCGTGGCCTCTCCCTGGGCAAGCACGACGGCACCGATGTGCTCTCGCTGGCCTATACCCTCGCCCCTTTCCCGTACACCAAGAGCCCCGATACACGCCTCGAGCGTATGGACGCTTTCGTGCGCCTCGACCGCGACCTCGGACGCCTGTTCCGCGCCGCCGAGGCCCCCGCGGGCGGCAGTCTCGCCATCATGCTCGGCGGCACGCCGCAGTCGCCGCTCTCGCGCCGCGACGACGAGCGCTGGGCCATTCCCCATGGCGAGTTCTCAACCCGTAAGGCCGCATCGCTCCTCAACATGTATCTCATCGCCCTGCACGGCAACGGCGATTATATCAGCGGCTATCACAATGGTAGTTTCTATCTCAATCATAATACCATTAAAAACAAGCAGTTGCGACTCGAAGAGGTGCGCGCCGAAGTCGCCGACTTCCTCGTGAAGATGACGGGTGTCGACGCTGCCTTCACGGTGGAAGACATAATTGCCGGACGTGCCGGTCAGCGCTCCGAGGCCCTCCGCCGCAACACGCCGCTCGAAACCGCCGGCGACGTATTTCTCTGCATAGCCCCCGGATTCGAGGTTATTGACGACCTCGACGGCATTAACATCTCCGAGGCCGGCGAGCCCATGGCCCATCGCGCCGTCTCGTCCACGGCCCCCGTCTTCATATTCGCGCCCGGAGTCGACCCCCGCACGATCGACACCCCCGTCGATGCCCGCGCCGTCGCTCCCACACTGGCCCGCATCCTGCGTATCCGTAGCCCCAACGGCGCTGCATTGCCCCCGCTGGCATTGCGGCGTCCCTGACCGTGCGCAGCAGGGCCCCCGTCACTCATGCCGATTTGCATATTTGCGCAAAAAGTTGTATTTTTGTACTTTAAAACTCCGCGCCACGCCCTACGCGCACGGCGCTTCATATAAAAACTATGTCATTTACCGGAATACTCAAGTCCATTTTCGGCGACAAATCAACGCGCGACATGAAGGCTATCCGCCCGATTCTCAATCAGGTGAATGCTCTGCGCCCCGATATGGCCAAACTCACCAACGACCAGCTGCGTGAGAACATCGACAAGGTGCGCGCCGATCTCGCTGCCGCCACCGGCCCCGACCAGGAGGCGATAGACCGCCTCAAGGTCGAAGTCGAAACGCTCCCCTTCGACAAGCGTCAGCCCCTCTGGGACGAAATCGATGCCCATGAGAAGAAGATCATCGACACCCTCGAGGACAAGCTCAACGAGCACCTCCCCGTGGTGTTCGCCACCATGCGCGAGACTGCCGCACGTTTCGCAGCCGGGGAGACCGTCGAAGTCACCGCCAC
>CAZBNM010000078.1:0-9324 GCA_964493495.1 uncultured Bacteroides sp.
AACCAGTTCATGATCATGATTCCCCGCTGGGAGACACCCGAACATACGGAAGGCTACGAGGGTTTCTACCATCTTACGGCTATGGAGGGCACGGTAGAAAGAACGGTACTTACCTACATAATCCGCGACCACGACCGCGACCGTTTTGAGCGCCGCAAGAGAGAGCTCGAGCATCTGGCCCGCAAGATAAACAATGAATTCCCCGACTGTTGCACATTGGAAATCAAGGACCAGTACTACAACATGCGGGAAAAGATCGAGCCCGTGAAGTATATAATCGACATAGCCGAGGAGGCGATGAAGGATGCCGGAGTGACGCCTGTGATCGTCCCCATACGCGGAGGCACGGACGGCGCGCAGCTCTCGTTCAAGGGCTTGCCTTGTCCGAATCTTTTTGCCGGAGGCCTCAACTTCCACGGACGATATGAATTTGTACCCATACCCTCGATGGAGGCAGCTAAGAACACGATAGTGGAAATTGCCCGGATCGTGGGAACACGCACTCGCTGATACATGGCCGAGGCGCAGTTGCCGGACAATCCCAAGCGACGGGTACTGGTGGTCATAACCGGCCCGACAGCATCCGGAAAAACATCACTGGCCATAGAGGTGGCCCGGCGCCTGAGATGTGAAATCCTGTCGGCCGATTCGCGTCAGCTTTTCCGCGACCTTCCCATAGGGACGGCCGCCCCTACCGAGGAGGAGAGGGCGGCCGTGCGCCATTACTTCACGGGTATTCTCGGGCTCGACGACTACTATAGTGCCGCCCGCTACGAAGAAGATGCGATGGCGCTCCTTGAAAGCCTTTGGAGCCGAGAGGGTGCTTCGCCCTTCGAGGTGGTGTGCGGAGGGTCGATGATGTATGTGGATGCGCTTGTGCGCGGCATAGACGAGATGCCGACGGTGTCGGAAGCCACGCGCGAGTATGTGCGCGGCCTTTACGCGCAGAATGGTCTCGACGGGGTGCTGGCGCAGCTTGAGATTCTCGATCCGGAATACTTTGAGGAGGTGGATCGTTCGAATGTGCGCCGCGTGATGCATGCTGTGGAGATATGCCTGCAGTCTGGCTCGAGCTACAGCTCCATGCGCAAGGGCCGGGCCAAGGCAAGGCCTTTCGAGGTGCTGAAGTTCGCACTCGACCTGCCACGCGAGGAGCTTTTCCGGCGCATAAATTCGCGCGTGGAGACGATGATAGCCGCGGGGCTGGTGGAGGAGGCACGAGGCGCGTTCGCACTCGCAGGCGAAGACGCCAATTCGCTCAATACGGTAGGCTATCGCGAGCTTCTGCCCTATTTCCGGGGAGAAGTGTCACTCGAGGATGCTACGGCCAAAATAGCGCGTAATACGCGCGTCTACGCAAAGAAGCAGCTGACCTGGCTGCGCCGCGATCCGACGGTTATATGGCTTAAGCCTGATGGCGCTGCCGATGAAATCACGGCACGTGTGATGGCCGCGGCGGATGAGCGCGAATAAGAATGATATAGAGTATTGATATATGGAAGGAGATTTTTTATCGGCGCTTAAGCGTAAGAATATACCGGAGCTGCGGGAGCAGAACGCCGCGGCTAAGTTTTTCTTCCAGCTGAAGTTCGGTGAGGGAGGGGAGGCCTATGTATGTGTGGTCGACGGGAAGGGAAATTGCTTTCGTCCGGAAGGTCGTGTTTCCAATCCGCTGGAGGCAAGCGTGCTGAGTGCGTTCCGCAGACCTTCGGACGAGCTTATGGGGTGGGAGAGCGACGAGATGATTCTCTCTCTTGCGGAGAATTCGCAGCTCGTGTTCATGCTCTCGCAGTGCACGAACGTCGTGGACGAGCGTATGCGCTCCGTGCGATATGATGCAGGGATGCTGAGCCCGATTCTGGAACTGCGCCGGAAGGGAAAGCGTTTCAATGCGCGCATAGTCGTGGAGGAAGAGGACGGTTCGCGCCGTGTGGTCCGATTCCTCACAGAGTCGATGATGCTTGTAGGCGATGTGATGTCGCCTTGCCGCCCTGTGGGTGAAAGCTACCGCTACGCACAGTCGCTGCTTGCACCTTTCGATGCGGATCTGGTTGAGAATTATCTCTCGGTGGTGCTTTCTGCTCTGAGCAATCTGCGCGTGGACCTTGACGGACTGCCCGTGGTGGAAGGCACGGCAGAGGAAACCGCGTTGCCCGGACTGGTGTTCGAGAAGGTGGACTTCGACAAGGCGCTGTTCCTGCGTGTGCTTTCGGTGGTGCCGGGTGTGCCGCCTGAACTTACTGCCGACTATGAGATTGACGTTGTGGCCCGTGTCACGGACGATACGCTGTATCTGCGACGTGTCCGGACGCGTCCTACATGGGAGATGCTCGAAGAATTCGAGGGGCTTCTGGATGATGCCTTCCGCACGCAGAAGGACCGCAAAGCCGTGTATCGCGACGGCACGCTGTATGTGTTTCCCTACGCACAGGCTTCGCAGTTCCTGTTGCGTATGGTGCCGCGTCTTGTGCGGGAATATACCATACTGGGAGCCGAAAAACTCAAGGAGTTCAAGATTCAGGCGGCAAGCCCCAGGCTGAATGTCCGGCTGAGTTCGGGAATTGATTTTCTGGAGGGGGAGGTTACCGTGAATTTCGGCGAGGAGGTGCTCACTCTTGGCGACTTGCTGAAACAATACCGCAAGAACAAGTACGTGGAGCTTGCCGACGGTTCGCGGGCCATAGTCGAGGATGCCTATATCCGTCGGCTGGAGCGTATTTTCCGGCCCTCTGAAGATCCCGGAGAGGAGGATAAGGTCAAGGTGTCGTTTTTCGATATTCCGGGACTTGAGATGCTGCTTGGAAATGATTCGCTTCCGGCGTTCGAACACTCGCGTAAGTTTTACAACGGTCTGAAAGCTCTGTCTTCGCTGCCATGCGAGACGCCGGCTCTCTCCGGCAGCCTGCGACCTTACCAGCAGGAGGGGGTGAAATGGATGGAATATATGGGCGACAACGGCTTCGGATGCTGCCTTGCCGACGACATGGGTCTGGGCAAGACTATCCAGACCATTGCCGTGCTTCAGAAAGCACTTGCATCGTCGTGTGTCGGACCGGCGCTCATCGTGATGCCCCGTAGTCTTATTTTCAACTGGCAGGAGGAGTTGCGCCGCTTCGCGCCACAGCTTAGTGTCGCTGTCTATCACGGACTTGGCCGCGATCTTAAGGAAGCGCTGCAGGCGCAGGTGGTACTGACGACATATGCGATGGTGCGTAATGACATCGGGCTGCTCAAGGACTGTGAGTTTGAATATATAGTGCTGGACGAGTCGCAGAATATCAAGAATATAACGTCGCAGACAGCGCGGGCTGTGATGGTCTTGAAAGGCCGTCGGAGGCTGGCGCTGTCGGGTACGCCGATGGAAAACAATCTCACAGAACTCTATTCGCTTTTCCGCTTCCTCAATCCGGGAATGTTCGGGACTATGGAAGAGTTCAACCTGCGCTATACCGCCCCGATACAGCGCGAGGGCGATCCGGAAGCGATGGATGCCTTGCGCCGAAAGATTTTCCCATACATCCTGCGGCGCCTGAAACGCGATGTGCTTCAGGAGCTGCCCGACCGTGTGGACGAGACACTGTATGTGGAGATGGACTCCGGGCAGATGGAGCTGTACGAGCGCCGGCGCCTATACTACAGGGAGCTTGTCAAAAACACTATACAGCGCGAGGGTGTGCAGCGCTCGCAGTTCGTGATGTTCCAGGCCCTTAGCGAGCTGCGCCGCATCGCTTCGGTTCCCGAGAGCCTTAGCGACGGACGCATAAGCTCGCCGAAGCTCGAATTGCTTGTGGAGCAGGTGCAGCAGTCCGTGGCCAACGGCCATAAGGTCGTTGTGTTCTTTAATTTTATTGCCGGCCTCGAACTGGCTGCGGAGCAATTGCGTGCAGCCGGTGTAGGCACGGAAACCATGACCGGTGCGACCAACGGCCGCGAGAACATTGTCAGGAAATTCCAGACCGATCCCTCGTGTAGCGTGCTGCTGATGACTATGAAGGTGGGTGGAGTCGGTCTCAATCTCACGGCCGCGGACATTGTGTATGTGTTCGAGCCCTGGTGGAACAGGGCTGCCGAGGAACAGGCTATCAACCGCCTGCACCGCATGGGACAGAAGTCGACCGTTTTCGCCTATTCGATGCTTACCCATGGCACCATCGAGGAAAAGATCCGGAAGCTCCAGCAGCAGAAAGCTGAACTTTTCGATGGCCTTATTTCGGCCGATCAGTCCATGTCGAAGTCTCTGAGCGAGGAAGATATAAACTTTATTTTGTCGTAGTAGATTGGTTATGTCGTCATATTTCATACATAAGAAGTACTTAAAGAATCTCCGCCTCACGGGGGCGGAGCAGCTGGAACGTAATATTACGCGTCTTTCGTTCTATACTCTTCCGCAGCTGAAGAGCTTTTTCAGGAAGCTTTTGGAGGTGGCCGATTTTATTGAATGGGAAAATGCCGCCGAATTCCCCAAGGAAGCGAGCGAGGTGAAGATGATTATCACGAATCTTAAATGGAATATCGCGGACCGCGACGAGTTGCTCACGCTGCTTGGCCAGCTGATCACGCCCCACAATATAGAATTGATTCTGAACTCCGTAGGCAAGTCCGAGTCCGAAGGCTTCCGGCGCATGGCTGAAGAGGGGATGATGATAGGCTCCGAGGCCAAGAAATTCTTCGGAGTATATTATCCGACGGCCGACGGCCTGCTTTCGCTTTGCCGCAGGGAGGGTGTGGGCTCGAAGATGCGCATCTATGTGCCCGATGTGATCCGTGTGGCCATGGGCGTCGATCTGCAGGCTGCAAAGGCAGCGAAGGAGAAGCGCAAGGCCGCCCCGCCCAAGGCCGAGGAGCCTTCGAAATATGGCGAGGTTGTGTCCGTGACGCCTGAAACGGTTGCGCGTGTTATCGCGGCCTGCGATTTCATGTTGAAAGTCAACCCTACCGGCAAGATGGGCGTAGCCGACTATAAGCGTATAGCGCAGCAAGGAACACTCTTCGAGCTTCAGCCCTTGGGTGTCTCCGCCAACGTGAAGCCTATATCGAGCGCAAAGATTTTCGCCTCGGTTCTCTGCAATATGCCTGCTGCGCTCAGGGCTCCCGAACGCTTTCCGGAATTGCTTCGTGATATGGTGGATCTTCTTCGCGAGCGCTCATTCGTGACATCTCTGTTCATGGATATTTTCAAGACGGCAGATATTTCGGCTTCGGATATAGACTATACCGGACTGTCGGAGCTTGTGCGCCGCCTTTTGAATGAGCTGGAGCGCCCCAATGCGGCCAAGTGGACAAGTGTGGCGCAGCTTCTGGAAAAGCTGAAGCCTAATTTCGGCGGCAGGTTGTTGTCGCGATGGTCCTGGAGTTCGTATGGCCGCAGCCGCTTTGTGTCGGGTGGCGTCGATTCCTGGGAGAATATCGGTGTACCCGCGGTGCGTTGCGTTCTCGGTGTGTTGGGGCTGTTCGGGATTCTCGAACTCAATCTGCAGGCCGATGTGGCGCAGAAGGTGCTTACGCAGTATGATGCAATTAAGCATTTTACCGTGACCCCGTTGGGTCGGTTCGCCTTTAATCCGGAGGCCGACAAGCCCGAAGGCCTGCAGGGCTATGAGGTCCCTTGCTGCCGGCTCGACACGAGGTATCCATTCATCTACGTCCCCGAAGAAGTGGCAGGCCTCTATGGGCCTTACGTCGGAAAGTTCGGAAAGGCTATCGGACCGACTCGCTATGCCGTGTCCGTGGAGACATTCCTGAACGATCTGACCACCAGTGCGGAGTTGGAAGAGCGTATAGAACAGTTCGAAAGCTTTGTGGGGAATGATGTGCCGGCCGTGTGGCGCGAATTGCTCGAGAAGGTGCGTAAACGCACGCACGGAGTGCGTGCCGCAGGTCAGTATATCTGTATTCAGCTCGACAAGGAAAACAGGGCGCTGATGAGCTTTGTCAGGAATAGTCAGACTTTGCATGAGCTGTGCGTGCGTGGCGAGGGTGGTACTCTTTTTGTAGAACAGGCGCGCTACGAGCTCGTGTGCTCGCTTTTTGCCCGCGAGGGATTCTTTTTCCGATAGAGTTTCAGCTTGCCGGGCCCCGGTTTAAAGAAACGCCCCCGAAAGTCTTCTGGTCTGACTTACGGGGGCAGCTTCGTTAATCATCTTTTTTCACAATGAAGTCTCCTTTTCCATTTGGAGATTTAATCTCCACAATTGGCAGGAAGTATTTGGAGTAGGGCGTATTCTCGGTTTTTGCGGCCAGGACACCACGAATTGTGCCTATTGCGATGCGTGCAAGCATATCCATGAAATCGGGCGGCAGTTTCACATCGGAGCTGTTGTCCTCGGAGAGTCGTTTCCAGCAGTCTTCCTGAATCTCATAGTGGCAGAAGGCTTCGGCCACGAGAAATGGTTTGTCGTCATTCGAAAACCGGATATTGGCGCCGACGGCAAGCGCGCGCTCGTTGTAGTTGGTTTTTATGGGAATTGAAAGATTGAACTCGGTTTTGCCGCCTGAAGGTTCGAAGATAGTTGCAAACTGTTCGACGGTCACACCCCTGAGTTTATATTGTATTTTCGACATTTTCTCTTAGTTGTAAATTTGATGATAGACGCTAGTGTAGACGAATGTCGATTGCGTACAGGCTTCGACTTTACAGGTCTGCTCGGCATAGACCACAACGTTCCGGGCCGGAATGGCGGGACGGGAATCCGGAATCTCGATCAGCTTCAGATTCAGGATTCTTCCGTATCTGATAGCTGTCGAAATCTTGAGGTCGCAGTCTTGTCCGTGAAGGAATTTGTTGATGTACTGGGGGGAGACGTTCAGTTTCGCGGCCAGTTCTTTCTGCGTCATTTTGTTGTCCTCCATGTATCTGATGATCTTGAGGACGATCATTTTCCCGGCAAGAATCTCTTCTTCGCATGCAATTGCCTCGGCAGCATCGGACATCCATGTCGACATCCGGCGGAGGCGTCTTTTCGTTGTCTTTTCTTCCATATCTTGCTTCGGTTGTTCAACTTGTGTATGTTTCTTGAATATAATTGATGAACGACTCTTTCGTGTCGATTCCTCTGTCGTTCAGGTCTTTGAGCACGCATTCCAGCTTTGCCTTCTCGACGGCGGTGTTAGGAGCCTTTTTCATGTCCTTATGCACCTTGATGGCAGCCCCGGTGATTACGTAGCATTTCTTTTCTTCAATCTCTACTGCATAAAAGCGGAAGGCCAGTCTCCGGTGGATCCATCCTTTTTTGATTTTCACGCGGATGCTCTGATAAAGGCGGAATTCCTCGTCCTCCCGATCCAGTGGCTCTGTTATAGTATCTAATTCGCCATTCGAAAATAAGTTCATGAAGTCGGCCATTATTTGAGTGACCGAATGTGTCACATCACGTACAAATTCTTCAACGGTGATACCACTCCAGTATTCCTGCTCGAAAAATTGGATGTTGTCATTGTAGAAATTATACAGATATGATGGCGAGTTCCATAATTCGAAGGGCTTCACAAATTCATTACTGTCCACAAAAGGTATTTCGGCTTCGTCCGCGCCCTGCGGGAGACCGAGTGCATGCAGTTCTTCTTTACTAAAATATACAGCTGCCACAATGCACTTTGCATTGTGGAGACTCTCCTCATTCTCCGGATAAATTACATCGTATTCCATAATCAATTGAATTATCGGTGCAAAGATACAATAATTTCTCTGTAAAATCAACCTATAAGTTGATTTTTTTTGAAAAATTTCCTGAGGACGAAAACTTCGGTCAAGGCAGGGCAGTTATATATTATATAAAACAACACTGTCATGAGATACATATCCAATGGTCGGGGCTCGATCCCGCTGATTAGCTTGATAGCGCTTCTATCCGTTTCGCTGACTGTAAATCTCCCGGGTCTGGCGGTCTCGCCCATGTTGGGTAAGCTGGCCGACATTTTCCCGCATGCAAGTCAGCTGGAGATTCAGCTGCTGACCTTGTTGCCTAATCTTGTGATTATCCCCATGATTCTGATCTCGGGAAAGATAACTGACGTCAGAAATCAGACGGCCGTGCTTGCCACGGGACTCGGAATATTTCTTTTATCGGGCATCCTCTATCTGTTTGCCGATTCAATGCCCATGCTTGTGGGGCTCGGAGCTCTTTTAGGCGTGGGCTGCGGACTGATAGTTCCGATAGCCGCAGGCCAGCTATCAGAGTGGTTCTATGGTGCGGAAAATGCGAAGGTCCTGGGCTTCAAGTCCGGAACTTCCAACGGTATCGTGATTTTGGCTACCATTTTTGTCGGTTGGGCTGCGGACATAAGTTGGCACACCTCGTTCTGCGTCTACCTTGTGCCGGTGATTCCTTTGCTCTTGCTTCCGTTCATGACAAACACCTTTATCAGGCGCCACCTCCGGATGGATAGTACGGCTGTCGGGCGCGTAACATCCGGTCGGACTGCCGTCGCCACAAAGAAATTTTCCCGACCTGTACTTATTCTGGCAGGTGTGATCGGATTGTATATTGCACTGACAGCTACGTCGATGGTCTTTACCTACTACTTGCCCTTCACCATGAAGCATTACGGCCTTTCCACCTCACAGGTAGGCCTGGCAACCGCCATGTTTTACGTCACGGCGATGATAGGTGGCTTCGCGCTTACGCCCTATATCCGTGTAGTCGGACGTCTGGGCCTCTATGTCTGCATCATAATTATGACCGCCGGACTGCTTGTGCTCGCTTGTTTCCATACGATGGCCACCTACGTAACCGGAGTTTTGCTGATCGGTCTGGGCTACGGATTCTTCCAGCCGATCATCTATAATAAGACCACGCAGATAGCCCCTGACAAGACGCTATCGACGAAGTATTTCTCCTATACGCTTGCCGGCAATTATATTGCCCTGTCGGTGGTTCCGCTGATCGTGGAGTTGTTTCAGCGCATTTTCCATAATCATACCGCCGATTTTCCCTACTTTATCAACGCCGCCCTGCTGGGAGTCGTCTTCATCGTAGGCTTGTTAAAGCACAGATCTTTCGTATGGCGTACAGGCGCGGGAGAATGATGCTATCTTTTTGTGCAGCGGACGGGTAGGGCGTCAACCATGCTTTTCATGCCTACAAAGTAATAAGGGGCTGTATAAGTTCCTGTATTTGTGGCAGAAGTGGGAAGCACGGTATTAGGACCTGTAACCCAAAGGAAAGCATTCTCGCCACGATACAAGTCAAATAATGTAGAATATCTGTATGGGTCCGCCCGTAATCCTCCGGCAGGTATAGTCAAGCCTTCCCAGGAGGAAATCATTGTCCATGTTCCCGGAGGGGTCTCGGGCTGCTTTTCATCCGGCGGTAACACCCATCCTTG
>CAZBNM010000079.1:0-9167 GCA_964493495.1 uncultured Bacteroides sp.
CGGCTCGCCTGACAGTAGTCGGCTCACTATATTAAGTCGTTCCTCAAAATTATGGTGTCTATACATGAAGCACCCCAAAAGTTTTGTGTCTAACTTTTGGGGTGCACTTCAGAGTCCGGCCGAGGGGTTTTTGGCTTGATGAAAAAGATAGTTTAGTTCTTGTTGATAAGTTCTTTGGCGCGATCTATATCGGCGGTGTTGGCGGTCCATGTGTACTGGGAGTCGACTTCGTGAAGCGTGTATCCGTTCTTCATGGATTTGAGCACCATGTTAGCCACGTCCTTGTTCTCATAGAAGAGAGCGAGCTCGATAATCTTGAGAGCGAGCTTATTGTATGCGGCGGCAAAATTGGTGTATGACTTGTAGCGTCCCATGTGATCGTCGTAGCCGCTGTAGGTATGACCGCTGATAGGCTCGTCACCGATGGGGTTCATCTGCACCATTGTGAATACTGCGCGCTTATTAGCACCCTCGTCGTTCTGAGGGAGCAGGTAGTCCATTTCGGCGTTGTATATGTAGTTGGCTGCAGTCCAGTATCTCTCGCCCTTCTGGGCCGGCATCTTACTGCGGTTGTATTCGTTGAGGTAGTCGGCATATAAGTTGTCGAGGATTTCGTGAGCTTGTTCGAAGTTCTGTTCCTTCACGGCATTCATGTATGCCTTGGGGTCCTTGTAGTTTATGTCGGAGGAGCCGTCGGAAGAACCGCCGCAGGCCTGGCAAATGGCTGCGAGGGCGAGAATGAGAAGTAGGCAGGTGGAGAATTTGAGTTTTTTCATAATAGCAGTTGTGAATAGTTGGAATTATTTGTCATCGTCATCGTCCTGAGCATTGTCGGAAGCATTGTCGATTGCGCCGATGATGCGTGCGCCGAGATTGCCCCAGAAGCCGCGCTCCTTGTCGTCTTTGTCGCGCATATGCTGGCGGAGAGCCTGCTCGGTAGCTTTGGCCTGATATTTTGCCTTAAGGCGTTCGGCCTCGATGTTGGCAAGTTCGACCTCATGAGCGCGGGCGGCATCGGCTTCGGCCTTGGCCTGGGCGTTCTTGGCATCGGTTGCGGTCTTTTCGTCGACGGCTTTCTCGTAGGCAGAGAGGAGCTTCTGCGCTTCGGCGTATTCCTTGGAGTTCTTGGAGAGGAGGCTCATATGGGCGTAGACTTCGGCAGAGGGATTGTTGCCGGAGGCTTGGATTGCCTGCTTGAGGGCGATGAGCTCGTTGGCTGCAATTGAATCCTGGAATTTTTTAGCTACTTCTTCCTGACGCGACTGAGCGTAGGCGAACGCTTCGGTTGCCTGCTGGGGGACGGACTGGATAAGAGAGAGGGCCAGGGCGTAGTCCCGGGCCTGACATGCAGCTTCTACCTGCGACTTGAAGGTGGGAAGGTTGTCGTTGAACCAGGCGATAATCTTCTCGGAGGCCGTGGCAAGCATCTGCTGGATGGCAGCATCGTCCTTGATGGAGCGTACGGCTGCGGATGTGGCCTGGGCGTAGGAGTTGCCGACGCCGGTGATTTCCTGGGTTGCGGCGGCGTAGACGTCGCCGGTGACGGTATTGATTACTTCGTAGTCGACCGTGTAGTTCACCACCATCTTCTGTGGCGCTGTGCCGGTGACGCTCTTCTGGCCTTCAGAAATCTTGGCCGTGAGGGCGAAACCGGGGACTGTGTTGAGGCCGCCGATGCCGTTGCGTGCGATCATGGAGAGCATGCGCACGCCAATCTGCTCGCTGAGCTTCTCGGTGATGTCTCCGGCGGGGTAGGGAGGCATTACGGAAAGCTTGACATCGTTGGAGTTCATCATCTGCATTGGGTCGATTGTTAGCTCGGCCTTTTTGGCAGCGATGGCTTCGCGGCGCTCGGAGTCGGACATGGTGGATGTAGTGCGGTCCTGGGGGGCGAACTTCTTGGAGGAGCCGGACTCGCTGCCGCCGCAGGAGGAGAACATGATGGCGCCTGCGAGGGCTGTGATGATAAGAGTGTTGAATTTCATTACTGGATGCCGTTAATGGTTATCAAAATCTCGCCGAGTCCCTGGGCTTTGTTTGTGCACTTTACGCCGAGGTTCTTGCGCATGGACTTGGACATGTCGCGAGCCCAGTCGTATACGCCGTACTGTGTTCCGTCTTCGTTGAGCAGGGGTATGCGGCAGTTGGTGAAGTAGAGTTCCTTGTCGGTGTTGCGCTGCATCTTGTATGCGCCCTTGACGGTGTGGGTCTTGACGTAGTCCATGATCCAGTCGGCGTAGGTGTCGCCTTCGATGGACTCGTCGTTGAGGTTTACGTTGCTGTCGCCGGCTACGGCCACGCGGATTGTGACGTTACGGCCTCGGGTGAGGATGTCACTGAAGTTTTTCTGAATGCCTTCGAGAATTCCGGGCATAGCTTCCTTTATGGGCTCTGCCAGAGCTGCTGCGGCGTTATTGCCCTTGAGGTCGCTCATGGTGGAGGAGGAGAGTACGTTGCTGGTGTAGGCGTCGATGACGTTGAGCGTATAGCCGGTGGTGCTTCCGAGTGCTCCGCGCATGTTCACGGACGAGGAATAGTCGAGCTCGATGATGATATCGGGCTGGGCTACGGTGAGGAGCTGGGTCTTGGGGTCCTTGCTGAGGCCGTCGACCATGTCGGTGGCTTCCTGTGTGGAGAGCTGCTTGAGCATCTGCTCGAGGTCCTGGACGGGATAGTTGGCATCGGCGAAGGCCTGCTGGATGGTTGAGATGATTGCCTTGTTGTCTTTGTTGGCCAGGAGATACTTGGCGTAGTCGCGTACGGTCTGGTTTGCGCCGTCCACATCTACGGTCTCGAGGGCCTTGAAGGACTTGAGGAGGTTGTCGCTGGGGATGATCATGATTGTGGCGCGAGCCTGCTCGGCGGCGTTCACGTCGGAATTCTCATAGGCGACGATGTCACCGGAAGCACCTTCTGCGAGAGACTTCTGAGAAGAGTTGCCCGAACAGCCGGAAAGGAGGGCGGTCAGGGCGAGTCCGAAAATTGCTTTTGTTTTCATCGGTAAGGATAATGAAGTTTATTGAGTTATAGATTTGTGGATGCGAAAGGTTCTTGCTGCTCATTGCGGAGAGCCGGACATGACGCTACGGACCCGGGCCTGAATATGCTTCAGGCCGAGGGAGCGGTAAATAAAGTCGGGGCGGAGAATTGAACATAGATGCGCTATAACATTCAGGACTCATACCAGGCAGGCATGAGACGAACGGAATATTGCACACGGGACGCAACTATGTATCGGACAGGACTCCTGTGGAGTCCGGGAGGAAGAGCCGTGCCATCTCTTTCAGCTATTGCCGAATTGCCGAGGCCGGAGGGCCAAGGAGATGTAATCCTCCCACAGCCCTGAGGGCTGTTTGCAATGCAAAATTAGCATTTGTTGGTGAGATATGCAATAGGGGGAGGCAAAAAAAAGAATGAGAAACGAAGTCCGAAGGCTTGCTGTTTCTCATTCTCCTCTCTCCTCTTGCGGTATGGACGGGACTCGAACCCGCGACCCCCTGCGTGACAGGCAGGTATTCTAACCAGCTGAACTACCACACCATTAATTTGTGGGAGAGACATCAGCTCTTTTGCTTTTGCGATGCAAAGTTACGACCTTTTTTTCGGTTCTCCAAATTTTTTTCAAAAAAAATCACACAAATTTTCATTTGTTTCCCGCTGCGAAAGTCTATCGCAGTGAGTATCAATGCGCTTCAAGCCAGTTGGTGGCTACGCCGGATGATACTTCCAGCGGTACGCGACATTCGGGGAAGGCGTGTTCCATTTCTTCAGTGACCATGCGCTGGAGGGTGGGGAGTTCTTCGGGGATGACATCGAACACGAGTTCGTCGTGGACCTGCAGGATCATGCGCGAGCGCAGTCCGGCCTCGCCTATCCGACGGTAGATGCGCACCATCGCTATCTTGATGATATCGGCTGCAGAGCCCTGCAGAGGGGCGTTGACGGCGTTGCGCTCGGCGTATCCGCGCACCACGCTGTTGCGCGAATTAATGTCGGGTAGATAGCGTTTGCGGCCGAGGATGGTGGATACAAAGCCGTCTTCGCGTGCGCGTTCGATAGCCTCGGTGATGTATTTTTCTACATCGGGATAGCTGCGGAGATAGCCTTCGATGAGAGCTTTTGCCTCTGCCCGCGGTATTCCCAGGCGCTCGGAGAGGCCGAAGGCGCTGATGCCGTATATAATGCCGAAGTTGGCGGTCTTGGCGTTGCGGCGCTGGTCATCGGTTACTTCGGCCAGCGGGAGGTGGTATATTTTCGCGGCGGTGGCGCGATGGATGTCCTCGCCCGACTGAAATGCCTCGAGCATGCCGGGGTCGCCCGAGAAGTGGGCCATCAGGCGGAGTTCAATCTGCGAGTAGTCGGCCGAGAGCATCACGTGGCCGGGATCGGGAATGAAAGCACGGCGAATCTCGCGGCCGGCTGCGGTGCGTATGGGGATGTTCTGGAGATTGGGATTGGTAGAGGAGATGCGTCCGGTTGCGGTGACGGTCTGGTTGAAGGTGGTGTGGATTTTGCCTGTGCGCGGATTCACCATGCGTGGGAGTGCCTCGACGTAGGTGGAGAGTAGCTTGCGCAGTCCGCGTATATCGAGTATGATCTGCACCAGCGGAACAGAGGATTTGTATTTCTCGAGTACTTCCTCGGTGGTGCTCCAGGCGCCGCCTTTTGTTTTCTTGGCTTTTGGGTCGATGCCCATCTCGCCGAAGAGCACCTGGCCGACCTGCGATGGAGAGCCGGGATTGAAGCTGTGACCGGCGATCTCGAATGCCTGTGCCTCCAGGGCGGCGATGCGCTCGGCGAGGCCGCCGGCCATGTCGTGCAGGACCTGCGAGTCGATGCGGACACCGGTCCATTCCATTTCGGCGAGCACACGGACGAAGGGCAGCTCGACGTCATCCAGAAGCGAGGTCTCTCCTTTGAGGGCAACTTCGGAGCGCAGGGGCGCCTCGAGCCGCAATGTGGTTTCGGCAAGTTCGCTCATCAGTGGAGCGGCCAGCTCGGGTGTGGAGGCTGCGGCCAGCTGTTTGCGCCGTTCGTTGGAAGTGAGGTCATAGCCCTCGGTGCGGTAGCCCAGATAGGCCATGGCCAGGGTGGGAATATCGTGCTTCATTTCGGGCGCCACCAGATAGTGGGCCACGGCAATGTCGAACCAGGCCGTGCGCTTCCATTCGAGCCCCTCGCGGCGGAGGAGAATCATGTCGCGCTTCACGTCGGCGCTCACCAGTGTAAGGGCCGGACTGTCGAGGAGCGGGCGGAGCGGCGCGAGAAGTTCGCGGCGCGAGGCGCTGTCGGCGCCGTGCAGCGTTACGTAGAGTGTTTCGTATGCGTCGCCTTCCTTGTGACGGCAGAGGGCAATTCCGCGCAGTGTGTCCGTGAATGCTTCTTCGCCGGGGGCGTCCGTGACGATGGATGCCGGGCGTCCGCTGTCGAGAACACGCTGCACGAATGACTCCACTGCGGCGGGTGCCGTGGTAATTTCTGCGGAGTCTATTGTAAAGCTTGCCGGCGCGGGCGTGTCGGGCTCAACCAGGTCGAAAAGTCCGCCCAGCGATTCGCCTTTTTCTTCCGGGGGTGTGACAGTCTCGGTCTTTTTCGGAGTGGGAGCGTCAAGCCCGAGCTTGGCGGCCATGGTGCGGAACTCGAGTTCGTTGAATATTGCGGCGAGAGCCTCGCGGTCGGGCTCGCGCCTTGCAAAGTCCTGAGGCGCTATATCCAGTGGTACGTCGGTGCAGATGGTCACGAGCTCCTTCGACATGCGTATCTGCGCCTCGTTGTCCACGATTTTCTGTTTCAGCGCCCCTTTCAGGTCGGCGGTGTGCGCCAGCAAGTTTTCTACGGAGCCGAATTCGGCAATCAGCTTTGAGGCGGTCTTCTCGCCCACACCCGGACAGCCCGGCACATTGTCGGAGGCATCCCCTTCGAGAGCAAGGAGGTCTATGACCTGGCGTGGGGAGGAAATGCCGTAGCGTTCGCAAACCTCGCGGGGGGTGCGGATTTCGAAGCCCTGGCCGCGCAGGGACGGGCGATACATGAACACGCGGTCCGTGACGAGCTGGCCGTAGTCCTTGTCGGGCGTCATCATGTAGGTGGTGAAGTCGGTTGTTCGCTCGGCGATGCGCGAGAGTGTGCCTATGACGTCATCGGCCTCGAAGCCCGGAATCTCGACTGCCGGGATGCGGTATGCTTCGAGAATCCTGCGGATGAAAGGAATGGCCAGGGTTATGTCCTCGGGCTGCTTGTCGCGGCCGGCCTTATATTCGGGGTATTGCTCATGGCGGAAGGTCCGGCCGTGTGCAGGGTCGAAGCACACACCGATGTATTCGGGATTCTCCTTGCGCAGGACATCGTCGAGGGTGTTGCAGAATCCGAAGATGGCCGAGGTGTTGAGGCCGTAGGAAGTGACCCTCGGGGAGCGCACGAGAGCATAATAGGCGCGGTAGATGAGCGCGTAGGCGTCGAGTAGGAAGAATTTAGGCACGTCGGTATTTGGATATTGATGTGGGGGATTGCCGGTTCGTATCGCAAAGATATAACAAATAATTCAAAAAATTGCTTTACCTTTGCCGCATGATTGGGCAAAATGCATCTGAGTCTCCGGGAGTGGAGCTGCAGGAACGCGCACTGGCGCTTCTGCGTCGCTTCTATGGCTATAAATCTTTCCGCCCGGGACAGTGGGGCGTGATCGAGGCTGTGATGTCGGGGCGTGATGCCGTTGTGCTGATGCCCACGGGCGGTGGCAAGAGCATGTGCTATCAGATGCCTGCTCTGCTGTCGGCCCGCGGCTGCGTGGTTGTGGTGTCGCCTCTGATTGCGCTGATGAACGATCAGGTGCAGGCTCTGACGGCCAATGGCATTCCTGCTGCGGCCGTACACTCGGGCAACCCTGACAGTTATAACCGCGAGGTGATGGACGGCGTTTTTGCCGGAAAAATCAAGTTGCTTTACATCTCGCCCGAGCGGCTTATGGCCGATATCGACCGCTGGAGCCCTGATATGCCCGTAACTTTGTTTGCCATAGACGAGGCGCACTGTATCTCGCAATGGGGCCACGACTTCCGTCCGGTGTATACGTCGCTGGCCGGTCTGAAGCAGCGGCGTCCGGATGTGCCCGTGCTGGCGCTGACGGCGACGGCCGACCGTCTGACGCGCGATGACATCGTGAGACAGCTGTGTCTGCGGAATCCGTATTGCCGGCTCGGTTCGTTCGACCGTCCGAATCTCACGCTGCGGGCCTTTCCGAATCCGGGGCCGGCAGGGCGCGTGAGATATATCATCGACATGGTGCGCAAGTATCCGCGTGGTTCGGGTATGGTCTACTGTCTGTCGCGCAAATCGGCCGAGACGCTCAATGCGCGGCTGAGGGCCCGGGGCGTTCGCTCGTGCGTGTATCATGCAGGTCTGGACCCTGAAGCCCGCGATGCGGCGCACAAGGCCTTTCTCGACGGCTCGGTGCAGGTGGTGTGTGCCACTGTGGCTTTCGGGATGGGTGTGGACAAGAGCAATATCCGCTGGGTGGTGCACAACAATATGCCGCCCAATATCGAGAGCTACTATCAGGAGATAGGGCGCGCGGGGCGCGACGGTCTTCCGGCCGAGGCTACGCTGTTCTACAGCTATGGCGATGTCATCACGCTGCGGCAGTTCGTGGCCGAGAGCGGCCGGGTGAGCGTGAATCAGGAGAAGCTTCGGCGCATGGATGCGTATGCGCATGCACGTGTGTGCCGCAGGCGTGTGCTTCTGAGTTATTTCAGCGAGGAGGCGGTGCAGGATTGCGGCAACTGCGACATATGCCTGAATCCTCCGGTGCGCTTCGACGGCACGGTGCTTGCCCAAAAGGCGCTTTCGGGGGTGATGCGCACGCAGTGCAACGTGGGGGTGTTCACGCTGGTGGATATTTTGAGGGGCTCGCAACGCCAGGAACTCCGGCAGCGGGGCTATGACCGCCTTAAGACTTTCGGTGTGGGCGCGGATCTTAGCCGCGAGGAATGGATGGACTATCTGGGGCAGATGATTCAGCTGGGTGTGTTCGAGGTGGCATATGAGCGGGGGAATGTATTGCGCCCGACTCCATTGGGCATGCGGATACTCCGCGGGGAGGAACGGCTGGAGCTAAGCAAGCTGAAGATGGTCCATTAGGGTGCCGGCGAAGGGACGCTCGCCAACGGGGCGGAATCCGCAGCGGTCGTAGAGGCTGCGTGCGCGGCTGTTGTCTTTGTCGCAGAGGAGTCCGAGAGGCTTTCCGGCGGCGCGGGCTTTGTCGCGGGCATCGCGGATGAGCGCCTGCGCGACGCCTTGGCCCCTGAACTGCGGGAGGGTCATCAGTGTGTCGAGATAGAATTCATCGGCTTCGGTCTCGCCGGGGAAGTTTTCCATTTCCGCTTCGGACATTTTCCAGCCGAGGGTGGCGCAGGCCTCGCGGAAGAAGGGCATGCGCAGGCGGCGGAGCAGTGCGCCGTCATAGTTCACGCACACTCCCATGGGGCGGCCATCGTCTGTGCGGGCTATGCGCGAGTTGAGGAAGGAGTACTGGGTGTCCGGGCGTGCGGCAAGGCGCGCGAAGAGGTCGCGGACGTCGGCGCGGGTGCAGTTTTCTCCGGCGAGTCCGGCAGTGAGTTCTTCTCCGATGGCTTCGAGGATGGCATCGGAGATAAGGAGGGCATCCTCGGGTGTGGCGTTTTCGATTCGCATGATAAGTTCGCTTGAAATTCTCGGGCAAATATCGTCTAAAAATCCGAAAGGACAAAACGCGGATTCCAAATCGAAGTGCAAAAATTGGCGGAAAACGCGGATTTTTAAATATTTATTTGGTGGAACGGGCGGAAAAGCGTATCTTTGCGCCGCAAAGCGTCCGGCCCTGCCGGGACCGGACAAAGCGAATTAATAAACCCTATTTACTAACTTATTTTAAATGACAGAATTGAAAAATTCTCCCATCGAAGATTTCGACTGGGCAGCGTATGAGAACGGTGAAACCGTCGCCGACCAGAGCCGCGAACAGGTCACCAAAGCTTATGAGGATTCCCTCAACTCCGTGAAGGACAAGGAAGTGATCGAAGGTACGATCATTGCCCTGAACAAGCGTGAAGCCGTAGTGAACATCGACTACAAGTCGGACGGCATCATCCCCATGAGCGAATTCCGCTACAATCCCGACATCAAGGTCGGCG
>CAZBNM010000080.1:0-8577 GCA_964493495.1 uncultured Bacteroides sp.
TCAGATAAGTCTGAGGCACATAGTGGTGTTTTTTATGTGGTTCACCTTTACTCATAGGAGAGATTTCAGCTTTTGAAGTTCAACGAATAATTCACGCTTGCGGCGCGGCTGCTTGGTGGCGTTCATCTGACGCTCCAACGCAGCGATTTGGCGTTCAAGTTTGGCGCGTTCTTCATCAACCTTGATTTGCTCGGAGAGAGACTTGTCTTCCTCGATGGAGAACCGACCGACAGAACAGGTTATGTTAGATTGTGCCAATATCATATTTTTTCATATCGCTTGGGATGATAAAGTCTGTTGTAAAACCAATTCTAATTATTCTCAATAAACTATCACAAAGTTACAATATTTTTTATTTTATCGAACCTGATTTGTTATCTTAATCAGCCGGGGAGTCGATCAGTTCGTCCCGGAGGAATTCGGCGGCGTCGGCCACGCAATCGGGGCAGGAGCGGAGCACGCGACCGGTTTCCACGCCCTTCAGCACTTTGCACACGGTGGCACCATTGCGCTGCTGAAAGCGAGCCATAATCCGTCGCATCCGTTTCATGGCCTTCACGCGGTCGCCTTTATAATGAAGTCCCAGCACCAGTCCGGCGCCGGTGAGGGCTCCGCAAGTACCTTCCATACAGCCCATACCGTTCCCAAACGCGGCTCCGACGGCTGCCATCTCTTCTTGAGAGCGTCCCGCAGCATCGCAAAAGGCACACGCCACGGCCTGCGCACAGTTCAAGCGCCCGGACGCCTTCGCCTCCCGAGCCCGGTCTATTCTGTTATCATCCATATATACGAGAAGTCGATTATACACAGTTACAAATGTATAAAATCTCCTCCACACTTGCAAGCCCGCACCCGCGTCTCTCATAAATTCCCACACACCACTTGCCTCCTCACCGATAATTTGTATATTTTTCCCTTAAACGGATCTATCCCTGCGGGAGGTGGGTGAGGTAGGTTTGGAGGGTTTGGGATTTGTGGAGGGCTTTGGCGGTTTTGCGGGGGAGGTCGGCGGTATAGGTCCAGAATGGTTTTATCTTACTGAGTATCTGGTGCTGTCCGCTGAGGGTGGTGGTGTAGTGGTCGAGGAGTCGGTTGTGGAGGCGCAGCATAGAGTCAAGGCGACGCTCGAGGCTCCATTCGCATCCATCGAGGTATTCGGCAAAGAGCGAGGGACGTCCGAGGATGCCCCGCCCGCTCATTATGCCGGCGAGACGGGGATAGCGGGCGTGGATATTGTTGATATCCTCGGGGGTGAGGATGTCGCCGTTGTAGATTACGGGGAAAGGGGATTCTTCGAGAATGAGGCCGAACTGCTCCATGTCGAGGGGACCGCTATATTGCTGGCGAGCAGTTCGGGGATGCACGGTGATGTGGGTCAGACCTACTTTCTGCAAACGCCCGAGCACCGGACGCCATTGCAGCGGGGAATCCAGTCCGAGCCGCATTTTGACGGACAATGCAAGCCCCGGATAGGCGGACATAAGCTCCGGCAAGCCATCAAGAACCTCGGGATGAGCGAGCACTCCGGCTCCGCGCCCTTTTGACGTCTGCGGAGGGAAGGGACAGCCAAGATTCAGATCAACAGCCGTTGCGCCCGCACTGACAAGGGCATCGAGGAGCAGACGCATCTCGGCAATATCGCGGAAAATGATTTGCGGCACAGCCGGGCAGAGATCGTTGAGCGGGGAGGTGAAGTCGCGCATGTCGCGCGCACGTGGTTCGCCCTTCTCCAGACGGATAAAAGGAGTGAAACTTTCGGCCGGCCCATAAATTTCATGGTGAAATCGGCGCCATGCAGCATCTGTATGGCCCTGGAGGGGTGCAATCAGCAGGCGGAAGGCCCGGCGCACCGGAGCATTGTCAGCACAAGGGGTCATAGCCAGTCGCGAAGGATGAGAATGGACGTTTCCACTACACCATAATCGTAGCTTTTATAGTCCGTGGGCTGATAGTCGGCTTTGGCACTTACATCGTCGAGCTCGGCCCAGGAAACGAGGCAATTATGGTGCATCTCGCGCTCGTCGCAGCATGTGCCGTCCGAGTCGCGGACATAGCCCATGAGCTCGTGAGCGGCATTCCAGCGTGCATGCTCGAGTACGGCAAGGCGGTCCATGACGAGATTTTCGAAGTCCGAGAGATTGGGATAGGGCCTCGGCAAACTGCGATCGAAGGTGGAAGCACCTTCAGGCGTCAACATCTTACTGACGAATGTGCGGGGGGCCTCGATAATTTCGTCAGGGAGGAACGCAAACTTGGTAAACACGTGATATGCATTTGCCAGATCCTGACCTCTTTTCCGATGAAGAGCGCGGAGCTTGTCTATATCGGGCATATCGAGACAAAACGCGTGATGCTCAAGGGTGCGGGCTTCTTTCTCGCGCTGATCCCAATCAGCACCACCGCGTACGAGGCGGTACTTTTCATTGAACTGCCGCGCCATTTTCATGAAACGGTTATTGACGAGCATGTCGAAGGTGTAGATCTGCGAGGGATAGCCGAAAATGAAGATCGGGCCGGGGTAAAGGGCCTCCGGACGTCCGTAATTGAAGTGATCTGCAACCTGCTCCATCTTAGGACGATCCGCATCGGCGACGCAACGCACGCATATAGTAAGCGGGGTCATATCCTCGCGGTATTTGCGCAGACGGTTGAAAATCGTCACGGCCAGACCGATATTAGCGTCGCTATTATCGGAAGCGATGACTATGTAATTGAGTTTCCGGCAATTGTCGGGACTAAGGACATCTGAATAGAAACTCTCACGTCCGGCATCAATCGGGAGGAGCCGGAGTTCACCCGACTCGAAATCAAGGGCAGGCATTGAAGCACGGAAAGGGCCTTCGATGTCGGTCATTCGGGCGTCGACCGCAGTGATGCGAGGTTTGAGAGTGACGGGAATTCCATCCGGGCCCGGCTGTCCGATGAAGGTGCCGAATTCGTAGAGGAAGCGGAAGGCGTCGCGTCCGACCTCATCGAAGCCCACAATAAGAGCATTCAAAGGATCATCGACACATACGGGATCATAATTCCAGGGCTTCGGGATAGAGGTCGCGGGATGAAATATAACGTTCTCCTTTAGCAAGTTTACAGCAAGCTCGGATGAATCCACGATCTCGACCCTCAATCCTTCCCTCACAGCCACATCCTCGATGACGCTGTTTGGGCCGCTGCGACGGGCATGCACGGAAATCCGATGGGGGATGTTCGTTTCACCGAGACTGCGGATGGTGGTGTCGCGCATGAGCGTCATAAGCTCGCGGACGTTATCGTCCTCATTATCCGAGAGAATGAATATCTCGAGCGCGGCTCCCTCGGGATACTCGCGCAAGGAAGAAATGAGGGAGGCTATACGCGACAGGCCAACCTGGCCGAGCATATCTTCCAGCTTCTGAGGAGCTTCGAAGTCTTCGGGCTGTTCGATGGTGCGGAGTCTGCGCGAGGCAATTGCCACCAGCGCCTGCGCCTCGTCGGCCATTACGAATGTGCTGCGGCGGTGGGTGAAGATATTGAGAATGCCCGTCCAGCTGTCGTTGCTGTCGACGCCGTCGGTTTCGGAAAAATCGACGAATACGGTGATCGCTTTCTTGTCCTTGCGGGAGATGTCGCGGGCGAGCAGACGCGAGTTGTAGTCCATCCCGAAGAAAATATAGAGTCTGTTTCTGTCGGCACGGACCGTTGTGCGGCGATGAAGCATATACCATGCCCGCAAGCGAGTGAACAGAAGGCTGAAGAGCAATGCAACGGATGAAGCCAGAGAGAAGGCACCCTGCAAGGCTATCAGACCCTTGAGCCACAGACAGGTGTGGATGCGATCGAGGATATTGGAGTTGATGTTGAGGGCAAAAAGATCGAGGGAGCAGCGCAATGAGCGCGCCACGAGCTCGGCATTGGGCACGATGGGAGGATAGGCCAGACGAATGGCGAAAGCATACAGGATGGCTCCGGTGAGGAAAAAGAACAACATGACGCGGGCCGTGATGCGCAAGACGCGCTGATGGCGCTCATGATAGTGGACCTGCCGGCGCAAATCGGGAGAGCGGAAGAAAGATATGCCGACCACTGTGGCAAGGAAAGCCAGGTAGCCGACATAGAAATAAAATCCGATCGACCCGAAGAGGCAGATTACGGCGATAACGATAACCTGGGAGAGGATGAGGCCGAGTGTAGGATAGTTGCTTAATTTCATGGTTCAGATGCGGGATGAGCGTGACGCGCGGGTTGCGTGGAAGGAGATTTTCTTGAAAATAAAAATCGGGATTGTCCCTCCGATGGTCAGAGCCAGCAGGATTGCAAGACAGGTGAGTCCGTTTTGGGCGAAAAGCATGAGATAATGGGAGAAGGCGTCGGAGGAAGTGCTGAGCACGCACATGGCCAGTCCGCCGAAGGATTTGTAGGCATAAATACCCGGAATCATGGGGAGCAGCGCGGGGAAAAGGCCGGTCTCGGCCGGAGTGCGAGTGAGCGGGGAGAGGAATACGGCAAGGAATCCGACAGCGAATGCGGCGATGAAAGTTGCAGGAACGATATGGAGGGGATGCGAGCCGCAGCTGATGAGGATGAAGCGCAATGAATGACCGACGGCAGCTGTGAGCGCACATGCCCAATATGCCCGCAGTGGAGGATGGCTGATTGCCGAGAAGCCCACGGCTGCGATGGCAGCGAAAAATGCGTCCTGGAGAATGTCGAGAATCATGCGGGATTTCTTTTTGGGGGATTGGTTTTCAGAACATGCTTACCCTCATGGCCAACATGCCGAGACATATGCCGAGGGACAGGCAACAAGTGAGAACCATGGCGTCGCAAAAGCGGCTCATGGCGCAAAGGTAATGGCGATAGAGCATGTCGCTGAAGGAGTTGAGGAAGGGAATGCCGGGAACGAGATAGAGGACACTCGTGGCAACGGCCACATGCGGGGTTGCGCCGAGACCGAAAAGCCGGTCGGTGCAGGCGAGGACGGTGGATACAAACGCGCAGATGATGAAAACAGCACGGGCATCCATCTTGCGGTCGAGGAGAAAGTGCTTGAGCCAGACGCCGGCGAGGGTGGCTATGAAAACCACGGACATCGCCACCCAGTCGCCGCCGAACAAGCGGCAGAAAGCGGCATTGGCGCATGAAGCCAACAGAAGGACGACATTGGGGTTGGCGCGCGGGGCATCGATAATCCGATCGAGGCGTCGACGGGCCTCGTCAAGTGGCATTCCGCCCATATCGGCAATCTCCCAGGAGAGCTCGCTGAGGCGAGTGTTTATCGTAAAATCGATGGGGAGTTTGCGGACGGCCACATTGAGTGTGCGGCAGTCGGTCTCCCGGTCAAGGTTATAGACAGAAATCTGGAGATGGCGTGTGAAAGTAGTAATTTCCACGCGCTTGCCGTATGCTCGGGCTATACGGCCGACATTTTTTTCGATACGGATGCATGTGGCGCCGCAACCCATGAGGCATGCGGCATAAGAGGCAATGAACTGTCCGACATCCTGCGTGGATGCATCGGAGCATCGGCAGGTTCGGGTCATGAAGCGTAACGAGTTGAGTGTTTATCAGATGTCGTCGTCGAGATCGGAATCATGCATGGGGTCGCCGGGAACGAAAAATTCCTCGCGCTCACTGGCCAAGCGGAGTATGTGGTGGCGTGAATGTAGTAAAGCATGAGCGATGTTAGCGATAATCAGAAGAAGGAGGAGACCGCTTACGGAACTCCAGATAATCAATGCGGTATTCATATCGGAGAGGATTAAGGTGTGTTTTTCGTATGTTTAAAGAAAGAACACCTGTCCCGGCCGAAAGTTCTGAGAGATGCGCGGGTAGAATCCGCAACGGCTCAAAGTTACTACTTTTCTGCGACATAACAAAATAAAGGGTGTTTATAGTCGACTGAAAAGACGCGTTTCTGAAATGTTAATTGTGATTTAATTGCAAATTTTTAGATTTACGCTCGGGGTTTTTGAGTAACTTTGCGAAAAATCTATACCAAGAATCAATCAGACAGACAATGGAAATGAAAAAAATCCTGCTTGCGGCCACGGCGGCCATGTGTGTGATGCTGAGCGCAGAAGCACAGCGCATTGCAGTGCTTTCGGATGTGCATGTTACGCCCGGTAACGCCAATGAGGCGGCTCTTCGCGAGGCAGTTCGCGAGATCAATGAGAGTGGCTTCGATTTCGTGGTAATGAACGGCGATCTGGGCAATGAGGGCACGGATGTAGAGCTGACGAACGTGAAATCGATCCTTGACTCGATCAAGGCTCCGCTCTATGTTCTTCCGGGAAACCACGAGAGCACATGGAGCCAGAGCGCGGCCCATACGTTCCCGCGCCTGTGGGGCAACGACCGTTTCGCCGATACGATCGGCGACTCGCTTGTAATCGTGGGTATTGCCAGCGGCCCCTACATGAAGATGGGCGACGGGCACATCAAGCAGGAGGACCTTCACTGGCTGCGGAAGACACTCGAGGAACGAGTGAAGCCCGGCATGAAGGTTGTATCGTTCAACCACTACCCTCTGCTGGACGATCTGGACAATTACACGGAATATATCGAGGTGCTTCAGGACTATCCGGTGATAGCGCACATCTGCGGACATTATCACAGCTGGCGCCACTACATGGCCGGAGGAAAAGATTCGGGCTCGGACATCGAGGGTGCAATAACGCGTGCACTGGACATGCGTGACGACGAACCGGGATATACGGTCGTGGACATCACACCCGACTGGGTGGCTTTCTACAACAAGCGAATCGGCCGGGACCGCGAGCCGAAATTCGCCCTCCCCGTGCGGACGAGCCACAGCCCGGTGAAGCCTCGCGAGAAACAGGAACTGACAGCGCCTGCGGGATTTGAAGTTGCCAAAGTGTGGACGGACAGCGCTTCGATTTTCACCCGTCTTGGAATCGACGACAAGCATATTTACTTCGGCACCTCGACCGGACATTCGCGGGCCGTGGACAAGCGCAGCGGCAAAGCCGTGTGGGATATTCCGACGGGAGCCTCGCTCTACAGCCGTCCGGTGGTAATGCCGGGAGAAAAAACGGTGGCGGTGCCTGCGGACGGAGGAATCCTGATGGTGCGCGCGAAGGATGGCCGAGTGATGCGAGAACTGCCATCGAAGGAGGGCCCATATGTTGCCGACGGGGCAATCTCGCCCGACGGGAAAAGCTATCTTCAGGGCGGCTACAAGCGTTTCGAGAGCCGGCGTCCGCAGGACGGCAAACTGCTGTGGAGCTACGATTCGATCTTCAATTACTGCCAGGCCGCTCCGGCAGTAGACGGCACGGACCTGATTTTCGGCGCATGGGACACGAATCTCCGCTGTCTGGACCTGCGCACGGGAAAACTGAAATGGGTATGGAACAACGGGAAGACGGCCAATATGCTCGGTCCGGGCAATGTGGTGCCCGTGATTACTGCCGAGCGGGTGTATGTGGTGGCTCCGGACCGATACATGACGGCCATAGACCGCAAGAGCGGGAAAACCCTCTGGCGGAATAATTCGCACCGCTACCGCGAGGCGCTTGGCCACAGCGAGGACTTCACGCGTATCTATTCGAAGACCATGGACGGCGAGCTGGTGGCTGTTGACGCTACGACACCTGAATTCCGCGAGCTCTGGACGGTGGATATGGGTCTTGGCTACGAGCATGCGCCGTGCGTGGTGGTTGAAAAGGACGGTGTGGTATATGCCGGTAGCCGCCGCGGCCACGTGGTGATGGTGGACCCTGCGGAGCAGAAGGTAATAGCTGACCTTCCCTTAGGTGTGAGCGAGGTCAACGGAATTGACCTTGACCCGGCGACGGGGGATGTGTATGTGTCGCTGATCGAAGGTACGGTATGGAAAATTTCGCGCGAGAAATGAACATATTTCAGGAAAAAGCTGTAATTTTGCAGAGATAAGACACATAACCAAAAAACGAAGAAATATGACAATCGACAACTTCAATTTCGCCGGCAAGAAGGCCATCGTACGCGTGGACTTCAATGTGCCCCTTGACGAGAACGGCAAGATTACGGACGATACGCGTATCCGCGGTGCTCTCCCCACCCTCAAGAAGATTCTGGCCGACGGCGGTTCGCTCATAATCATGAGCCACATGGGCAAGCCCAAAGGCAAGGTCAACGCCAAGATGAGCCTTTCGCAGATCAAGGACGCCGTTGCCAAGGCTCTGGGTGCACCGGTAGAATTTGCAGAAGATTGCGCCAAGGCCGCCGACAAGGCCGCAGCTCTCAAGCCCGGCGAAGTGCTGCTGCTTGAGAACCTGCGCTTCTATCCTGAAGAGGAAGGCAAGCCCGTGGGCATCGACAAGGAGGATCCTGCCTACGACGCAGCCAAGAAGGAAATGAAGGAGCGCCAGAAGGAATTCGCCAAGACGCTTGCTTCGTACGCTGACGTGTATGTGAACGACGCATTCGGCACGGCACACCGCCGCCACGCTTCTACCGCTGTGATCGCCGACTATTTTGATGCCGACCACAAGATGCTTGGCTACCTCATGGAGAAGGAAGTAAAGGCAGTGGACAACATACTGAAGGACATCAAGCGTCCCTTCACGGCCATCATGGGCGGCTCGAAGGTTTCGACCA
>CAZBNM010000081.1:0-8409 GCA_964493495.1 uncultured Bacteroides sp.
CAATTTCTGCGACGTGCGCGAAGGCTCACGCGTGAATATCGAGTTCGACATCATGGGCAGGTATCTTGTGCTCCTCCGCTAGCTCGAAGCATAAATTCTCAGTTTGTCGATTTGTCAATTTTTGATTATGTCTAATTGTCATATTGCCCCCCCCGAAATAACAGACCGGGCAGCCCGCGATGGGCTGCCCGGTCGTTTGTTTCCGATAGTGTCCTTTATAGAGCTATCTTCAGGCTCTTGCCGTTGGCGCTCACGATCACCAGTCCTGCGCCGCGCAGGTCGCGGAGGTCGGCTTCAGCGCCCTTCACCACGCGGAGCACGCGGCCGGCTGCGTCAGCAATCAGGATGCTCTCTGCGCCCGTGCAGCTTACAATGCCGCCCGAGTAGAGGATGCCGTCCTTCGAGGCGATCACCGTGATTTCGCCCGTCGTGCCCGACTTCTGCGTCAGCACGAAGTTCTTGAGCGTCACCTGGCCTCGCATGCTCGGACGGAAGCCTATCAGCTGCTTGCCGGCAGGCACTTTCACCTTGTCCAGTTCGCTGTCCGGATCGGTTTCCTCGCCTTCCGCGGGCTCGTCGCTTTCATCCGCAAGGAGTGCGGGCGACGCGGGATCGACTGCCTCCAGAAGCACGCTGTACTTGTGGTCCGTAGCGCCCGCTGCGATAGCGAAATCGTGGTGTTCGGTTGTCACGCCTTCGTTGCACTTGGGACTTCTCACAAGGCGCATACCCATGTCCTCGTCTTCTTTCGTCGTCGAGAATGTGGCCTCAACCTTGTAGACCGCACCTTCTTCAAGACGAACGTAGGGCGAGAAGACGGAATAGTTGAAGTTATAAGCCCATTCCTGCTCCCATGAGGGCAGATTGTTTTCCGTGTTCAGTTCCCAGCAATAGAAATTGCTGTCGTCGATCATCCATTCCGAGAAATCGGACGTCTCGTAGGGGAGGGCGAGAGTCGGACCGACGATGAGCTCAACCGAGGGAGCGCGGCCTTCGGCCGGGCCTTCGCTGTTGGCTACCGATACGCTGTAGATGTATTCGCCGGCTTCGTCCAGCTCTTCTTCCCACACGCATTCTGCGCCGGGCTGTCCGTATTCGTCCGTGTTCAGCTCGGCCACGATTTCGCTGCCGCGCTTCACCGTGATGGTCAGCGTCTGGCTTGCGTCAAGCGCATTGCCTGCGATGTCCACCGAAGGATTCGTCCACTTCAGCTTGGCCGTGAACAGGCCCTCGTTTTCGCTTTCCTCGCCGGCAAGGCTTTCGATCTGGGCCGGTACGGCCGGAGTCGATTCGATGGAGAAGCTGCTCATCGACACATTCATATAGCCCGTGCTCGACGTGCAGCCGGTGGCATGGATGCAGAGCGCGATCTCGGTATCCTCCGTGAAGTAAACGACCTTATTCACCGTCGACGCATAGTCCGGGCAGTCGATAAGTTCTGCAAGCTTCACGAACGTACCGGCCGGATCGTGGCGGTTGGTAACATAGCCCAACTCGACGTTGTTCCATTTGCAGTTAAGGTCCCACTGCATTTTGTAGTAGCCGGGAGTCACAGCCAGGTAGGGCGAGATCAGGTAGTCGTCAAGATCCGTCACTACGCTCGGCTTGATTTCCAGATAGTAATAGTTCATCCACCAGCCTTCTTCAACGCGGTAGTTCCATGTCACACCATCGTTGTTGGCATCCACGAACGTGAACAGCGCCACCTGATCGGGATTGCTGTCCTCACCCTTATAGGGGAGCACGGCTTCCGGACGGCCTACATAGCTCGTCTTCACAACATTGGCTGCCCCGTCGGCCGCGCCGTTCTCGGTGTATGTAATTACGGAATAGCTGTACACGCCGGCCTCCGCGGGCTCGTCGGTCCATTCCATGCTTGCGCCGGGCGTGAGGTTCTCGAAGTCGTCCTTCAGAAGCTCGCCGTTGCGGTAGAGCTCAATCTTGGTGAGCGACGCAAGTGCATTGCCGTGGTGGTCCACTGCCGGATTGGTCCAGCTGAGCGCCACTTTCAGTTCGTCGTTCTTGTCGGCCTCGGCCTTCAGGTCGCTTACCTGGGCAGGAAGGGGGAGATCCGTGCGTACGTGAAGCTCCTTCATGCGGTAGCCCATGAACGAACCCGATTCGGCGCAGGCGCGGATGGCCAGGCGGTATTCTCCCGGCTCCGTGATCTCGAACGGCACTTCAACCGTCATGTCCAGATTGCCGTCGTACTCATATTCCTTCACGCCAATCGAGGTGTAATTGCTCAGCGAAAGCTTCGATGTGCCTAAGAGGAATTCGAGCTTGCCTGCCAAAAGACCTTTGTAGATCACCACGTACGGCCCTGCCTCCGTGAAAGCGATGGGCTGTGAGATCAGCCAGTTATTCTCCTTCTTGTTGTAGGCGACATCGAATACTGCCCACTTCGAAGATTCGTTCAGTGTCCAGGGTGTCGACACGGCTGCATCAGCTCCCGCGCCACAGGTCCAGTCATTGCTGAAGTTGGCCGCCGAGTCGAAGATGTAGTCGAACGGTAGCGCCACGGCATCCTCGATAGGCTCCGGATCGGGATCGGGATCGGGGTCCGGGTCCGGATCGATGGGATCAACGGTCGAGCCTCCCACTTTCGAGATCGAGAACTGCGTGAGCGTCAGATCGTAACACGAAGGATCGCTGTAGCAGTGGAAGCCGATATGGGTCGTCATTTCGGCTTCGGGGCTCAGCGTCCAGGTAAGTTTCGTGAATGTACCCGAGCTCTTGAAACCGGGATAGTCGCCCAGGACATTTGTCATGGCCTCGGACGTAGGCTCTGCGCCGTAGCAAACTTTGAAGTTCTCCGGGTCGCCGCCACGGGTCTGTGCATATACGGAGATTTCGTAGCTTTCGCCGCCGGTCAGGTTGAAGGCAGGCGAAATCAGCCAGCAGTTCGCCGTATACTCGCTGTCCCAGAGGTGTGTAACGCCCGTCTTGTCGGTAAAATCGCCCCAGGAGACGTAGCCCGTCGAGCCGATGGCCTGCCAGGTCTTTGCCCTGCTTGAAGCGTTGTTGATGACCGTCCAGTCACTGCAGATGGAGTAGTTCTCACCCATGTTGCTCTGGTAAGGGAGCGTTGCGCCCTGCGCCTGCGGAACCGCGAGTACCGAGGCTGCAAGAAGCACCAGTGGTGTAAAGATTTTTTTCATCGGAAATGTACAATATTGGTTTGGAAAAATGCGGGCCGCAGCCGGAGCGACCGCGGCCCGCATGGATTTTGTCTGATTACTTTACGGCTACAGAAGTCGCTGCGCTGCCTGCGCGCACAATGTAGAAGCCCGGAGTGAGTGCTACCTGTTGCGTGCCTGCTACCTGCATGCTTGCGATCAGCGCGCCGGCCGTATTGTAGATGGCCACCGGTGTTGCTGCTGCGGTCGTGATTTCGACGCCGCCGGCTACGGGGCGTACGCCAAACTCGGCTGCCTCGGCTTCTTCGATGCCCGACGACTTGGCGAAGGTCACGCGAAGCTTCGTGTAGATACCCGGCATCAGGAACTGGTCGTTGTCCATGATCGGTGCGTCATCGTTCAGCTGGAAGCTGTAGAACTTATAGCCGTTCTCTGCTTCCGGATGGATGGTCAGAGGCAGCCACTTCGCAACCTTCGAGCCGTTGAAGTACTCCTTGCCCGCTGCATCCGTCACGGTGTAGCTGCCGTGCAGGGCCGACAGAAGGTCGAGATATGCCACATCGCAGCCGCCGTTCGAAGCGCTGTGAGAGGGCGTCCACGAGCGGTCAAGTGCGATCGACGAGTCATAGCCCGTATAGTCGTTCTCTTCCTTGTCCGTGCCCTGGTAGATGCAGAGATTCCACGAGGGAGTCATGCCGCCCTGGGCGTCCGGATTCTTCTCCACGCGCTTGGGCAGTGTGTAGCAGATGTCGTTCAGCTCCTCTGCGCTCAGACCGTTGCCGTTCAGGTAGAGCTTCTGGAGCTCCTTGAGACCCGAGAGGTCGATGCTGTGAAGCGGGTTGTTGCTGATCATCAGCGTCTCGAGCTTCGTGTTCTTGCTCAGGTCGAGGCTCGTGAGTTCGTTATTGTCCACGCTCAGGTCCACGAGCTGCGTCTGTGCCGTGAGGTCAAGTGAGGTCAGAGCGCAGTTCATTGCGTCGAGTTCCTCGATGTAGGGATTCTGAGCCAGGTCCACTGTGCCAACAGGGTTGCCGCAGATGTTCACCCATACCAGGTGAGGATTCTTTGTCAGGTCGATCGCCGTCAGGCGGTTGTTTTTGATGTTCAGGTTCTGGAGAAGAGGATTCTTCGTCAGATCGATGCTGTTCAGGTTGTTGATGCCGTCCTCATCCTCGCCTGCTGCATAGGCTTCGAGGCTCAGAAGGCCGGGCAGGCAGGTCACATCCAGATCCTTCAAGGCCGTATAGCTCAGGTCGAGAACTTCCATTGCAGGACAGCCGCTCAGATCGATGCTTTCAATCGGATTCCAGTAAGCGCTCAGGAACTTCAGGCCGGGAGCGTTCGAGAGGTCAATGCCCGTCACGTGGTTGTCCCACAGTCCGAACCATTCTGCAACTTCGCCGAAGCCGTCGAGGTTCAGGCCTGCGATATTGCCGTAGAGCGTTACCTGGGTGCCGCTGGCGTGACCGTCGATGCGCGTGCCCTTCAGTTCAAGATAGCCCGTCGTATAGCCGTTCTGGTTCGGATATTCCGTGCGCTGGCCCGTGCCCCAGTCGATCCATACGGATTCGCCCGTGGTGTCCGTGTTCAGAAGGAAGCTCATCTCCTTGTCAGCAGGAACCGTCAGCGTGATCGACGGAAGCTCGTTCGTGAAGTTCACCTTTACGTTCGCATCCTCCGAGATGATGAACCAGGGCGACTTGATTTCCTTGCCGTTCACCGTCACGCTCCGGAAAGTCTTGCCCTCATCGGGATAGCAGTAAACATACATGGGCACACCCTTGAGCGCGTAGCCTTCCGTGGCCACATCCATGATGCTCTGGAACCAGGGTGCTTTCCACTGGGCCACTACAAACTTGCCGCCCGTCGTGGACATCACTTTCAGGTCGTAGCTCAGGCCAAGACCGAACATGGGATACAGGCGCTCAAGTTCGCCCTTCTTTACTTCACCCGTCGCTTCAGCGCCATCGAAGGTCACGTTCAGTGGCGAGAACTCGGCCGAGCCGTCGCCCGTCACGTCGCAGATCCACTGCATGTCGCTGCTGGTGGCATAGTCCAGATTCGACTTCTCGGCGTTCGAGCCTTCAAGCCACAGGTTCGTCGACCAGGCCTGGCGTGCTACCGGAAGCGTGGCCACAGTGTAGGCCATCGACTCGTAGGTGAAGTTGGGATTGTTGCGCAGGTCGATCACGCGCATGCGGTCGGCTTGCTGCCCGTTGAAGTCCACGAATTCCAGCTTCGTGTTCGATGCGTGGAACGTGTGCAGATAAGGCGCACGCATTAGGTCGATTCGCGAAATCTGCGTGTCCGAGATGTCGAGCGTATTGATGGCAGTTGCCGGATACAGCTGGCCACCGAGGGGAAGGCTCAGCTCCGAGATCGGGTTGCCCTGCACCAGCAGTGTGTTCAGAAGCTTGTTGTTGCCGAGGTCAAGGCTCTTGATGCTGTTGCCGGCTATGTTCAGTGTGGTCAGCTCCGGATTGGCCGCTACATCGATGCTCGAGAAATTGCAGTCGTCGATGTAGAGCTGCTCCAGAAGCGGGCACTTCGTCACGTCAAGGGTCTTCACGCCCTTGTTGCCAGTGAGCGTCAGGTTGCGTAGATTCGGATAGCTGCCCAGCGAGAAGGGATCGTCGTCATACTCCGTCATCAGGATGTTGTTCGCAAGATGAAGCGAGTAGAGGTTCGGAAGATTCACCGGATAGAAGTGCGAGATGGTGCAGTTGTTCAGATTGATGTACTTCAGCGCCTCGCGGGATTCCTCGGGCAGGCAGATGAATACCGAGGCCAGATCAGGGCAGTCGCTCGCCTGAAGGTCCTCAAGCACGTTCATGTAGCGCAGGTCAAGACACTGCAGGCCCTCGTTCTTGTAGATCGCGAGCGTCTTCAGCGTTTCGCCCGCATACTCCAGCGAGAGCGTGGCGTTGTATACCGCCGAATTGTAGAGCTTGTTGTTGTTCAGCGACAGGCGCTCCAGAGGCGTGATCGTCTTGAGCTCGAACTCCGTGAGCTCGTTCTCCGCCAGGTCAAGGTTCTTAAGCGCGCTCATGTTTTCCACCGTTGCGCTCGTAAGCTGGGCGTTGCGGAGCTGGAACTCCGTCAGATTACCCTTTACAACGATAGTCGAGCCCTTGATTTCGGCTCGGATCCAACGGTTGTAGGCCCACTGGTTGGGGTCAACCGTGTAATTGACGGGCTGACCGTCGCCGAAGTCGATCGACACGGGCGACGTCGCCGAAAGTGCGTTCGGCAGAATTTCGATCTGCGTGCCCGGCTCGGCCGTGGTCGTCAGGGTGATCGTGCCCTGTGCCATCGCTGCCGTGCTCAGGAGCATGGTCGAGACGATTGTGAGTAACGTTTTTTTCATTGAGAAATGATCCTTATTTTGATAATGATTGTGTTCAATGTGGCAAAGATACGAATTATTTTTAGAATTTCTGTCGTTTTGCCCTGTTTTTCTGCGTTTGGGTGTCAATTCACCGCTATAATGTATTCGTTGTAGACTTCGCCGTAGTTTCTCACCACTATTCGGTACATCTCCGTCGTGGCCGGAACCCACTCGCACACGCAGTCGTCCGTATTGTCCGTGTCCGAGTCCACCAGATTCCCCGCGCTGTCGTAGATAAAGACGTCAAGGTCCGTATCCCCGTCGCCGCTCACCACCACAATCGCCAGCTCCCCGCCGCGGAACTCTATGTGGTAGCTGTCCGTCGCCCCGGGCTTTATTATTTCTGTCGTGGCGCTGTAGTTCTGCACGGCCCCGCGGTTGGCGTTCAGGCGCACCCGCTTTATCAGCGCGTGCAGCGCGGCGTCGTTGCCCGCCATCGTGCCTGCATCCGCAAGTATCCGCTCCGGATCGAAGCTCACGCGCGATGCTCCCTTTTCTGTGCCTTCCGTGCCCCCAGTGCTTTCTTTTTGGGCGCGCAGCTTGCCTGCGCCCACCGTCTCATAGATGTCGGCTGCCTGAATCAGGGGCAGAGGCAGGTTCTCCGAGTAGCCGTATTTCACCAGCTGACCGGCCACCTGCAGCATGCGGGCCTCTGTCGGAAGCGCCGTGCTCGTTTCTTTCTGTGCCGGGATTTCCTGGGCCGCAAGCCCGGCGGCACATGCCAGCGCTGTCAGCGCTGCGAGAATCATCTTCTTCATCTCTTGTTTGCTTTATTGTGGTGTTTGTATGGTGGAGTTCGTCTCGGGGTCGAAGATGGAATTGAGCATCGCCGCCAGGCGGATGCCCCCGCGCAGAAACTGCTGCTCGATCACGGGTGTCCAGTGCGCCACGTGGTTGTACGACGCGTTCCGGCCCTTCGGAAAGTAGGTGTAGACACGTTCGGCGATCTCGCAGGTCTCGCGCGCCCAGTCGTCAGGGGTCCCCGCGGCCATCGCGGCCTCCTGTTCTGGCGTCAGCCGGTCAATCTGCTGTTGCCATTCCGTGTAGCTCCACTTGTGGGCGCTCTCGGGCAGCGAGCTGTCCCAGACGCGATGGAGTGTGCTCTCGCGGCCGAAATACTTTATCTTCACCTCATTTCCTCCGCGGTCCGAGAGATGCCCTAAGTGCATCGGCTGATGGATGTCGCCCATAAGGTGGATCAGGATCTTCAGTGCAAGCACCTTCTGCGAGCGCGTCGCACGTGGGTCGCGCAGCGTGCGCGCCGACTCGTTTATGCCCGTCACGATGTCGCCTTTCGGGTTGAGCGGGGCATCCTCGTATGCCGTATCCGCGTCCACGTTCTTGTAGTGCCAGGTCTTGGTGTAGGCATAATCCGGCTGGTACGACGCATTGTCTAGCCAGTTGGCCCAGTACACCGGCGAGCGCCCGTCAAAAAGCGAGGCCACCGAGTCGGCCGCCGCCTGTGTCAGATGCTGTTCGGCGATGTATGCCGTTACGTCGTGGCCTTTCTGGCTCCAGGCCCCGGCCGAGAAGGCGATCGCACCCCATATCAGGGCGCACGCCGGGCGCAGAAGATTGGTTTTCATATCCTGTGATGCTAAAAAAAAGAAGCGGGCCGAAGTCCGTCCCTGTGGTAGGAGGAGCTGTCGGCCCGCTGTGTCTGTCTGTTGGTTTACTCTTGGACTTATGCTTCTGCCAGAGGAGTGATGTTGATGAACTTGCGTCCGTTGCGCCCTTCCGTGAAGGTGACGGTGCCGTCTACCAGCGCGTAAAGGGTGTGATCCTTACCCATGCCTACGTTGAGGCCGGGATGATGGACCGTACCGCGCTGACGCTTGATGATGTTGCCGGCTTTTGCAAACTGTCCGCCAAAAATCTTAA
>CAZBNM010000082.1:0-7950 GCA_964493495.1 uncultured Bacteroides sp.
GGACAAGGCCAATACCATTATCGGTCATTTCGGTCTCGGTTTCTATTCGGCTTTCATGGTTGCAAAGAAAGTCGTTATCGAGTCGCTTTCCTATCAGGAAGGCGCCGAGCCTGTGCGCTGGGAGTGCGACGGTTCGCCCGAGTTCACCATGGACAAAGGCTCCCGCACTGACCGTGGTACGGACATCATCCTCTACATCGACGACCACAACACGGAAATCCTCGAGCAACTACGCATCGACACGCTGCTCAAGAAATACTGCCGATTCCTTCCCGTCCCCGTGATATCCGGTAAGGAACAGGAATGGAAGGATGGCAAGTATGTCGACACCGACCGCGATCTTGTTGTGAACGCAACCGAGCCGCAGTGGATGAAGAAGCCTGCCGACCTGACGGATAAGGATTATCTCGATTTCTACCACGAGTTATATCCCGGTCAGGACGATCCTTTGTTCTGGATTCACCTCAATGTGGACTTCCCCTTCACCCTCACCGGCATTCTATATTTCCCGAAAATCAAGAACAACTTCGATATCCGTAAGGACCGCATTTCGCTCTATTGCAATCAGGTGTTCGTTACGGACTCGGTCGAGGGCGTCGTTCCTGAATTCATGATGCTCATGCAGGGTGTCATCGATTCGCCGGACATCCCCCTGAACGTGTCGCGTTCATATCTGCAGAGCGATACTGCCGTTAAGAAGATCTCCGGTTATATCACCAAGAAGGTTGCCTCGCGTCTTGAAGACCTTTTCAAGGCCAACAGAGCAGATTTCGAAAAGAAATGGGATGATATCCGCCTGTTCATTGTCTATGGCATGCTCACGGATGAGAAGTTCTGCGATGCCGCAATGAAGTTCCTCCTTCTTAAGGACACCGAGGGCAAGTATTTCACGCTTGATGAGTACAAGACACTTGTAGAGGCTAATCAGACGGCAAAGGATGGCAACATCGTTTACCTCTATGCCACGGATCCTACGGCCCAGTACAGCTACATCAAGGCCGCAAACGACAAGGGTTACAATGTGCTGCTACTCGACGGTCAGCTCGACGGTCACTTTGTGCAGCTGCTCGAACGCAAGCTCGAAAAGACGCAGCTTGTGCGTGTGGACAGCGATGTTATCGAGAATCTCATCCGCAAGGACGACAAGAAGGAGGCCGACCTGACACCCCTGCGTCGCAATATCATGACAACTCTTTTCTCCTCGCAGATTCCCGAGGTCGAGAACACGAACTTCCTCGTTTCGTTTGAGGCCATGTCGCCTACGGCAGCGCCTATCGTAATCACGCAGAACGAATATATGCGCCGAATGAAGGATATGGCCACCATGCAGCCCGGCATGAGCTTCTATGGCGAGATGCCGGACAGCTACATGCTCGTGGTGAACACGGAGCACCCCCTTGTAAAGGGTGTCAGTGAGGCTGCCGGAACGGCTCTTGATTCCAAGATCGAGCCTCTGATGCAGACCGTCGACAAGGACAATGCATCGATCGAAGATATTCGCAAGGCCGCAAAGGATGGTAAGACTTCCGCTGAAGACGACAAGCAGATAAGCGACCTCGAGAAGGCCGTGAGCGAAGCCCGTTCCGAACAGGAGAAGCTCATCAAGGACTATGCATCACAGCAGGATATGGTCAAGCAGCTCATAGATCTTGCGCTCCTTGGCAACGGTCTGCTGAAAGGTGAGACTCTCAGCCGCTTCATCACTCGTTCTGTCGAAATGCTCGAGAAGAAGTAAACTTTCGGGAACAACACATAAAAAAGCCTGCGCTGCAATCCAAAACTGCAGCGCAGGCTTTCAATTTTATGGTACTTATAAAAGGCTTTCCAGATATTTTTGGAGCGTTGGCCAGGTGTAAAGCCCCGGGCCGATGGACTCGATGGGAAGTGTGGCCGGTTTTTCATTAAGGAGTACGCGCACTACCACGTCATCGGCCTTCTTGTTGTTGCGGAAGAATATCATCTGAAGATTCGAGGCCATAGGCGAAATTCGGAAGTTTGCATATCCGCCCTTTGCCAGGTCACACGGTTCTATTGCCTCTGAATATGCTCCGTCGATTTTAAGCAAGGCTGTGAGAGGAATGATGTTCCCGTCATGGCCGAAGCGAAGGGATGCTCCGTGTTTGTTTCCGTCGACATAAGAATTGGCTTTGGTCAGGAAATCGCGGACAAGATTGCGGGCATTCGCCGTATGTTCGCCATTTGCGAGAGGGTAGGACGAATTGGTGGCATAGAAGTTGAAGTTGGCCGTTTCCCAAAGCTTATAGAGCTCGTCGGTAGTAAAGAGGTCAGTGAAGCCAACCTTCATTTCCATGTTCTGCATATCCATTGCAAGCCAATACAGCTGCCACATAAGCTCATCCTGATCTACCCATCGGTTCACATAGTCCGGATCGCTGAACAGGGCCGACATAAGTCGCTCGGGCTGCGTGTTTTCAGTTTTGAAGCGCTTGTAGTCCTGATACCACGGTCCTTTCCGGCTGCTGTAGGGCCCTGACTCGGGGCTGTGGTAGTTGAGATAGTTCATGTGCCGTTCCGAGGATTCACGGGCAATGTCGAGCTGTGGATTTGTTTCCTTCAAGCCCTCCATGAAGGCAAACATGGAGTGCGCGCAGCGCATCACAACAGTCGATGCAGCCGTCACCTCGGCGTCCTCGCCCTTGAAAATCTCCGGAAATGCCGCTGCCGCACGCCGTGCTATGGATCGATGTTGCCGTGTCCCCAGGGGCGTAAGTTCACCGCCACGCCCTTCTGCTTCGACCCATACGGTGTCGAGGCGCGCGAGTACGTCAAGGCCCAGCGGTGTCAGGGCGTTCTTGTCGCGGGCATCCCGCAAACGGTCCATGATATCGCTGTAGTCGCGGTCACTGATGAGGTAGCGCGAGCCGTGGCGCCCGTAATGAGTGAGGTAGAAAGGCGTATAGCCCTTTGGTCGCTCCGCTGCAACGGGCGAGATTTCATCAGCGGGATATGCAAAATAAATACCTCCGGCTTTCAGAGGATTAGCCTCAACTTCCTCGCGAGGTGTTAGTGCGGAAAGCGGGAGCACCCAGCATAGGAGTGCCCCCGCGATTATGTATTGCAGTTTCATTGACAGTTTTTTTGGCTTGGATTACATTATTCCTTTTTCTCGGAGTGCGAGCTGCCATTTCCATGCCGATGTCATTGTGTCAGCGAGGCTCGTATCGGCCTTCCAGCCCAATACTTCGTTGGCTTTGAGGGGATCGGCCCATACCTTTGTGATGTCGCCTTCGCGACGCGGGGCAAAACGGTGAGGCACTTTCACGCCCGTTGCCTGCTCGAACGTGTTGATCAGCTCAAGAACGCTTACGCCATTGCCTGTCCCGAGATTGAATATTTCGACGGGTTCGAGGCATTTATCCTCGACAAGACGTTCAACTGCTATTACATGAGCCTTGGCAAGATCCACAACGTTGATGAAGTCGCGTATGCATGTGCCGTCAGGCGTGGGATAATCATTGCCGAATACGCTCAGCTCCTTGCGGATGCCAATGGCCGTCTGAGTGAGGAAGGGGATCAGATTCTGAGGCACACCGTTAGGCAATTCGCCGATAAGTGCCGTGGAATGTGCGCCCACAGGGTTGAAGTAGCGCAGTATTATGCTTTTGAACGGCGCGCCCGAATGGATTACGTCCTCGATGATTTCTTCCGAAATCTGTTTGGTATTGCCATAAGGCGATGTGGCTGGTTTTATAGGCGAAGCTTCAGTTACGGGATTGACGTCGGGCTCGCCATATACGGTGCAGGACGAGGAGAATACAATACCGTCCACGCCGAAACGCCCCATGCACTCAAGAAGGTTCATGAGCGTGTTGAGGTTGTTGCGGTAGTACAGGATAGGTTTCTGCACGCTCTCGCCTACGGCCTTGCTGGCGGCGAAATTGATAATTCCTTTGATGTCCGTATATTTCTCGAAGAGAGCTTCAAGCGTGGGCATGTCCGTGCAGTCACCTTCAACAAAATCCGGCCGGACGCCCGTAATGGCTTCGATTCCGTCGAGCACGGCAATGTTGGAATTGCTGAGGTTGTCGATTATCACCACGTGATAACCTGCGTTTATAAGTTCTACCGTCGTGTGCGAGCCTATATAGCCCGTGCCGCCGGTGACGAGGATACCTGGCTTTTTCATCCTTGTGTATAAGTTTCTTGCTTGTTAGTTATTCTTCTTAGTTCTGAAATCCACCGGCCTGTACGGTTGCTTCGCCCGGGAGCGCCGATGCGATGGCGGCGTATGTCTCTGCCATGAGTTCGTTGAGATTGTGACCGTCGTCTCCGGCCTCGATAGGCTTGTGGATTGTAAGTTTGATATGCCCCGGTCGTGGGAGATTCGCTCCGCGCGGCATGATGTCGTATGCGCCGTCGATCGTAATGGGCACAACGGGCAGCGCGAACTCCATGGCCAGCATGTAGGCTCCTCTGTGAAAGCGGTGCATGCGTCCGTCGCGTGTTCGCGAACCTTCCGGGAAGACAACCACCGACATGCCGTCGCGCAGGCGTTTCTCAGCTTCCGCCATAGTATGGCGCGTGGCCGCGGGAGTGCTGTTGTCGACATAAATGTGCCCTGAAACCTTGCAACTGTAGCCTACAAGCGGAATGCGTTCCAGACCCTTCTTCATCATCCAGCGGAAATCGTGATTCAGATAGCCGTAGATGGAGAAAATGTCGAAAGCACCCTGGTGATTGGCCACGAACACGTATGAAGTTTTGGGCGAGATATTCTCCCTGCCCTCCACACTGACACGCACAAGGCAAAGAACGCAGAATGCCCTGGCCCAGATATGTGCCGGCCAGTAGCCCCAGAACCGTCCTCCGCCAAGGAGCGAACCTATAGATGTGAGTAATGCTGCGAGAATCGTGAGCACCAGAAGTATCGGCGCTGCTATCAGGAACTGGTAAAGACGAAGAGCTATCGATTTCATCGCTACAAAAATAGCTATTTTTATTCAGAATTTCTGCTACCTGAAAAATTTTTTTTCAAAAAAAATTCATCGGCCGTGAACTATTTCCCTCGGCCTCGTGTTCTATAAGTACAACAAGCGAAAAAGAAGCTTGTTAAAGCAAGAAATGTGATAATGATTGGTTTATTTGCAGCGATGCGGCTACCGGGAGGCAGCCGCATCGTTGCGTTTGATGAAATTTTCGAGGTTCAGCAAGCTTTGAAACTCATATCGAGCCCCTTCACCGAGTGCGTCAGAGCGCCCACGGATATGAAGTCCACACCGGCTTCGCCGTAATCGCGTAGTGTCTCGAGCGTGATTCCGCCCGAAGATTCTATTTCCACCCCCGGAGCCTTACGGCGGATATGCTCCACGGCCTCGCGAGTGCGCTCCGGTGTGAAATTGTCAAGCATTATGCGGTCCACGCCCTCGGCGATAGCCTGTTCGATTTCTTCGGTGTTTCGCACCTCGACTTCTATTTTCAAGTCCTTGCCGTTCTGCTTGCAGTATTCCTTGGCCGCACGCACAGCCTGCGGTATCCCTCCCGCAAAATTCACATGATTGTCCTTGATCAGAATCATATCGAAGAGACCGATGCGGTGATTGTGGCCCCCGCCTATGTGCACGGCCTGCTTTTCGAGGATACGCATGCCGGGAGTGGTCTTGCGTGTATCCAGTACCTTGGTCTTCAGCCCTGCAAGCTTGTCCTGATAGCGGCGCGTGGTTGTGGCGATGCCGCTCATGCGCTGCATGATATTCAGCATCAGGCGCTCCGTCTGCAAAAGCGAACGCACCGGCCCTTCGACCACGAACGCGATGTCGCCGGGCTTAACCTCAGCGCCATCCTTCATATAGACGGTCATTTTAAGCGACGGATCGAAGCGCTCGAAAACGCGTCGGGCCGCCTCGACACCGGCAAGTATTCCAGCCTCCTTAACAAGCAGATGCTGACGCCCCATGGCATCCGCAGGGATAGTACTGAGAGTGGTGTGGTCGCCATCGCCTATATCTTCGGCAAAAGACAGCGCTATAAGCTCGTCGACAAGTTCTTCCGGTGCTTTCATCTTCGAATTGTTTTTTTTGATTAATTTTGCCGCAAAAATAATAAAAAAAAACGAATATATGAAGATCCTTCTACTTTGCGTCGGGCGTACCCGCCGCAAAGACATAGCCGAAGCCATCGACACCTACGCATCGCGCATTCCCCACTATATTCCCTTTGCCCTGGAGTGCATTCCGGACGTGAAGACCACCCGCGCAATGACCTCCGAATCTCAGAAGACACTCGAAGGAGAGAAGATTCTTGCTCAGCTCCAGTCCGGCGATTACCTTATGCTTCTCGACGAGCGCGGCCGGGAGTACACCTCACGCGAGTTCGCCACATTTCTCGAGAAAAAGAATATCGATCTCCCGGGGAGGCTTGTGCTCGTCATCGGAGGCCCATACGGATTCTCACAGGCCGTCTATGCCAGATCAGATGCCATGCTTTCGCTCTCCAAAATGACCTTCCCACATGAGCTTGTGAGGCTCTTTATCGTGGAGCAGCTATACAGGGCCATGACCATTCTCCGCGGCGAACCCTATCATCACGACTGACGGAAATCCTCATCGTTGCGCAACATGCCGGCGAGCGCATTGAAGTGTTTCTCGGCAGTTTTAGTGGCGAGATACTGATCGATCGCCTCTACATGCGACTTCCTGTGCAGATCCGTTCCGAGATAGTCCACCAACCCCTCGTTGATAAGGCCCTCGGCAATCTTCTGCTCAGTGCGGCTATAGGCCCCGGCGAGGCTCAGCACGTTTATCTGGAATGCCAGTCCCGCATCGTGCAGCTGCTTGTAGCGCTTGGGCTTATTGTAATAATAGGCATACCTTTCCGGATGAGCCAGAATAGGACGCAGGCCGCGCACCTGAAGATCGAACACAAGCTGCTCGAGATTCCACGGCTCCTGCAGGAACGAATTCTCTATAATGATAGCGTCGCCCGGCAGAAGCGACATCTCCCCCGATGCAAGACGACGCTCCAGAAGTTCGTCGATGCGGTACTCGCCCGAATAGCTCACTTCGATATCATTGCCACGCGCTTTCAGCTCGGCCAGAAGCTGCTGATATGCAGGTTCAAGAGTCGCCGGGGAGTTTTCGAATGTTCCGAGTGTATAATGTGGGCTGGCTATTATTTTTTTTATACCCCAACGCTGCATCGATTCGATAAGATCAGCCGATGTTGATGCATCAGGAGACCCGTCGTCCACACCGGGAATGATATGGCAATGGATATCCGTCTGCACGGGCAAGAGTATGGGCTGGCGTTTTTTGCTGAAGAAGGAAAACATAGCTCTGAAAATTTAGTACAAAATTAAAGAAAAATTTCCATAATTCAAAAACTGATTGTAAATTTGCAGAAACTAACCATCATCATACAGACTCCCTTATGGAAAAACGCAAACTTAAAATCCGCGACTTGACACTCCGCGACGGCCAGCAATCCCTGTTTGCCACGCGTCTTAGCCAGGCCGAAATAGACAAGCTTCTCCCCTATTACAAGAACGCAGGCTTCTATATCATGGAAGTATGGGGCGGGGCCGTTCCCGATTCCGTGATGCGGTATCTCGACGAGAGCCCCTGGAATCGTTTGCGTTCCGTGGCCAAGGTTATGGAAGGCAAGAGCCTGCTCTCTGCCCTTTCCCGTGGCCGCAATCTTTTTGGCTACGTCCCGTATCCGGATTCCGTTCTGGAAGGCTTCTATAAGGAAGCTATAAAAAACGGCCTTAACGTTATGCGTATCTTCGATGCGCTCAATGATATCGACAACGTCAAGGAATCCATCCGCATGATCAACGAGCTCGGCGGCATCGCCGACGGAGCTGTCTGCTATACTGTCGATCCCAAGACCGAGGCTCCCAAGGGCTTCTTCAAGCGCCTGTTCGCCAAGGAGCCGGAGAAGATCTTCACCGACGAGTATTTCGTGGAGAAGGCCCGCGAGATGGAGCGTCTC
>CAZBNM010000083.1:0-7538 GCA_964493495.1 uncultured Bacteroides sp.
GGGGGGGGGGGGATTTTTGGGGATTTGGCCTGATTTATCGGGATTTATCGGGATTTATCGTGATTTATCGTGATTAATCCTGGGCAATAATGACATTATGACATGATGACAAAATGACATATTGAGATTTTTGGACGGGCGGGGACAGCAGGGGCCGGGGGAATTTCAAATCCCCGGCGCATCGCAGGGATGGCCGGGGATTTTTGGGATTGCTGCCACAAAGGCAACTATCTATCAGCTTTTATGCAAAGGCGTGTATTGCTACATCTGTCAGCCATATCCACAGAGGACAGAAGCCGATGAAGAGGATAACGGACAGTGTGAGCGATGATGTGCCGGTTGCAACGTAGGTGTTGTATTCGTCGGCGATGATGATGCCCGAGAATGCCGGGGGCAGAGCAGCTGCGACGATCAACATCTTGAGGTTGAGGGGATCCATGTGAGCGAAGAGTCCGATTGCGAGCACGACTGCGGGCATAACGACCATCTTCATGATGGAACCGAGGACGGCCTGCCAGTTGAGGGTGATCTTGATGGCTGCCAGGGTGATACCTGCGGAGAATACGGCCATTGAAGCGTTTGCCTTAGCGATAAGGTCGAAGGAGGGGCTTGCCCAAGCGGGCCAATGGAGACCGCAAACCACAAGGATCACAGCCAGAATCGGGGCCCAGGCCACAGGCTGCTCAAGGGCATGGATCACAGGCTTCCACGCGGATTCCTTGGAGCCGCTTCCGGGATTCTGCTTCTCGAGGGAAGCGTTCATCAGCGAGAGGCCGACAGGAATACCGATTGCGTTGACGACGATACCGACGATGGCAACAACGAGAGCCACGGAGGGGCTTGTGCCGAAGATAGGCTCGAGGACCGCAAATCCGAGGAAGCCGATAGTGGGCGAACCGCTGATCAGGGCCGAGACGGCGGCGTCGGCGCCGGTATTCTTCTTAAACATCCTGAAGACAAAGTAGACAAGCATGAAGCAGGCCATGATGCCTATTGTGGCAACGAGGGTGAGCTTGATGTCCTTCACGAGGTCTTCGCGCGTGGCTTGCACGATGGATACGAAGAGGGCTGCAGGGAGGGCGTAGTCAAGTACTACTTTGTTGAACTTCTTGGCGTCCTCTCCGGTGAAGATACCTTTCTTACCGGAGATATAACCTGCCAGCATGACCACGAGGATCGGGACGATGGCATATAGGAGAACGTGAGAAAGATTCATAGTTATACAGTTTTAAAAGGTTGAACGTGGAGAGTGATTATACCGTGTAGTCGATCAGCGGTGCGGGGTTGAGGTAGCCGATGTGGCCGGATTCCTTACCCGAGTCGGCGGCAAGCTGCACGTTGATGATGGTGGGACGACGCGAGGCGATGGAAGCCTTCAGGGCCGAAGCCAGGTCATCGGGAGTAGCGACATAGTAGGCGTCGGCACCGAATGCTTCGGCAATCTTGTCGTAACGTGCGTTGATGTCGAGCGTGGTAGGAGCGAGACCTTCGGCATTGCCCGGGTCTACACCGATGCCGTTGTAGATACCGCCGTTGTTGAAGATAACGACCGTGGCGGGGAGTTTGTAGCGGCTGATGGTTGCGAAGTCCATGCCGGAGAAACCGAATGCGGAGTCGCCTTCGATGGCCACAACCTGCTTGCCGGTGGAAACGGCGGCACCGATTACTGAACCCATACCCATGCCCATGATGGACCATGTGGCGCAGTCGACGCGGTGGCGCGGGAGGCTCATGTCGACGGTATCGCGGGTGTCGTCGAGGGTGTTGGCGCCCTCGTTCACGAGGATGATGTCGGGGTTGGCTTCAAGGATAGGCTTGATCACGCTCAGAGCGGTCCAGTGTGTCATGGGCGAAGCCTTAGCGGCGTCGGCCAGACGGGCAGCGAACTTGGCGTTCTTAACCTTGGTTTCGGCCTGCAGGGAAGCGAGCCATGCGGGATCGGCGCTCATAGTCTTGCCCTTCAGACCTGCGAGGATGGCATCGAGGGAGAGGCCGAGATCACCTACAACAGGCGCTGCGATGGGCACGTTGCGATCGATTTCAGTGGGCTCAACGTCGAGCTGAACGAACTTGATATCGGGGTTCCACTTGCCGCGTCCGAAGGAGAGCATCCAGTTGATACGTGCGCCGAGCACGATTACGACATCGGCCTTCTCCATGATGTCCGAACGGCAGGACAGAGCGGAATACTCGCCTGCATCGGGCATAAGGCCCTTGGCCATACTCATTGCGAGATAAGGAATCTTGTAGGTCTCGACGAGGGTCTTGATCTTGTCGTCGACCTGTGCGTAGGCTGCACCCTTACCGAGGAGGATTGCGGGACGCTTTGCACCGGCGATGAGCTCGACGGCGCGGTCGACGGAAGCCTGGTTGGGGGCATAGGGCGTGACGGGGTCAACGGGCTCGTAGAAGAGCTTCTCGGCCTCGGAAGCGTCCATGATTTCGGCCAGGGCGGGCGTGGTCATGTCGATATACACGCCACCGGGACGGCCGCTGACGGCTGCGCGGTAAGCGCGGGCCACTGCCGAGGGAATGTCCTTGGCGTGCGAGCAACGGAAAGCTGCCTTCACGAGGGGCTTGGCCGTGTTGAACTGGTCGAGCTGCTCGTATGTGCCCATGTTCATGTCGACCATCGTGGGATCTGATGCACCGGAAATCTGAATCATAGGATAGCAGTTGACCGTTGCGTTTGCGGTGGCGGTGAGACCGTTGAGGAAGCCGAGCGACGATACGGTGAGAAGCACACCGGGCTGCTTTGTGAGGTAGCCGTGGGTGGCTGCGGCCATACCGGCCTGCTGCTCGAAGCGGAATCCATAGTAGTTCATGCCAATTTTCTGCATGGCATATGCAGTTTCAGTTACAGGAATGCCCACGAGGCCGTAGACATCCTTGATGCCCACGCGCTTGAGGGCCTGGGCCAGGATATACATGCCGGTTACCTGTTCGGGGAACTTGGGAGCCGTAGCGCCCTCGGCAAGTGTAGTCTGAGGAGTTGTAGTTGCCATTTTGTAGAGGTGTAGTTGAAAGTGTTATGAATAAGAGGAGAAAAAAATGTTAGCGGAGCGCCGCAGGCTTGCGACCGGGCGGCACTCCGCGTAGTAATTTCAAGAATTCAAAGGCTTACTTCTTGTCGGTTGTCGAAGCGGCGGGAGCGGCAGTCTTGGGCATGGGAGCCGTGGTACCGTTCTGCTTGAACTCGGCCTGCTCAGCGGCTGTGAAGCCCAGCGAGGTGAGGACCTCTTCGGTGTTGCCACCCAGCGTGGGGCACGGGCCGTAGGTAGGAGTATAGTTGCTGAGAGTGAAGGGGCAACCAACGGTTACGAATTCGCCGATTTCGCCACCCTGATTGATGCGGACGAGGGTGTTGCCGTCATAGAGGCTTTCGTCGGTCATGATTTCCTTGGTGGAGAGGACAGGACCTACAGGCACACCTGCCTTGCCGAGGATTTCAGTAACTTCGAACTTGGTCTTGTCGGCCGTCCAAGCGCCTATGCGCTGATAGATTTCCTGTTTGTGACGGTCGCGGGCATCTGCGGTGTTGAAGTCGGGGTTGGTGAGCCAATCGGTGAAGCCTGTTGCCTGGCAGAAGAGCTCGAAGTCCTTTGCGCCACGCTGCAGAATAACGTAAACGTAGTTGTTGGCATCGATTTCGGAGTCCATGTCGCCTGCGGGCTTACACTTGTAGGTCCAGCCGAGAACGCCACCGCCTTCGATATTACCGGCGCGGGGCACGCAATCGCCGAACTTGCCGTTGGGGTACTGCGGGAACTGGGTCAGATAGCCGATCTTGTCGAGCGTGAGCTGGTCACGGGTCTTGATACGGCAGAGGTTAAGACATGCATTGTGCATGGACTGGTATACGAATACGCCTTCGCCGGTGCGGTTGCGCTGCTGCAGGGCAGCGAGCAGACCGATAAGGAGGTGCATACCGGTGTTAGAGTCGCCGAGGGCTGCGCCGCTCTGCGTCGGGATGTTATACTGGCCGTCATACCAGCCGGTGGTCGATGCGGCGGCTGCAGTAACCTGTGCGATAGGCTCGTAGGCCTTCAGGTCGGCATACTTCGAAGAAACAGGGAATCCCTTGATTGTACCGTAGATACATTTGGGGTTGAGCTGGTGAACAGCTTCCCAGGAGAAGCCGAGCTTGTCCATTGCGCCCGGGTGCAGGTTCTCAACGAAAATGTCGCACTCCTGAATAAGCTTGGTAAGAATCTTCTTGCCGTCGGGGGTCTTGGCGTCGAGAGCCAGAGACTTCTTATCGGAGTTGAGCTGGAGGAAATAATAGGAAGGCAGATCAGGGTTGAACTGAAGTTCCTTACGAGTTGCGTCGCCAACACCGGGACGTTCGATCTTGATTACATCAGCGCCGAGCCATGCGAGCATCTGAGTACATGAAGGGCCGGACTGTACTTCCGTGAAGTCAACGACCTTAATTCCTTGAAGAGGTGCGTAATCCATAATACGATTTTTTTTGGGTTAGGAGAGTTGATGTTAGTTATTAGTTTCTGAATCAAAATTTGTGCACCGTTTTCCGGTGCGTTTGAATATAAAACATCGCTTATCGAAAAAAGGTTGTGAGCAATCGGAATTTTAACATTTGACACACGAGGCGGTCTTATGATTTTTCGTATATTTGTAGACCTGCACAACAAGCGACCCCTAATATATGAGCAAGGAAAGGAAATATATATTCGAGCTGGCCATGAAAGTCCGCGACTATGAAGTCGATTCGGAAGGAATCGTCAACAATGCCGTGTATCTGCACTATATGGAGCATACGCGCCATGAATTCTGCGAATGGGCGGGGCTTAGCTTCCGCGAGATGCATGCTCGGGGCATCGACCCGGTGCTCTCGAAAGTGACTGTGGAATACAAGCATCCGCTGGGGCTGGGGCAACGTTTCGTGAGCAAGTTAGGGCTTGCGCGACGGGGGGTGCGCTTCGTGTTCCGTCAGGATATTTTCACGGAAGAGGGAGACCCGGTGGTGCGCGCGGATGTGGAGGTGGCATGCGTGGAAAACGGACGTCTCACCCGCGGGCTGCCTCTTGTGGAGGCTTTCGGCAAATATCTGGAGGAGGAGGAATGACGGGGCCGCGCGAAGATCTTCTGCGCCGCCGCATAGCCTTTGCGGGCTACCGGAACGTGTCGCTTGCGAACGCCCGTGAGCTCGAGCTGCGCGATGCCGGGCCCGATGCTTTCTTCAGCGAAAGCGCGGCCACGCTCTCGGGCCGCACGGGTCTGAGCCGGGAATTCTTCGACGATGCGGCACGCGCCGCCGCCCTGGAGGCCGCCGGCCGCGAGGCGGATTTCGTGCGCGCCAACGGCGTGAAACCTGTATATTATACAGATGATGCATACCCGCAGCGCCTTGCGGACTGCGCCGACGCGCCGGCCCTGCTCTATACGCTGGGCGCGTGCGACCTCAATCCGCGCTACAGCGTGGGCATCGTGGGCACGCGGCACGCCACGGCCTGCGGCGTGGACTTCACGGCACAGCTCGTGAAGGACCTTCACAGGGCGCTGCCCGAAGGTCTGCTCATCGTGAGCGGCCTGGCATTCGGAATCGACATCGCGGCCCACGAGGCAGCCCTGCGCGAAGGCGTGCCCACCGGAGCGGTGCTTGCCCACGGCCTCAACACCATCTATCCGGCCGACCACCGTCCGCAGGCAATGCGCATGCTGCGCGAGGGAGGTTTCCTGCTGACGGAATATCCTACCTCGGCGCGCACACACCGCCGCAATTTCCTGGCCCGCAACCGCATAGTGGCAGGAATGACGGACGCGCTCGTGGTTGTGGAGAGCGATATGCGCGGGGGCGCCATGGCCACGGCCCGGCTGGCAGCCGCCTACGGGCGCGAGGTGCTGGCAATGCCCGGACGGGTGACGGACCCCTATTCGCGCGGCTGCAACGACCTGCTGGTGCGCGGCACGGCGCGCCCGATACGCGATGCCGGCGACCTGCTCGAGGCCATGGGCTGGAAAGGCGTCCGTCGGCACGAAAAAGAGCTCCCGGGGCAGCTTGAACTGGACTTCGAGCCCGATGGCGACAAGCTGGCGCTCCTGAAATCGCTTCGGACCAATCCGCAGACTCCGGCCCACGATCTGTGCGCCATCATCGGAATCCCCTACGGAAGCCTAAGCGCCATGCTCTTCGAACTGGAAATGGACAATCTCGTCGCGGGCACTCCGGGCGGCATCTTCGGCCTTACGCCCGCGGGCCTCGCCCTCCTGGACAGCTGCCGCTGACAATATATTGCACTCTACCTCTAACACCCAAACTGAAAACCAATGAAAAAGACAATTCCCGAATCGGAGCTCATAATCAATCCCGACGGCTCCGTATTTCATCTCCACCTGAAGCCCGAACAGCTGACGGACCGCGTGATCCTGGTGGGCGACCCCTCGCGCGTGGATATGGTGGCCGAGTTTTTCGACGAGAAGACCTTCGAGGTGCGCTCGCGCGAGTTCCACACCATCGGCGGCATGTATAAAGGCAAGCCTATCATGTGTCTGAGCCACGGCATCGGGCCCGACAACATCGACATCGTCATCAACGAGCTCGACGCCCTGGCCAACATCGATTTCAAGACCCGCGAGGTGAAGGATAGCAAGCGCGTGCTCACGCTCGTGCGCATCGGCACATCGGGAGCCCTGCAACCGGAGCTTTCGCTTGGCACACCCGTGATAGCCGAAAAGGCCATTGGCTTCGACGGCGTGCTGAACTATTACGCGGGGCGCAACTCCGTGGCCGACCTCGACTTCGAACACGCCCTCTGCGAGCATACGGACTGGAATCCGCTCTGGGCCAAGCCCTACGTGGTCGATGCCGATGCGGAACTTGTGGCGCGCATAGGCGGAGACGATATGGTGCGCGGCAATACGATTTCCGCCGTGGGCTTCTACGGACCCCAGGGACGCGAACTTCGGCTGCCGCTGGCCAATCCCGACCTGAACCGCCGCATCGAAAGCTTCCGCCACGAGGGGCGCAAAATCACCAACTACGAGATGGAGTCCGCTCCGCTGCAGGGGCTCGGACGCCTGATGGGCCACAAGGCCATGACGGTATGCTCGATCATCGCCAACCGCTTCAACACGGAGGCCAATCCCAACTACAAGGACGGTATACGCTCGCTGGTAAAGACGGTACTGGACCGAATCTGAATATTTTTTCGTAACTTTGCAGCCGGAAGGTCCTCCGCAAGGGGTCTTTCCGGCTGACACTCTAAGCAATACAAAGACATGAAACCCACTCTCTACGTGCTCGCAGCCGGCATGGGCAGCCGTTATGGCGGCCTGAAGCAGCTGGACGGCCTGGGCCCCCAGGGGCAGACCATTATGGACTACTCGATCTACGACGCCCTGCGTGCGGGCTTCGGCAAGATCGTGTTCGTGATACGCAAGGACTTCGAAGAACAGTTCCGCGAGAAGATTCTCTCCAAATACGAGGGCCACGTGCCTGTGGAACTGGTGTTCCAAGGCCTTGACAAGCTGCCCGAAGGCTACACCTGCCCGGCGGACCGCACCAAGCCCTGGGGCAC
>CAZBNM010000084.1:0-6923 GCA_964493495.1 uncultured Bacteroides sp.
ACAACGCCGAGAAAACGCGCGAACTTCTGGCAGGAAATGAAGCTGTGAGGTTTGAGCTGAACGTCTGAACAGGCGCGAAAAGTCAGAGCGAAAGCAGCCAACTTAATCACTTCAAAGTTACAAAATTCTGCTGACATGAGCAAATAAAACACCATAAAAATAACGCTGATTTTAAGCCTGTTTGAATGGCTTTTAATCAGCGTTTAATTGGTGTTTAAGCGGTCGAAAGAGCAAGAGAAAAAAGGAAGCGAAAAAAGAGAAGTTTTGCTCGTTTCGTTTTGAAAAGTTGCACGTTTCGTTTTTGCGATTATAAGGCCTCAACATCATTGTTTATTCCGACGGGACTGTAAAGAAAGCAGTTATGCGCTAAGTTTCAATCAAAAACAAAAGAACCGGCATCTACCCTTGCGGGATGATACCGGTTCTTTTGTTTTTTATGACTTAGATCATCAGGGGCGGCCGGAGGAGGAGCCGCGGAGAGTGGCGGTTACAGTTGTGTTGGTGCTTCCGCTGGTGAGCGTATAGCTCTGTCCGGAGCTTAGGCCGGGACAGGTGATGAGCGTGCCTCCGCCTTGACCGCCCATGCCGCCGGGCCGACCGCCACCGGTACTTCCGGACGTCGAACCGGCATATTCCGCGGGGACGTCGAATGTAGCAAGCACTTCCGTTCCCTTTTTGAGCGTAACGGTCGAGCCGGAAGCTACCGAGGCCGACCCGCTGACATACGCTTGCGTAGAAGCCGACGTAGAGGGTACGGAATTGCCACCGCCCACAGCCAGGAGCGTTCCTCCTGTGAAAATAACGGTGTAACCTTGTTCGGTATTTGCATCGATGCCACATTCGGGCGAACGACCGCCGAATGCCATGGTCGTACCACCCTCGATGTAGAGGTTGCCATTCGAATCGAGACCATCGTTATTTGTCGAAATCACAGTGGTTTCACCACCTTTCACATACATGTGGCTTGAAGAATTAATGGCGTCATCGTAGGCCTTGACAAAGATTTTGCCGTCGTTGATGGTGAGAGTACCCTTGCTCTCGATGCCTTCAGCGCCCTTGCCCGTGGTAGTAACGTGAATGTCACCGCCATCTATGGTCACGCCGGTGTCGGCCTTGATGCCCTTGGGCGAGGACTTACTGTCGCTGGCAAGATTATCGAGATTGCCCGTATAGCCATCGTACTCACGGCCGTTCACATATGCGAATACGCCACCTGTCGTTGCAACATTAAGTGTGCCGGCAGAAATCGTGAAGTTTCCGTCGCAGCTCACGCCCTTACCGCCGCTACCGCTTGCCGAGAGAGTAAGCGTGCCGCCCGAGATATTCACATCGCCGTCAGCGCCGAGACATGCCGATGCCTTGGTCTTCGACTTCGCCTCGTCCCACATCCCTTTTGCAGACGTGTGGATAGTAATCTCGCCACCTTTCACGAGGATGTCGCCCTCCGTCTTGATGCCCTTGCATGCTGTAGCGGTAATGGCTATATCAATCTTGCCTCCGGTGATGGTAGCCGTGCCCGTGTCCTCGGCCTCGCGGTTGTCAGTGTCTTTAAAGTCAACCTGCACGCCGTCGCCGTCTATGCCCGAAATATTGAGCGTGCCGCTCTCCATCAGGAAGTACTGCGCGCAGTTTATGCCGTCCTTCACGGTCGAGGTTATTGTGAGCGAGAGATTCTTCATCTCCACGTATTCCTTGGCGGAAATTGCGTACGAAGTATTGCCGGCCACGGTCAGAGAGCCTTTCCCCTTCAGCTCGAGATGACCCTTGGTGTAAAGAGCGGCTTTCTGCGAGCCGCCGGCGGCATCCGTGAGCTTATTGACGGTGCCGTTCTTGGCAGACAGGGCCAGACGCTTGCCGTTGTTCACATTGATTGCCGCACCGCGTGTGCTGGTGAGATCGAGCCCGCGCAGCTCGATCGTGGCCTTATACGAACCATCGAGAGAGAAGGAGCCGTCGGCCGAAGCGCCTGAAAGACTATAACTTATCTCACCTGTGTCATCGCCCGTAGCAGACGACTGGACAATTGCCACATGGGCGCCGTCGATGCTTGCGTCCACAAGCGATGCCACATTGCCTGCTACAAGAACTGTTGCTCCATCCGACGAGTATTTCACCTCCACCGTATTGGCATCTATCTGCGTATCATCCACATACATAGACCGTATCTCCGACGCGGCGAAATCGCGACCCATTATCGTGAAACCCTTGGCGGCGGAATAGTCCGCAATGCCCATTTCCGCATCCGGGAAAGAATAAACCACCTGCCCGACGGCGACATTCAGACTGCGTGCTCCTGCCCCGAAACACATGCACAACGCGAGGGCTGCAAAAGCTATCTTCTTCATTTCACGGCAAGTTTGAAAATTCGACCTTCGGTTTTCACAATATAGGTTCCGGCCGGAAGCTCTGCCGGCGAGGAGAATTGTCCCAGCGAAATGCCTCCCAAAGTGTAAGCTTCAAAGTCGCGGCAGCCCTCGGCCGGAGTCAGGGTCGCTTCCGAAAGCTCGCCCGAGAATCTGAAACTCTTCAGAGTGGAAAGGGGGATCAGATGCGTGCCCTCCGAGGAGGTGGCTTGCAGGGCATCATCCTTCACCACCATGTTGAGACCTTCCGCCGGCACAATTATACTTGTGCCATCCGAAAGATTGAATATCAGCGACTCATAGTTCTCAGCCGAGTGCGCAAAAGCACCGGCGAGCGCGAGTCCCAGAAATAAATGTCTTTTCATCGATTGTATGATAATGTTATAAAATGAAATGTAGGACCGGCAAAGCGCTAAAGAGACACAAAGCTCGTCCGTAATGAGTGCAAATTTATAAAATAATCCCCAATCAAAAAAGCATCCTCCTTCCCCAGTCCCCAAAAAATCACATCTCCCCCGCCCTCCCGTTGAAAACTCACTCAACATGTTGACCGAATTTTCAACGGGAAATACCGAGAATTTGTCGGAACGGAGTATTTTTCATAATTTTGCAGAAATTTTCAATACGTACAATATGAAAAAATTTACAGTCGCACTCGCGACAATGGTTCTGGTGAGCGCCACGGCAATGGCTGAAGGTTACCAGGTCAACACCCTCAGTGCCCGCCAGAACGGCATGGGCCATACTGGCACCGCAATGCATCTGGGTGCAGAAAGCATGATTTTCAACCCCGCAGGTCTCGGGTTCATGGAACAGACCCTTGAAGTTTCCGGCTCTGTAACGGCCATCATCGCCACAGCCGAGGCCACTATGCCCGACGGAAGCAAATACACCACCGACAACACGCCGTCCACCCCTATGGCATTCAACCTGGGCATGAACGTCTACGACAACTTCAAGGCCGGTGTAAGCTTCTATACTCCCTATGGCTCGGGAATCAACTGGGGAATGAACTGGCCCGGCTCCGTGCTCAACCAGAAAGTGACGCTCAAAGCCTTCACAGTTCAGCCCACGCTGGCATGGCGACCTATCAAGAACCTCTCGGTAGGCATCGGTGCGATGGTCACTTGGGGCACGGTAGATCTCTACAAAGGCCTTGTGCCCACCGGAACGTTCAACGGCCTGCTCGCCGCAGCAGGTCTTCCCGGAATTGAAGACACGCCCGCGAGCATCAATCTCAACGGCAAGGCATCCATCACCGCGGGTGTGAACGCAGGCATCATGTGGGACATCAACGAAAAATGGACAGTAGGCTTCTCTTTCCGCCAGAAAATGAATCTGCGTGTGAAGTGCGGAACAGCGATGGTAACTTATGCCAACGAAACGGCTCAGGCGCTTCTACAGAACAGCTTGCAGATTCTCAACGAGGCAAACTTCACAGCCTCCATGCCTGCTGCGGCCGTCTATAACTTCGGCGTGAGCTATAAACCCGTCAAGAAGCTTATCCTGGCATTCGACGCCCAGCTGACGGGCTGGAAAGCATACAAGAGCCTCGATATCGAGTTTCTGAGCGAGCAGCTCGCGCCCTACAACCAGTTTATCACCAAGGACTACCGCAACTCCTGGACCTTCCACCTTGGTGGCCAGTACGACCTCACCGAGCGTCTGCAGCTGCGTGCAGGCCTTATGATCGACACCACACCCGTGAACAAGGCCCACTACAATCCCGAGACACCCGGCATGACAAAAATCGAACCCTCGCTTGGCTTCTCCTTCTCGCCCATCAAGAATTTCAGCATCGATGCAGCACTGATGTATGTAGCCGGCACAGGCGTCAAAAACGCCTCCTGCACCTACGACGACCTGCTTCTGAAGTCCATGGGAATGCCTTATGAGCAGACCTTCACGGCCGATTATCACGTCCATGCGTGGAACCCCTCTTTGGGCGTAACATTTAAATTCTAAGGTCCAAAGCTGGATATATCAATTTTTTTCACTATCTTTGCGCCGCGAAAACTGCCAACTAAAGAATGAAAGATTGTTCCAACAATATCGAACTGCTGTTTGAATGCAGCTGGGAGGTATGCAATAAAATCGGCGGAATCTACACGGTGCTGTCGAGCAAAGCCAAGACCCTCCACGACATATACAAGGACAAGCTGATATTTATAGGCCCGGATGTATGGAGCGAGAAAAATCCGTCGCCCTACTTCACCGAATCGCGCACCCTGTTGCGTCGCTGGCGCGAGACCGCACTTTTCCCGGAAGGCATGAGTGTGCGAGTCGGGCGCTGGGATATTCCCGGCAAGCCTTTGGCCGTGCTTGTGAAATTCGATGGCCTGTATGAGAGCAAAAACGCTTTCTACGGCCGTATGTGGGAGCTTTACGGCGTGGATTCCCTGCACTCGTATGGCGATTACGATGAGGGCATGGCCTTCGGCCGTGCCTGCGCCATTGTCATCGAGAGCCTCGTCGCGTTCCTGAAAGCCGATCCCGGCAAGGTCGTGGCTCATTTCGACGAATGGACTGCCTCGAGCGGCCTGCTCGAACTCAAAGCCACATTGCCTGCCACGGCCACGGTGTTCACCACTCACGCCACAAGCATCGGCCGCAGCATCTGCGGCAACGGCAAGCCTCTCTACGACTATCTGCCGGGCTATAACGGCGACCAGATGGCCTGCGAGCTGAACATGCAGAGCAAGCATTCGCTGGAAAAAGCCGCCGCTCATGCCGCGGACACTTTCACGACCGTGAGTGAAATCACGGCCCGCGAAGCCGAGCAGCTGCTGGAACGCCGTCCGCTGGTGACGCCCAATGGATTCGAGATGAATTTCGTGCCCGGGAAGACGCGTTATGCGGCCGCACGCAAAAGTGCCCGCGCGGATTTTCTGCGCGTGGCCCGTGCGCTGACGGGAATCGCTTTCGACGACGACACGTTCATCCTGGCCACGTCGGGTCGCTGTGAGTACCGCAACAAGGGCATCGACATGTTCCTGGATGCAATCCGGGCTCTTGAGCAGGGCGAGGCACCTTCGCGCCGCGTGCTTGCCTTCGTGCTTGTGCCCGCCTGGTGCGGAGGTCCGCGCGCCGACCTCAGCCATGCATTGGCCACGGAGGGCCACACGCGTCTGGCCGATCCGATGCTGACGCATAATGTAGTGAATTACAACGAGGATCCGATCGTGAGCCGTATTCACGCACTGGGTTTCACCAACGACAGCGACAGTCGGGTGTGCGTGATATACGTGCCCTGCTACCTGAACGGCTCCGACGGGATTTTTGACCGCACATATTACGAACTGCTTCCCGGTCTGGACGCCACGGTATTTGCAAGCTACTACGAGCCCTGGGGCTATACGCCGCTCGAAAGCATTGCATTCGGAGTGCCCACCGTCACCACCACGCTGGCCGGCTTCGGGCAGTGGATTCTCGACACCACACCGGCCTCTTTCGAGGCATGCGGCGTGCGGGTCGTGGAGCGCACGGACAGCAACTACACGGAAGCAACCGAAGCCATCACCCGCGACCTGCGCACGCTCATCGAAATGCCGGCACGCGAGATAAAGGACGTCCGGGAGGCTGCATCCGCCGAAGCTCTCCGCTTCCTCTGGACCGATTTTGAAAAATACTACGACAAAGCATATTGCGAAGCTCTGGCGGCTGCCGGGGCCCGCAACGGAAAGCAATAAATTCAGAAAACAAAAACTTTTAAATATCGAAGATTATGAAACTTCCGGTTAGCAACACTAATGCCCCCGTCTGGCGCGACATTACTGTTAAATCAGAACTTCCCAAGCAGCTCAAGCCTCTGGAAGAGCTTGCCAAGAACCTCTGGTGGGTATGGAACAGCCCCGCCAAAGCTATCTTCCGCGATCTCAATCCCGCATTGTGGCGCAAGACGGGCGAAAACCCCGTGATGGTGCTTCAGGGCCTTTCGAGCGACCGCATCGCCGAGATCATCAAGGACGAGATGCTGATGGGCCGTATTCAGGCCGTTTATGCCGACTTCAAGGAGTACATGAAGAAGCCGATGCGCAAGGATGTGCCCTCGATTTCGTACTTCTCGATGGAGTACGGTCTTTGCAACTGCCTGAAAATCTACTCCGGCGGTCTTGGCGTTCTGGCCGGCGACTACATCAAGGAGGCATCCGACTCGTGCGTGGACATGACGGCCGTTGGCTTCCTGTATCGCTACGGCTACTTCACCCAGACGCTTAGCGTGGACGGCCAGCAGATCGCCAACTACGAACCCCAGAACTTCAATCAGCTTCCTATCGAGCAGGTGATGGACAAGAACGGCCATCCCATGATCATCGAGGTTCCCTACCCCGGCCGCATAATCTACAGCCACGTATGGCGTGTGAATGTTGGTCGCATGAAGCTCTATCTGCTCGATACGGACTTCGACATGAACTCGGAGTTTGACCGCCCCATCACCCACCAGCTCTACGGCGGCGACTGGGAAAACCGTATCAAGCAGGAATATCTGCTCGGCATCGGCGGTATCCTCATGCTGAACAAGCTCGGCATCAATACGCAGCTCTACCACTGCAATGAAGG
>CAZBNM010000085.1:0-6741 GCA_964493495.1 uncultured Bacteroides sp.
CTTTAGCAAGTCGGAAGGCAGCCCAAGCTTTAGGCCATCCGGCATAGAAAGCTATGTGGGTGATGATTTCTGCTGCTTCAGTGCGGGTGATACCATTCTTTTTTGCTTCCTGAAGATGGAAGGTAAGCGATGAGTCGGTGATTCCTTGTGAGATGAGTGATGTGATTGTGACGAGGCTACGGTCGCGCAACGGGAGAAGATCATTGCGGCTCCATACTTCGCCGAAAAGGATGTCATCGTTAAGGTGGGCAAATTCGGGTGCGAACTCACCAAGCTGTGTTCGACCTGCGGTCTGCGCTATTTTTTGCTGTGCCATAATACTTAATGTTAATGTCATTATTAATGAAAGGATGCAGTATCTTTTCATGTCCTTTATATAATCTTGTTTATTATTTTACTGTCGGGGTTCAGCGAACTTTGACCGCACAGGATGACCATGTGCCCAAGGAAATTTTTTTTCATAATTTTATAATCTTTGATGCTAAACAAATTCTATTTCAAAAACATCCAACTGCAAAGCAACGCAGATTCTACAATTCTAACCGCCTGAATGAAATCTTCATCCTATATAATCCTCTCTCACTTTACATAACGCAAATATAACATCAAATTCCGAATAAAAAGTATCAATAACATCGGAGAATGTACACTTTTATACTTAAAAACGAGTAGCTGTACTATAAATGTCGCCCAAAAAAGACTGCTAAAAGAAAACACAAGACCTTTAAGTAATCGCATCCAAATTACAAACCCTGCTTCCCTATGCAAAAGAGAGCCACAAGTCATAGACTTGCAGCTCTCTTTCGCGGAAAGACAGGGATTCTTGCTTCGCAAGCGCTTCGCGTTAACTTGCTTCGCAAGCGCTTCGCGTTAACTTGCTTCGCAAGCGCTTCGCGTTAACGAACCCTCCAGGGTTCTCATCCTGCTTTCATACGCAAAGAGAGCCACAAGTCATAGACTTGCAGCTCTCTTTCGCGGAAAGACAGGGATTCGAACCCTGGGTGCCCGCAAGGGCACAACGGTTTTCGAGACCGCCCCGATCGACCACTCCGGCATCTTTCCTTAGTGGTTTTGCAGGTGCAAAGTTAAGAATCTTTTTCGACTTTTCCAAATATCCGACAGCTTTTCTATGAATCAACCCCGATTTTTCAATAGACTTTTTAGAATGCCATCCTCACCTGAGCCCGGATACTGTCGCTCTCGACCGACGGTTCTTCCGGCAATGGCACAGGCAATGCTGCCGGTGCGGCCACAGGTGCGATATGGATCGTGTCCGGCCGAACCGGAATGGTGTCCTCCAAGACCGGAGAAACAATCGATCCTTCTATTTTTCTCTTCGGAGGATCCGACATCGCGCGCCTCTTTTCGTCGGGCTTTGACTTCCGGCCTTTTCGCTCAAGCCCGGGGACCCGACCGGCCGAATGGAAATGCGTATCGTAGTACGTTTCGGAAAGATTGCTGGCGATGACCCCGCGCGATGAGGAAGCGTGCACGAACACACCCTCGTCGACATATATCCCTACGTGGCTCACGCCTCCGCGACCCTTGGCCGAACTGAAAAACACCAGGTCTCCGGCAGAAAGCTTGTCGCGCCCGATTGGACGGCAAAACTTTTGCTGCTCGGCAGAATTGCGGGGAATCTTTATGCCGGCGACCCGACGATAGATCTCCATTGTGAGTCCTGAACAGTCAGTCCCCACCCCCTTTTCCGATCCGCCGTAGCGATATGGCGTGCCAAGCCATCGCTCAGCCTCCCGCACAAGATCGTCGGTCGATTCATGCACTATGCGCCGTCGCTCCTGCTCGGCCTGCTTGCGCGCCTCCGTGTAGCCGGAATTCGTATGTACGGTCTTCTGAGACGACTTACAGCCGCCCCCGCATAGCAATACAGACACAAGCAGCGTCTGAACTATAAAATACAATACCGGCCTTCTCATGCTACGTAATTCGCTTTTTCAACCGACAGACCGCCGCGCGAATCCGTCGCGCCATGCCTCTTGGCGGGAGCGACAGCTTCACACAGCGGTCCGTCGGTCACAGGATTCCCGTAAGCCCTTACTTGCTTTCGGTCTCCTCGACGAGTGCCGGATCAATGAGGATACGTCCGCAATACTCGCAGACAATCACTTTCTTGTGCATCCGGATTTCAATCTGACGCTGAGGCGGAATGCGGTTGAAGCAGCCGCCGCATGCGCTACGGTCCACCGTCACGATGCCAAGGCCGTTACGGGCATTGCGGCGGATTCGCTTGAACGCCTTTAGCGTACGCTCGTCGATATATCCTTCGAGCTCCTTGGCCTGCGCAACGAGCTTCTCTTCCTCGGCGCGTGTTTCCTTGATGATCGTCTCCAGGGCTTCCTTCTTCTCGGCGAGAATATTCTGCTGGCTTGCAATCTGCTCCTCGGTCACATGTATATCTGCCTCACGGTTCTCGATGCTGCGGTTCGTCTCGTTGATATTCTTTTCTGCAAGCGTAATCTGCAGCGTCTCATATTCAACTTCCTTGGTCAGCGAATCGAATTCGTGATTATTTCGTACATTCTCGAGCTGCTCCTTGTAGCGTGCTATAAGCTGCTGCTTCTGTTCGATCTTCGTCTGGAGCGCAGCTCGCTGGGCGCGATAGCTCTCGATGTCATCCTGATAGTTCGACACACGCTGATGAAGGCCTTGAATAGTGTCCTCGAGATTCTTCACCTCCTCGGGAAGCTCGCCGCGGACCTGCAGGATGCGGTCTTTCTGCGTCAGAAGTGTCTGCAGCTCGTAGAGCTTCTTGAGGCGTTCCTCAACGCTTATGGGTGCGTCAGTTTTCTTTTCTGTTGCCATATATTATTACAGGTAATTAACCGGATTCTTCTCCAACTCTGACTTGTAGACTGCAAAGTTAGGGAATTTATTTGTAAGTAGTCGATAAATGATTTCTTTTGCGCATATTTCGCTCTCGAAATGCCCTATGTCCATAAGGCATATATCCTGATTGAAATCCACAAAATCGTGATAACGGATATCAGCCGTCAAATAGACGTCGGCGCCCGAAGCTATGGCCGCACGGATGAATTCGCCACCCGAGCCTCCGCAAAGTGCAACCGTGCGCACCGGAGCATCGGGTTGCACACCCGACGAGAGGCGCAGACGCTGGAGACGGAATGTCTGCTTCACTCGCGAAGCAAACTCGCGAAGCGTCAGACTGCCGTCAACACGCGCCACGATCCCCAGGCCCATCTTACGCGATGTCTCTCCCAGAGGCTGCACATTCACGCTCAGCTCTTTGCTCTCAAGCCCCAGACCGTCCAGAGCCCGCAGCGCACCCGCCACGTCCCATGAGTTCAGCGTGGCACTTACGGCCGTCAGAGGCTCATGATGCACCTTCCAGCCGATCTCATCGTCAATCACATCAGGCTCGAGACTGCCGGCGGACAATTGGGCCGAACGTGCACGCTGCACGCCTATATCCAGAAGCGCAAGCTCCACATCCTCGGCTGCGCTGCGCGGCACATAGGCCGTGACACGCGTCAGTGTATCGCCCTTGGGCTCAAGCACCCGCACAGGCTGAAGCTCAAGCATGCGGGCCATCTCATAGGAGATGCCGCCCTCCGTCGAATCCAGAGCCGTATGCGTCGAGTATACACTCACACCCAAGCGCAGGGCCGTAGCCACGGCTCGCTCCGATACAGTCGCACCCGTAAGGCGTTTCAGGCCCTTGAAAATCAACGGATGGTGCGACACCACAAGGTTGCAACCGCGCTCAGCCGCTTCGGATATCACTGTTTCCGTTGCATCCAGACACAGCATTACGCCCGTACATTCCTCACGGGTGTCGCCAACCTGCAGTCCCGTATTGTCCCACGCCTCCTGCAGTGCCGGAGGCGCGAAGGCTTCAAGGACAGAGATGATCGCACGGATACGCATGGCTCTTCAATCTTTCGCTTAATGTTTCTCGCTCTCGCGGATATCGATCTTGAGGTTCAGCTCGTCGAGCTGCTTGTCGTCAAGAGCTGCAGGTGCATCAAGCATTACGTCGCGGCCACTGTTATTCTTGGGGAAGGCTATGCAGCCGCGGATACTGTCGAGCCCGGCGAACAGCGACACCCAGCGGTCGAGGCCGTAAGCAAGACCGCCGTGAGGGGGCGCACCATACTTGAACGCATTCATCAGGAAGCCGAACTGCTCCTGCGCCTTCTCAGGTGTGAAACCCAGGATTTCAAACATCTTGGCCTGCAGAGCGCTATCATGGATACGGATCGAGCCGCCACCCACTTCAACTCCGTTCACGACCATATCGTATGCATCGGCGCGCACAGCGGCAGGATCCGTGTCCAGCAGAGGGATGTCCTCATCCTTCGGATGCGTGAACGGATGGTGCATAGCCATCAGACGGCCCTCCTCCTCGCTCCACTCGAACATCGGGAAGTCAACGACCCACAGACAAGCAAATTTATTCTTATCGCGAAGCCCAAGCTGACGCCCCATTTCAAGGCGAAGTTCACATAGCTGCTTGCGCGTCTTCATCGTATCCTCGCCGCTCAGAATCAATATCAGATCCCCCGGCTCGGCATTCATAGCCTTACGAAGCTCCTGAAGCGTCTCCTGGCTGTAGAACTTATCCACACTGCTCTTCACCGTGCCATCGGGCTCCACACGAGCATAAACCATACCCTTGGCGCCAATCTGCGGACGCTTCACGTATTCCGTCAGGGCATCCAGCTGCTTGCGTGTATAGCCGGCAGCCCCCTTGGCGCAGATGCCGCCTATATACTGTGCGTTGTCGAAAACACTGAATCCATGACCCTTGAGCACATCCATCAGCTCTACGAAACGCATATCGAAACGCAAGTCAGGCTTATCGCTGCCATAGTATTTCATCGCGTCAGCCCACGACATGCGCAGGAAAGGCTCCGTTAACTCAACACCCCGCAGCTCCTTGAACAGATGCTTTGCCATACCCTCGAAAGTACTTATGACATCCTCCTGTTCAACGAAACTCATCTCGCAGTCGATCTGAGTGAATTCCGGCTGACGGTCGGCACGCAGATCCTCGTCGCGGAAACACTTCACGATCTGGAAATAGCGGTCCATACCACTCACCATCAGAAGCTGCTTAAGCGTCTGAGGCGACTGCGGAAGCGCATAGAACTGCCCCGGATTCATACGCGAAGGCACCACGAAATCGCGAGCGCCCTCCGGGGTCGACCCCACAAGCATAGGCGTCTCGATCTCCAGAAAACCCTTGCTGTCGAGATAACGGCGCACCTCCATCGTCATGCGATGGCGAAGCTCCAGATTCTTGCGCACGGCATTGCGGCGAAGATCAAGATAGCGGAAACGCATCCGCAGGTCATCCCCACCGTCCGTATCGTCCTCAATAGTGAAAGGAGGAACTTCCGACGCATTCAGAACACGCAGGCTGTCAACAATAATTTCTATATCGCCCGTAGGCAGATGCGGATTCTTGCTCGTACGTTCCGCAACCTTACCGGTAACCTGCACAACCCATTCACGTCCAAGATGATTTGCCGCCTCCGTAAGAGCCGGATCTATCTCGACATTAAACACAAGCTGCGTCAGACCGTAGCGGTCACGCAGATCAACAAAAGTCATACCGCCCATCTTACGGACGCGCTGAACCCAGCCGGCAAGCCTTACCTCGCGGCCAACATCAGCAATGCGGAGCTCTCCGCACGTTTCAGATCTATACATAAAGCTCGAATTCAGAGTCTGTTAACAGTCTTAATAACTCCGAACGGACACACCCGTCCATTCAACCAACAAAATTAATAAAAAAAAAGCCCCAAAGCAAGCAATCCACCAAATATTTGTCCACCCATCACCATGCATTAGCCCGCGCCCGTAGGGACATGCTTTCGCATGTCTGCAACGCAGATATTTGAATCCGCGTCAGAGCTTCATCCTCGCCATCGTAAACCACCGCCTGTAGCGACACCCCTTCGGCATGTCTGCAACGAAATATTTGAATCTGCGTAGGAGCTTCAGCTCCTCTATCACTCCCCGATCTGTAGGACATGCCTTCGCATGTCTGCAACGCGAAATCAAATTGTCATATTAAAATCCTCCCCGAACCTCGCCGGCCTCCCGCCGCTGATATGCCAAAGGCATGTCCCTATAGGCAAGGCCCGACATCCCCCCGCTTCCCCAGGATTAATCACAATTAATCCCCAAATCCCCTCTCTGCGCCGCGCCTGACCCCTCTCGCCTCCCCTTCGGGTCACGGCACAAAAAAACCGCCGCAAGTCCTCGCTTTGAGGATTTGCGGCGGATCGTTCAGGGGCGGTTACCTACTTTTCCACTTTCGCAGTATCATCGGCGTAGTCAGGTTTAACTTCTCTGTTCGGAATGGGAAGAGGTGGAACCCTGACGCTATTGCCACCTTAATCCGTTCTCAACAGCCTTGCGCACCTGCGTGCTTTCGCTTGTGCACCGCGCGCGCTGCCGTATAAGGTAAAAAGAGCGCCTGGAAGCTGACAGGGAAAACCCGTCTTCACTCGCATGTCCTTCGAAACGCCTCATCATCACTTCTCTGAGGCCGCGGGAGTGTCTTTCCCGCGATGAGCGGCCGGCGGCTCTCGCCTCGCGCCTTCATCGTTTTCTTTTCTTGGGGGACCTTACGGTCCGGAAAGGGTTTGGGTGATTAGTATTGCTCGGCTGTGCACATTGCTGTGCCTGCACCTGCAACCTATCGACGTCATCGTCTTTGACGACCCTTATATGGAGATCTTATCTTGAGGG
>CAZBNM010000086.1:0-6512 GCA_964493495.1 uncultured Bacteroides sp.
TCCACATCTCCGACCTCTCCTGGACCAAGAAGATCAAGCACCCCAGCGAATTCACGCAGATCGGTGCCGACATCGATGTTGAGGTTCTCAATATCGACAAGGACAACCGTCGTCTCTCGCTCGGCCACAAGCAGCTCGAGGAGAATCCCTGGGATGTATTCGAAACCGTATTCACGAAGGATTCCGTACACGAAGGCACCATCGTCGAGATGCTCGAGAAGGGTGCTGTAGTGGCTCTGCCTTACGGTGTCGAGGGCTTCGCAACGCCCAAGCACCTGGTGAAGGAAGACGGCACGACTGCCAAGGTCGACGAGAAGCTCCCCTTCAAGGTTATCGAGTTCAACAAGGACAACAAGCGCATCATCGTAAGCCACAGCCGCACTTTCGAGGATCCGGCACGTGCTGAGAAGAGCGCAGAGCGCAAGGCTGCAAAGCGTCCCGCCAAGAAGCAGGAAGAGCCCGCTGCCGCCGCTCAGACCACTCCGCTTGAAAAGACCACGCTGGGCGATCTCGCTTCGCTGGCCGCTCTCAAGGAGAAGCTTTCCAAGTAAGGCTATCGTCCTCGGATAAAGACCCATACGGGCGCCACAAATCCCTTCTGCGGGTTGTGGTGCCCGTAGTGTGTTTATATGGCAGCGGATACCGGGAGCTTTGTTTTTTCGGTCCGAGGCTTGCTTTTGCGGGCGAAAAAGTGTAGATTTGCAGTGCAATTCTAACCCTAAGACACCATGAAACGACTTCTATCCATTGCTTTCGCTGCCGCTGCGCTGACCGCAGGTGCGCAGGAAGCTCCTATGCTGAAGATTTATTCCGGCGCTCCTGACACGATCCGCTCCGGAGAGACAACTATCGTGTGCGTGACCGAGCCGGGCGCACGCGCGAGCATCGCCGGCGAGGCTGTGCATGTATATCGCACGGGCTCCTTCGGCAGCAAGGTTGGGCTGAAGCCGGGAATGAACCGTGTGAGCGTGGATGTGGAGAAAGACGGACTCAGCACAAATAAGGTGCTTGAAATATTTCGCGACACTGTGCCGGCGCCCAAACGGCCTGCTAAAGCGGAGGCGGCTGAGACGCGATTCATGGAAGGGCGCTGGGTGGAGACCCTGCCGGGAGCATACTTGCAGTATGGCAACGGCGATGACCGCCTCGGCGGCTCGAAGATGGGCTTTCTGGATGAGGGAATAGTGCTGAAGGCTGTGGGCGAGAAGGGAAGCCTGCTGTGTGTGCAGCTCGGTGATAACAGACGGGCATATCTGCCTAAGGAATATTCGAAGGATGCCGGGGCGCCCGCAATGGTCGGCGCTGTCAACACGGGCAGCTGGAGCGTGGCGGATGCCGGAGATGTGGATCGTGTGAGCATCGCCTTGCCACGACGTCTGGCGTACAGCTATGCCACGGAGCTCGACCCTTCCACGATTACGGTGGATGTCTACGGCGCCACTGACAACAGCAACTGGATTACGCAGCGCACGGCTACGCTCGGCATTATCGACTATGTGGATTTCCGCCAGGTGGATTCGGATGTGTATCGCGTGATTCTGCGGCTTAAGCCCGGGGTGCAGTGGGGTTTCCATGTAGGCTATCAGGGCAACAGCCTGACGATAGATGTGCGGCATCGGCCTGCCTCGCTTGCGCTTAAGAATCTCACTATCGGCCTGGATGCCGGTCACGGCGGCCAATACCCCGGCGCATATTCGCCCTCCGGTCTGAAGGAGAAGGATGTGAATCTGGATATCGTGCAGCAAATAAAGTCCTTGCTTGAAGCTAAGGGGGCCAAGGTGGTGATGACCCGCACGGGCGATACGGGACCTTCGATGGCTGAACGCAAACGCATCTGGCGCGAGGCGAAGGTAGATCTGGCCGTATCGGTGCACAACAATTCGGGAGGCGGCGCGCTGAGCTCGCCGGGCACGGCCGTGCTCTACAAGCACCTCTTCTGCCGCCCGATGGCGCAGGCCGTGACGGCCCGGTTGCTCGAGACCGGACTGCCGCTCTTCGGAATAGTTCAGAATTTCAATTTCTCGCTTAACGGTCCGACGGAGTTTCCCGAGGTGCTTGTGGAGGGTATGTTCATGAGCTCGCTCGAGGAGGAGGAAAAGCTTGCCGACCCGGCTTTCCGACGTCTTGTGGCGCAGAAGATCGTTGCGGGAATCGAGGACTATCTGAAGTCTGCACGTTAAGGCACGGGGGTATGAGGCGGATTGTACTGTTGCTGGGTCTGTGTCTCGCAGGAGTTGTGGCCGCACCGGCGTCTGATCTGCGAGGTGTTTGGAAAGGGACGCTTATGGGGCGAATCCCCGTGGTTTTCAATGTCGTCAACGACAGTACTGTCACATTGTCCTCGCCGGCTCAGGGAGTGACGGAACTTCCGTGCGATTATGCCAGTGTGAAAGCGCAGGGCGATAGCCTGGAGGTGTATGTTAAGCGCCTTCAGCTGAGTTTCCGGGGCGCGTACCGTCCGGGTAAGGATGAGATCGCGGGTGTGTTCATGCAGGGTGTGATGATGCCTCTTAAGCTTACTCGCGGCACAGAGTCGGATATGTATCCCGAACGGCCGCAGACTCCCGTGGGGCCTTTTGACTACCGCGAGGAGGAGGTGAGCTTCCGCAATGGAGATGTGACTCTGCGCGGAACGCTGACCATGCCTCGGGAGGACGTGGGCGGGGGTTTCCCGGCTGTGGTGCTTGCCAGCGGGAGCGGTGCGCAGAATCGCGATGAGGAGCTGTTCGGGCACAAGCCTTTTGCCGTGCTTGCCGACAGGCTGACGCGCTCGGGGGTGGCCGTGCTTCGTTTTGACGACCGGGGGGCGGGAGAGAGCGACCCTCTGAACGGCCGGGAGACGACTATGGATTTTGCGGATGATGTAATGGCAGCCGTGCGCTACTTGCGCCAGCGGTCGGAAACGGACCCCTCGCGTGTGGGTATTCTCGGACATAGCGAGGGCGGCACGGAGGCCCTGATAAATGCTGCCCGTTATCCACGGGAGGTGGATTTCGTGGTGAGTCTCGCGGGCATGGCCGTGAAGGGCGAGGAGCTGATGGTGAAGCAGAATCAGGACGTATGCGAGCTCTCCGGAACGCCCTTAAACGAGAATGAACTGGAGATTCTGCGCAAAATGTTCAGGACGATTGCGGAAAGCGGCGACTCGCTGGCGCTGGCCGATTCGCTCCGTCCGCTTGTGGCGCAGCTGCACCCGACATATACGCCGGAGCAGGTCGAGGCCGATCTTCGTGTGCCCACGATGCCATGGTATGTGGCGTTTGTTAAGCTCGACCCAACGGAGTGCCTTTCAAAGATCGTATGCCCGGTGCTGGCGTTGAACGGCACGTGGGATGCGCAGGTGAACTGCGAGATGAATCTCGGAGCTATCGAGGCGGCCGTTCCGACGGCCCGGACCGTGCGGATGGATGGTCTTAACCACATGTTCCAGCGGGCGGCCTCGCGCGCGGAGTCGATGAAGTACGGATCTATCACCCAGACAATCTCACCTGAAGTGCTCGACCTTGTGGCCCGCTGGATTTCGGAGCGGTAGCTCACGCGAGGATATCAAGCTGTCAAGCAGCGTGTTTTTCGCGGCGCAATGGGATGTATTGCATTTTGGTGAGCATGCGCCAGAGCCATTCCATCGGTCCGAAGGACATGTATTTCATCCAGTAATAACTGAATAACAGCTGAGCGCCGAAGAGGCCGAGGACATAGGCAATGAAGATCAGGGGCGAAGCTGTTTGTGTGGTCCGGCCAACGGTCGTGAATATCCAGACGCTGATCAATGACTGCATTGTATAGTTTGTGAGGCTCATCCTCCCGTAGGGAGCCAGTTTCAACATATACTTTGCGATTGTTTTCCATCGGTAATATATAAACAGGATGGTGTAGCAGTATGTGTAGCAGGCAATGGGATTGGCGAGCGCTTTATATTGGGTCAGGAGTGCCGGCAGGGTAACATAGTTCTGGATGAATATCGCAACAATTGTAAGACACCATGCCGCAGCGAGATATTTCCCTTTGAGATAATCGGTAACGTGATATATGATATTGCAGCGGACGAACAGGTAGCCGAGCGCCATAAACATGAAGCGGCGTAGTATGCCGCCCTGAATTGTTACGACGTATGTATACGTGAGGATGCCTTCCCATAAGGGGCGATGGAGGATGTCGCTAAAGGATGTGACTGATATTTCCGGAGTGGGGCCGGGGATCCAGTTATGGAAGATTGTTGTTCCGGCGTGAACGAAAGGCCACACTAAGGGTGTGATGAAGTAGAGGGCTATGGTGACGAGAAGAATGGTCCGCGCACGCAGGTATCGGAAAGGGATGATCATTATTCCGGTAAAACCGAACAGCATAAGTGCGTCGTACCAGTAAAAGAATTTATTTATAATGCCAAAACCCATCAAGAGGAGGCATCGCCAGAAGAACCGAAAAGAAGTGTTGTTCTTATTGCGGAGAATCAATCCAAAGCTTGCTCCGAATAAAGTTGTAAACGCAATGTTGCATTTGTTATTCAGGAAGATGCCGATTATAGCATGGAACACGTCGGTTGAATGTGATGTAGGATTGGCATCAACGAATCCAAAACCGTTATTGCAGTGTACGGTTAGAATTCCAAGCAAAACAAATGCTCTTATAACATCCAGATAATCAATTCTTTTGCTTGATTGTGGGGGGGGTAATTTTAGCGTTCATGCTGCAAAATTACGAAATATTCCACAACCGTCAAATTATAAAAGGCTTTATTCAACCTTTCGAGGAAGAGGCTGTTTTTTTTGATCCTATATACTATTTGACGATTTGGGTTTCCGGGTGGAAATGATTATTTTTGCAAGTGAATAATCAGATGAAATTTCTGTAGCTTTACGTATAAATACATAAATATATGAAAACCAGCATTTTACCCCCCCCCCAATGCTACAGCTGTCTGTGACGCGCAATCCGGCGATACTGTCACTAATTGTGAAGAGGCAACAGCCTCATCATTAAGCCAAGGCTCCGATTCTTCTGTCAGGAAGCAAAGGCTAAACGAATTTGATGCGCTGCGTGGATTTTCGATGTTATCTGTTGTGTATGCGCATTTTTTGGGGGCATCAGTCGGAGTGGAGGCTTTTACAAAAGAAATAGTAGGCACGTATTTCATGCCGCTATTCTTTTTTATCAGTGGTTATTTCGCATATAAACCTCTCGATGCATGGACTATAGACTGCTATAGAAAACAGGTCCCACAGAAAATCAAGGCGTTATTGTTTTGTACGCTTGTGTTTTATACCTTCAGGTATTATTCACTGGGGGCTGATCCCTTTGGTTGGCTAAAGCATGGATTTATGGGCTACTGGTTTACCATTGACCTGCTGGATATGTTTGTCATCTATTTTGTTGTCACCGCTTTATGCCGTCTGATGGGAAAAGATCTGGTATTGCCTTCAATGATTGTTTTTGCCATACTTGGTAATGTCCTTATCCCCACAGGAATATTTCATGACTGGCAATTTGGAACGATTATCGGCGTGACCAATCTTTGTTTCTTTATCCAATGGTTTGTGTTAGGCTTGGTTTTCAAACGCTTTAACTCGAGATTCGAATATATTCTTTCAGGATCATCCATGAAGGCTGTTCTGATTGTGGCATATGTCATAGGGATGTGTGTTCTTGAGGAAGGCGTTTTGTCAGGGTTCGGTAGAAAAATATTCGGGTCCATAGTTATCCCTTACATAGCAGTTCTATTGATAGTGTCGTTGTTTTTTTATTTTAGGGATTTCTTTTATTCCTCCGGAAGAATCGCTAAATTTATGTGCTTTACCGGGCAGCGCTCTCTGGATGTGTATATGCTTCATTATTTCTTCCTTCCGAGTTTGCCGGTGTTAGGTAGTTTCTTGGCTCCTAATTCAATGATAATATTCCAGCTTTTGATTGGCGCAGGGATGGCATGTGTCATTACGGGGGTGTGTCTTATAATCAGTTCATGTCTGCGGTCGAGTAATTTTATTTCGGACTGGCTGTTCGGGGTCAGACGAGGGTTGTGACAACGACAAAGTAGAGGGTGCTTCAGAGCTGGGGTCCGGTGTGGATTTCGAGAGAGTGTCGGGATTCTACAAAATAGGGCGGATTACTGCGGTGAGAAAAAGTTTCTTAAATGTTTGGTTTTTAGAAATTAAATTCGTAACTTTGCGGTGAAAAAGTGGGTTCATCGACGGATGGCTATCGCAAGTGTCTGAAAGACAAAGCGATGGGTCGTCGTTTGGTGGGCGCCTGGATTGACGAAAAAACAGAAAGAAATACATTTAATCAACTCAAGTCACAAACAAAAGAACTAAGATGCCTACTATTCAGCAATTAGTAAGAAAAGGACGTGTGGCCCTCGAGGACAAGAGTAAGTCGCCCGCACTTGATTCGTGCCCTCAGCGTCGCGGCGTCTGTGTGCGTGTGTACACGACTACTCCCAAGAAGCCTAACTCGGCAATGCGTAAGGTTGCGCGTGTGCGTCTGACCAACGGCAAGGAGGTTAACTCCTACATCCC
>CAZBNM010000087.1:0-6441 GCA_964493495.1 uncultured Bacteroides sp.
CATCATCACTCCCACCACCAAGGCCGAGGAAGGTCACGACGAGAACATCTCCCGCGAGGAAATTATCTCACGCGGCATCGTCTCGGCTGAGGATTACGCCGTGATGGAGGAATACACCCGCAAGCTCTTCGCCGCCGGCACGAAGATGGCGGCCGAAAAGGGACTCATCCTTGTGGACACGAAATACGAGTTCGGAAAGTACGACGGCAAGGTCATCCTTATCGATGAAATCCACACCCCCGACTCCTCGCGCTATTTCTACTCGGAGGGCTATGCCGAACGCTTTGAAAAGGGCGAGCCCCAGCGTCAGCTCTCCAAGGAGTTCGTGCGCCAGTGGCTCATCGAGAACGGATTTATGGGTCGCCCCGGCGAGACTGTGCCTGAAATGACTCCCGAGGTTTGCGAAAGCATTTCCCGCCGATATATCGAGCTCTACGAGCATGTGACCGGTCGCAAGTTCGTGCCCGCACCCGAGCAGAACCTTCAGGACCGTATCGAGAAGAACGTTCTGGACTTCCTGGCCACACTTAGCCTTTGATGGATGTAGAGAAAATCACACCCTACGGCGACGAGCGCGACAAGGGGAGTCAGGTCGAGGAGATGTTCGACAGCATCGCGCCCTCGTATGACTTCATGAACCGCGCCATGACCATGGGCATCGACAAGCTCTGGCGCCGCTCGGCCGTGCGCACGCTTGCGCGGCTCGAGCCGCGTCCGCGCACGGTCGTGGATATCGCTACCGGTACGGGCGATCTGGCCATTTCCCTGGCCCGTGCCTTGCCTGAAGCCCGCATTACGGGTGTGGATTTGTCAGAGGGTATGCTGGCTGTGGGCCGTCGTAAAGTCGAGGAGGCCGGCCTTGCCGACCGCATTAGCTTCCGCCGTGGCGATGGTCTTGCGCTGCCGGTCGACTCGGATTCGGCCGATGCCGTCACTATCGCTTACGGCATACGCAATTTTGCCGACATTCCCGGGGGCTACCGCGAGATGCTGCGCGTCCTGCGGCCCGGTGGCGCTCTGGTGGTGCTGGAGCTTTCCACACCCGTGCAGCCTGTGCCTGCCGCACTCTATCGACTCTATACGCGCACCCTCATCCCGCTTGTAGGACGCCTGGTCAGCAAGGACGCCAGGGCATACAGCTACTTGCCCGAGAGTATTGCAGCTGTGGCTCAGGGCGAGCGCATGACTCGCCTGATGAGTGACGCAGGATTCGTGCGATGCTCTTTCCGACGGATGACATTCGGCGCATGCACGCTATACACGGCTTTCAAGCCCGCAAAGACCTGATACATAACACCGCAGTATACTAAGAACAGACTTATGAAGAAAATTCTACGTTCGGTGCTTGTGCCGATTTGCTTATTGACGGGTGCGCTCTGGCCCTCCGGGCTCCGGGCGCAGCAGGTGATTCTTCCTGCTCCGGACAGCACCATTGTGGATCTTGTGATGCCCATCCGCGAGAGTGTGGGAATTCTTACGGATGACATCCTCCCGGCCTATGATCTTTCCGGGACCGACATGCCTTTCCCGGACTGGTTTTTCCTCCCGGCTGTCTACGACCACTTCTCCTTTGCTGATCAGGAGCCTTTCTTTGAAGAGCAGGGTTCAGGATTCTGGGAAGATGCGGAGCGTGTCGCACGCACGATGAGGGAAATGCGCCGCCAGTTCTTCTTCTCGCATCCCGAGCTTGTCCCCTACAATCAGGCTCTGCTGCCCCAGGCTCCCGCCAAGTTTTCTCCGGTAGTGGATCCTTCGAACTTCACGATCGAGATGCGCGAGATGCCCACGGTGGACGAGGTCGTCGCCACGGTCGAGCCCGGTCCCGCACGCAAGCAGCACTGGCTCCATAAGTTCAACGTTGGCCTGCAGTTCTCGCAGGCATATATCTCCCCAAACTGGTATCAGGGCGGTAACAACAACCTGAACGTGTTGGGTAATATCTACTACAACGTAAAGCTGAATCAGGAATTCCATCCCAACCTGCTGTTCGAAACCACAGGGCAGTACAAGCTGGGCATGAATTCCGCTCCCGACGATTCGATACATTCCTACAACATCTCCGATGACCTGTTCCAGGTGAATACCACCTTCGGTCTGAAGGCCGCCCGCAGGTGGTATTATTCGTTCACGGCGCAGTTCAAAACGCAGCTCTTGAATTCGTTCAATTCCAATACGCGCACAATGCGCTCGTCGTTCCTCTCGCCCGGTGAACTCACGGCCGGTATCGGTATGACCTATAACTACGCCACGCCCAAGAAAAACTTCACTTTCGATGCATCGATCGCCCCCATCTCCTACAGTCTGCGCACGTGCATCAACCGCGAGATGGACGAGACGGCATACGGCATCCGGGAGGGCGCACGCACGGTCAGCAAGTTCGGTTCGAGCGCCGAGGTGAAGATATTCTGGAAGATAGCCTCGAATATATCTCTGAACTCGCGTGTCTGGCTCTTTACGGACTACGACCTGATTCAGGCCGACTGGGAAAACACTGTCGTGTTTGAAATCAACCGTTTCCTGACCACCCAGATTTTCTGCCATGCGCGCTACGACTCCCAGACGCCGCACCAGCCCGATACGAAGTGGAGCAAGCTGCAGCTCAAGGAGATCCTGTCCATCGGCTTCACATATAAATTCTCTACCATATGATTCGCGGTGCCCGTGCCATAGCTTTGTGCGTCGTGGCGTGGGCACTCGCCGTGTCTTCACAAATGGGCCTTTTGGCACGCGACGGGAGAATCTCCGATCCCGTGGAGGGCCTCTGGCAGATGTCGGCCACCGGGGGCGGCGCGGTGTTCGAGCTCTGCGCATGTCCGGGTGTCCCGGGTGTTTTCGAGCTGCGCATGATCGAGTCGCCCGACTGGCGCATTCCGGAAGGCACGGTGTGCGGCACTGTGAAGGCTGCCTCCCGCCCCGGAGTCTACGAGTGCGTGATGTCAGCTGCTCCCGGCGCCCGAAGGAAGTCTCTAACCGGTGATTATACGGCTACCCTCGAGCTCGACGAAACGGGACAGCGCCTCGTGTTTAAGCCCTATTCGCGCCATCGCCGTGTGAGTCTCCACCGCTGGCTGCCGTATTTCTTCCGTGTAACGCTTGAACGTGAGAATCCGCGGCCTTCCGATCTTGAGGGAGCCGTCCGTATCGGGCCCGACGGCTGCGCCTCCGAGCCGGTTGAACTGTAAACAGCATAATTCATTTCGACAATGAAACGTACTTCTCTCATCCTTGCTTTAATGCTCATTCTTCTTGCGCCGGCGCTTGGCGCCCAACGCACCACGCGAGCAAACCTTCGTCCTGCCGGAAGCCCGGCAAACGCATCTGTGGAATCGCCGGCACCATATGCTTTGGTTACTCCCGGAGTAGAAACCCTCAGAGTGACGGGCTATGACAAGCCCTTGCGCTCACGGCGCGAGACCTTTTTTGTGACAAACCATGCCGAGAGCGAGGCCGTTAAGCTTGCGCTCACCATCGAGTATCTGGATGCGGCCGGACGTCAGCTTCACAAACGCAGCGCCGCCGTGGACTGCGAGATTCCTGCAGGCGAGACGCGCAATCTGAGTCTCCCTTCCTGGGACAAGCAGCAGAGCTTTTATTATGTCCACTCCACCGTGCCTACACGCACCGAGCAGGCAACCCCTTACGACGTGCGAATATCCGTGGATACGCTGTATGTCAAGCTCGCGCCGACAGGAGTCGGACGATAAAATCGCGAGCTTTGCATAGTTTTTCACCTTAAAACCTTGCCGTTAATATGAAATATCTCTCAGTGAAGGAGTGGGCAACGAATCATGGCGTCTCGGATCGCACCGCGCGGAATTATTGCGCCGGGGGGAAGCTTCCGGGAGCTTTCCTCATGGGTAAGACCTGGAATATACCTGAGAATGCAGAAATAGCGGAGAGGAGGAACCGGGCAGTGGAAACCCCCTTGCTGAAAATCTTGCGTGAGCAAAAATCCTCAAGAATGAAGGGTGGGATATATCATCGTGTACAGATTGACCTCACGTACAATTCCAATCACATAGAAGGTAGCCGCCTCTCCCACGACCAGACCCGGTATATATTCGAGACTAATACGATTGGGCTGACGGAGAGTCCCGTAAATGTGGATGATGTCATCGAGACATCCAACCATTTCCGTGCGGTCGACTATATAATCGAGCATACCGATCGTAAACTCACCGAGTCATACATAAAACATCTTCATTTCCTGCTGAAGTCCGGCACCTCCGATGAGCGTAAGGAATGGTTCAGAGTAGGTGAGTATAAGCTGTTGCCCAACGAAGTCGGTGGCAACGACACTACGAGTCCCCAGGATGTCCACAAGGAAATCGAGAGGCTTTTAAAGGAGTATAATGCCCTGAATCATCCTTCTTTTGAGGATATAATTGATTTTCACCATCGGTTTGAGTCGATTCATCCATTTCAGGACGGCAACGGACGGGTGGGAAGGCTGATTATGTTCCGGGAGTGTCTTCGTCTGGGTTACGTGCCTTTTATTATAGCCGAAGAACTTAAAATGTTTTATTACAATGGCCTTCACCACTGGCCGCATATCAAAGGCTATCTTATGGATACGTGTCTTTCCGCCCAGGACAGCTTCAAGCTCCTCCTCGACAAATTCAGGATTAATTATTCCGAGTGATATTCCTCGGAGATGCTCTCCGGAAAGGTACTTAGATTAAACTCTACTAAAAAAAACGGCCTGAGTGCGGCTATGTCAGGAAAAAATCGTATATTTGCGAGCCGAAAAATCAACCATAGAATTTTCTAACAAATAAAATCATAATTATTACATGCAAAGCAAAGGAAACTTAGGCAGCATCGTGGCCGGTGTAATCGCTGTGTGCCTTGTGGTTGTATGTTTGTTCTATCTCTCGTTCACGTTCATTTCGAGCAAGTACGAGGATAATGCAGCAAGCTACGCCCTGGCCGAAAGCGGTGACAACGACGACGCCGCCTACAATCAGGCCTACAAGCACTACATGGATTCTCTCGGCGAAGAGAAGGTGTACTTAGGTTATTACACTCTGAATGATGTCCGCAAATGGGGCCTCGGCCTCGGTCTCGACCTCAAGGGCGGTATGAACGTTATACTTCAGGTGGATATGCCTGATATGATCCGCAGCATGAAGAGCGGCGCCACGGACTCCGTGTTCGAATCGGCTCTCGCTCGCGCTAATGCAGCCGTCGAGACTCACAAGAGCGAAGATTTCGTGTCGACCTTCGTTAATGAATACCGTTCGGCAAAGCCTCAGGCCGACTTCTCCGTGCTTTTCCAGGGTGTTGTGGCATCCGGCAGCAGCGATGATGCCGTAAAGGCCACCCTCAAGAGCCAGGTGAAGGACCGCGTGGACAATTCCGCCACCAACGTGCTCCGCAACCGTATCGACCAGTTCGGCGTTGTTTCGCCCAACATCCAGGTGCTTCAGGGCAAGGACGGTCAGATCCTGCTGGAGCTCCCCGGCGTGAAGGACCACGAACGTGTACGCGACCTCCTGCAGCGCAGCGCAAACCTCGAATTCTACGAAACCTATCAGGCTTCCGAGGTGCAGAATCAGCTTTCCTCGCTGGTGAGCGCACTGGCCGCCGACTCGCTCTATAATCCCGCAGTGCTTGTAGCCGTGCTGCAGCAGCCCGGCTATGGCGCAACCATCGGTTACGCCCCCGACGCCAAGGCCATGACGGCAGTGAACGAGCTTCTGGCCACTACATATGCCAAGAACCTCCTTCCCTCCGATCTGAAGCTGCGCTGGAGCGTCAAGCCCACCGTTCGCACCGATGCCAACGGCAAGGAAGTGAACCTTGGCTACGCTCTCTACGCTCTCCGCGCCCATGGCGGCCAGCCCGCGCTTGACGGCAAGGCTGTGAGCGACGCATCCTCCAACTACGATCCTCTGCGCGGCAATGAGGTTTCGATGCGCATGAACCCGCAGGGTGCCCGCGACTGGGCCCGCGTGACGCGTCAGAACATCAACAAGCAGGTTGCAATCGTCCTCGACGATCAGGTTTACTCCGCTCCCAACGTCAACCAGGCCATCGAAGGCGGCCAGTCTTCGATCACGGGCGACTTCAGCATCGAGGAGGCCCGCGACCTTGCAAACGTGCTCAAGTCCGGTAAGATGGACGCCAAGGTACACATCATCAGCGACATGGTTGTCGGCCCTTCGCTGGGTAAGCAGGCCATTCACGACGGTTTCGTATCGTTCGTTGTGGCTCTGGTGCTCCTGATGATCTTCATGTGCGTGTTCTACGGCTTCATCCCGGGCCTGATCGCCAACATCTGCCTTATCTGCAACCTCTTCTTCACCATCGGCATCCTCTCGTCCTTCCAGGCCGTGCTGACCATGTCGGGTATCGCCGGTATCGTGCTCTCGCTTGGCATGGCCGTCGACGCCAACGTGCTTATCTTCGAGCGCACCAAGGAAGAGCTCCGCGCCGGCA
>CAZBNM010000088.1:0-5919 GCA_964493495.1 uncultured Bacteroides sp.
ATGTGATATGGCCGTTTTCATAGAGCTTCTGGGCTATCATCATCGTCATCGACACGGAGAAGCCCAGTTTGCGCGCAGCTTCCTGCTGCAGGGTCGATGTCGTGAAGGGCGGAGCCGGACTCTTGCGCAGAGGTTTCACCGTGATGTCGCCGATGGTGAACTTAGCCCGCGCGCAGCTTTCGAGAAACTCGCGTGCCTCGGCTGCCGTGGCGAAACGCTTGCCAAGCTCTGCCTTGAAAGCCGGACCGTGATCGGCCGTAAAATAGCCGAAAACACGATAGTACGGCTCCGATACGAAATTCTTGATTTCAAGCTCGCGCTCCACTATAAGGCGCACAGCCACCGACTGCACGCGGCCCGCCGATAGCGACGGCTTGAGCCGCTTCCACAGCACGGGCGATAGTTCGAAACCCACGATGCGGTCGAGAACGCGACGCGCCTGCTGCGCGTCCACCCGCCCCAGGTCGATACCGCGCGGATGAGCTATCGCGTTAAGTATAGCGTTTTTCGTAATCTCGTGGAAAACGATTCTGCGCGTATTCTCCGGCTTCAGACCCAGAACCTCGTAGAGATGCCAGGCAATGGCCTCTCCCTCGCGGTCTTCATCGGAGGCAAGCCACACCATATCGGCCTGGCGCGCTGCCTTTTTCAATTCGTTCACCAGATGTGTCTTGTCCTCGGGTATTACGTACATCGGTGCGAAATCTTTGTCCACATCGATGCTGAAGCTGTGTTTCTTTAGGTCGCGGATATGACCGGCACTCGACATCACCTTATAGTCCGGGCCCAGAAACTTTTCGATGGTCTTGGCCTTGGACGGTGATTCGACGATGACGAGATTGCGGGGTGTGCTCATATTTCTATAGGGTAGATATAGTCCGTAGTCAGATATTTGATTTTTCAAACTGCAAAGGTAGTCAATTCTGTCCGAATTGCCAATTGCCTGCCGCGAAAATCATTTAAATCCTTTTAAACACAACATCAAACCACCCCCCGAAAGTTCATTATAATTATTTTCTATTTGAAACAGCGTGCGGGCCTCAGCCCGCAACCACAAAAGAAGGCCGGCGCATGCCGACCTTCTTCCACGTTTCAACTATTTATTTATGAGACCTTTAGCCCGGCATCACTGCCTGACAAAAAGAACCAAGGATGCGCGGCCGACAACATGTCGCCTCTCGCACTCTTATCTAATTAACACCTGAGGAGCCATTTTGCTCATTTCAAAACTCTTTTTTCTTGAAAAAAGCTCATTTTCGCTCAAGATATAATTTTCCGAAACAATCCGGCCTGTGAAAATTAGGCCGGTCACTGTCTATCGGATAGAGCGAGAGGTAGTGCGGGCGGTCCGTTTTGTCGCCGCACTTATATGCATTCAGATGCACGCTTTCGGGCGCCTCGGCGTATCCCAATAGCTCAAAGGGAACTTCCAGTTCCAGCCACCAGCGGCTCCCCCGATCGCTCCGGAACTCGAATGGAGCACGTCCGGCATAGCTGCCGCGGCGACGAACCAGCGCTAACTCTTCATCCGTGAGAGGCGTCTTTACAGGCCGTTCGATCCGTCGGGCACCCAGAAGTGTGCCCAGGGGATTGCTTTCGAGGTTCACATACGTTCGTCCGTCCGAGCATAGAATGAAGCACTCCACACACGAGTCAGGGCATACAGGATGGTTGTCCTCTGTCTCTATGGCTCGAATATGGGTTTCAACTACATCGAAGCGCACGAAGAGCGATCGGCCGTCGTGACGCAGTCGAACGCTCACGCTCGGTCGGTAAGTGAACTCCGGCCAGTTCTGTCGGTTCAGGTCAAGACTCACACCGTCGGCACGGCAGTGCGAAAAGGGTATCGTTGTCATGCGTATTGAAAAAATACTCCTCCGCAAGCCCGTGGCCCGCGGAGGAGGGTGTCAGGTTTATAAATTATATTCAGCGTACAGCTACTTTCGAAGCCTTACCGTCTACGCGCACCACGTACAGACCGGGCGTGAGACCGGCCAGACCTGCTGCACGGCGTCCGTCGAGTGTGTACACTGCGGCATCGCTGTACTCGCCGTCAATGATGATGCAGCCCTTGCCGCCGCGTACCATGGAAGCGCCGTTTTCAGGCACTGTAACAACATTGTCAATGCCCGTCACGGTCTTCGTGGCGAATACGGCAAAGCAGTGAGGAGGAACGCTTACGCTTACGCTCGTGCCCGTGCCGTTCAGCGTGGGTTCGAAGCCTGGAGATGCGCAGATGAGCTGGCTGTTGCCCGAGTTGAGCACCGTGCTCGTCGTGCCTACGGTCTTGTTGGCGCCGCCCGTGTTCGGGTTGATAAAGCAGATCACTTCCTTATTGCCGGCCGTCAGACGAAGAACGCGGTTCGACGTCATAGCACCTCCCAGACCGGATGTTACGAATGTTGCGGATTCCTTGAAGAGCTCGGGATTGGACATGCGCAGGTTGATCAGCTTGCTGTACGTTTCCATCAGATACTTGGGATTCTCCTCGTTCAGCCAGCTCCAGATCACGATCTTCGGATCCGTGTTGTTGCCGCCGCCGCTGTCCTTGGTGCTCTGGTCAGCACCGAGTTCGCCGAACTGCCATACCATCTTCGGGCCGGGGGTGAGAAGCATCTGGGCTGCAAGCGAGCCAAGGCGCTTGTAGCTAACGTCCTTACTGTTCTTCACCGAAGCTACGCCGTAGGTATTGTTCTTATAGGCCATGCGCTGTTCGTCGTGACTCTCAGCGTAGCTCACCGTCGAGCCCCACGGACGGTTGTCCTGCTTGGTCGAGAGGAAGGCCGAGATCTTGGCGCCTCCGTTGTCCTCTGCATAACCCATCGTGAACTGGCACGAGTTGTTGTTGATGTTGGCCCACTGCAGTTCGCCGTCGTTACCCATCTCGATTTCTTCCTGTGCTCCGGCAAGGTTCTCGTTGATGTGGATGCCGTTCGGATTCACGCTCTTGATTACGGCGTGCAGACGCTTCATGCGGGCGATGCGCGACGCATTGTAGCTGTCCGTGCCGTTCGAGTAAGAATTGTTGTCGCCCAGGCCCTTCACAAGGTCGAAGCGGAAGCCGTCCACATTGTAATTCTTCATCCAGTACTCCAGGCAGTCCGTCCACTGCTGCTGCACCAGTGCGTGACCCTGGTTCCAGTCGTTGAGCACGCTGTAGGCGTGCGGCGCGGTCTTGTTGTAGAAGGGATTCGAATTGATGTCGTACATCTGATACCAGGGATGGAGGCCGTCGCTCTGGTTGAATACGATGTCAAGGATCACGGCCATCCCCTCCTTGTGGCATGCCTCGATGAAGTCGCGGTAGTCCGTCGGTGAGCCATAAGCCTTGTCAGGTGCGAAATAGAAGTTCGTGTTGTAGCCCCACGAATTGTTGCCGTTGAATTCCATGATAGGCATCAGCTCCACGGCATTGAACCCTAAATTCTTGATGTAGGGAATCTTGGCTATTGCCTGACGCACCGTGCCGTTGGCGTTAGCCTCGCCTTCAGTGCCCGTGAAGTCGCGGAAAAGCATCTCGTAGATCACGAGGCTCTTGTGGTCGGGTATCGTGAAGTTGGAGAACTTGTAGCTCGTGTTCAGATCGCCGCGGTAGACTGCCAGCATCACGTCGTTGAAAAGATCGTAGGGATACTGTGGCATGTCGGGCCATACGGTCGGATCGAGCCATTTGTCGCTGTAGCAGTCAAGAACCAGCTCGGCATACGGGTCGCCAACCTTATATTTCGAGTCGATGATGAAGTAGTAGGGATACCATTCATTGTCCTTCAGGCCCGAAACCGTGGTCCAGAAATAGCGGTTGCCCTCATAATCCTGATACTTCATGATATTCTTGTCCAGGATATTGTAGTCATCCCATGAGGGAACGAGGATAGCCGACGATTTCCCGGGAGCTGCGATACAGAAGGTCACCGTGCCGTCCGAATTCTTCACCGGTCCCATCTTGGGCTTGCCGCCGGGATAGTTGCCCGCTACCGACTGGCCCGGATAAGCGATGTTCACGCTTTCCGTCAGCGTCTCGCCATTGGCAACGCCCTTGCCCACAACCGTGTAAGTGCCCTTGTTCGTGAAGGTATAGCCGGCTTTCAGCGTGGTGTTGCTCTTCACCGAGGCGATTTCCGTGCCGTTGACGCTGATGCTCAGGTCGGCGGGAATGGTCGAGTTCAGCGTGAACGTGATTTCTGTCGCCGTGGTCAGAAGCGTGCTCTCGGCGTTGTTGCTGAACGAGATGCCGAAGCCCTCGGCAAGTACGTCAACGAAAATATCGCCCCCGCTTGCGGTCTTGCCCTGCTTGCTGCCGTCGGCATTGCGGAATACCAGCGCGATCTTCTGGATGTGCTCTGCCGCGTCGGTGATGCCGAAATAGCTCCGGAGCGAGCCAAGCGTCAGCGTGTAGGTGTTGGCGGAAACGTATGTCAGCTTGTTCTTCTCCATGTTGGAGGTCTGCGCGTTCGAGCCGTCCGAGGCGGGCCAGTCGGTCTGAACGTATTTCCAGTCGCTGTTATCCTTGCTGAGGTTCGTTATCACGCCGATGTGAGCATAGATCGGGGTCCCGGACGAGAGGCCCTTCAGACCTCCGTTGCCAAGGGGCGAATCTGCGTGATAGGTGAGTACTACATTGGGGCTGTCCTCCTGCACGATGGTCGGGGAGGTAGTCACAATCTGAGCCATGGCGCCGAACCATACCATGACGGTGGCGGCTACACTTGCTAAGATTCTTTTCATTGGGTGGTAAAAATTTGGTATGAGATTTGAGTTTGGTTTTTCCGGTATTGTACGGCCGCTGCGAACAGCTACACAAAGGTAATACAAATGATTCGAATACCCAAATAAATATTGCAGCCCCCGGACGTTTAACAAACCGGACGCTACCTCGAACTCTGCGTCGCAAACGGTCTCTGCTGCCCCCCCGGACGAAGTCCGCCCCGACGGGAAGCGAATTCTCGTCGGGGCGGAAGTGTTTTGCAGATGTGGGCTTTATCAGATCCAGCGGCTGAACGCGAAGTCCATGCGGTGCGGAAGCGCCGGATTCTTGGGATACAGGCGGAAACCGTAACGGAACACGCCGGCATCCAGAAGCTTATCCGTCAGCTCATACGTGAGCACGTTGCCTTCTTCCTTCACAACCTTGAAGTCCAGAGTGCGGTGCAGATGCTCCTCGCCGTCTTCCTGACGGAAAACAACCATCTCCAGACCCAGATCACGACCCAGACCGTTCGTGTCGATGATGGCCTCGAACTTCACGCTCTCGCCTGCAGACGGCTGGGCAAGTTCGCCCGACTGCCGCACATCAAATACCTTGATGCCGTCCCAGGCGGCGGCAACCTTTTCCTTCCATGCCACGATTTCCTTGGCCTTGGCATAGTCGTGGGCGCTCAGAATGTTGTTGCGCTTTGCCTCGGGATCGTAGAAGCGGGCGATGTAGTCGTCGATCATGCGCTTCATCGTGAAGTGAGGTGCGATGTCGCCGATCGACCCCTTGATGTACTGGATCCACTCGGGCGAGTAGCCGGCCGAGTTCTTCTTGAAGTACAGGGGAATGATTTCGTTCTCGAGCATCGAGTAGATGGTGGCTGCGTCGAGCTTGTCCTGCTGGGCCTGATCCTGGTAGGTGCGCTTGTCCGTGAGCGCCCAGCCGGCCTGCTCGTTGAAACGGTAGCCTTCATACCACCAGCCGTCGAGCACCGAGAAGTTCAGAACGCCGTTCATCTCGGCCTTTTCGCCCGATGTGCCCGATGCTTCCAGAGGACGCGTCGGAGTGTTCAGCCAGATGTCAACACCCGTCACAAGGCGCTTGGCAACTACCATGTTGTAGTCCTCCAGGAAGATGATCTTGCCCAGGAACTGAGGCATGCGCGAAATTTCCAGAATACGCTTGATCAGGCCCTGGCCGGCTCCGTCGGCCGGGTGTGCCTTACC
>CAZBNM010000089.1:0-5816 GCA_964493495.1 uncultured Bacteroides sp.
TCGCTCAGTTCCGCAAACTTGTTGACGAAGGTCTTTACCCTGAAAAATTATTTTGGTCGACGACCGCAAGACCTACGAGCTCTATGGCCGCGGGCAGACCGTGGCCACATTCCAGTTCGAGTCGCCCGGCATGCAGAAGTATCTGCGCGAGCTCCAGCCCTCGGTGTTCGAGGACCTGATTGCCATGAACGCCCTTTACCGCCCGGGCCCTATGGACTATATTCCGGACTTCATCGCCCGCAAGCTCGGCCGCGAACCTATCGTCTACGATATTCCCGAGATGGAGACCTATCTGAAGGACACCTACGGCGTGACGGTCTATCAGGAGCAGGTCATGCTGCTGTCGCGCCTGCTTGCAAACTTCACCCGAGGCGAGAGCGACACCCTGCGAAAGGCCATGGGCAAGAAGCTCATCGACAAGATGAACCACCTGAAAGGCAAGTTCCTGGAAGGCGGTCAGAAGAACGGACACAAGAAGGAAGTGCTCGAGAAAATCTGGGCCGACTGGGAGAAGTTCGCCTCCTATGCCTTCAACAAGAGCCATGCCACCTGCTACTCTTGGGTGGCATATCAGACGGCCTATCTCAAGGCAAATTATCCCTCGGAATACATGGCCGCCGTGCTGAGCCGCAACCTCTCGGACATCGCCAAGGTGAGCTTCTACATGGACGAATGCAAGGCCATGCGCATCAACGTCAAGGGCCCCGACATCAACGAATCCTTCGCCAATTTCTCCGTCAACCGCGCCGGCGATATCCGTTTCGGCCTCTCGGCCATCAAGGGCGTGGGAGGCAATGTGGTGCAGGCGATCATCGACGAGCGCGAGAAGCATGGGCCGTTCAAGGATATATACGACTTTGTGGAGCGTGTCCCTGCCGGGGCCGTGAACCGGCGTGTGTTCGACGCGCTGGTGTGCTCGGGGGCTTTTGACAGCTTCGAGCAATACTCGCGCGAGGACCTCGTGAGCGAGGTGGACCGTCGCGGCGAGACCGGCACGGAACTCATGCTCCGATACGGCGCACAGCACCAGAACGCCATGCGCATGCAGGAGGCCAGCCTTTTCGGATTCGACGACGAGGAGCTGCGCACGGCGGCCCGACCGGTCCTTCCCCGGGCCCCGCGCTGGACGGACATCTCGCGTCTGGACAAGGAGAAGGACCTGGTGGGCATGTATCTCTCGGCCCATCCGCTCGACCCCTATTTCATCGAGCTGACCTATGGTATTCCCCTGTCGCTGAAGGATAAGAACGAGATGGCGGGCTCCCCCGGTCAGGCCGCAGGATTCGCGGGCATGGTCACGGGCCGCGAGACACGCGTGCTCTCAAGCGGCAAGGAGATGCTGATCGTGAAGTTCGAGGACTACACCGGCTCCAGCGATTTCACGCTCATCGGCCGAGGCCTCCAGCAGATGGGCCATCTGTGCGAGCCCGGAAGGGCCATATACGTCAGCGGAAAGTACAACAAGTTCAAGGACGGCCCGGTGCGCTTCTATGTGGACAGCGTGCGCAGCCTCGACGACCTTAAGGGCCATCTGATCACGGGCCTGACCGTGCAGCTTGAACTTGGCAATCTCAAGGGCGGCGTGCTGGAGCTCCTCGAGGGCAACCGAGTGGAGCCCCGCCGCGGCAAGCGCACCGAGGAGGGCGACGAGGATCCGGGCGTGAACGTCAATATCCGGCTCTACGATCCCGCGCTGAACCGCGGAGTGAACCTTAGTTCGAATCTGCGCGTTCGACTTACTCAGAAGCTCTTCCGGCAGCTCGACGACCTGGAAGCTTCCTACCGCGTGGAACGCGTACGCGTCTGAAATTCCATAAAACCAACAACATAAAACTACAAGTAAATGGCACAAACATTCACTGATTCCAACATCAAGGACATTATCGCTACGGGCAAGCCCGTGGTGGTAGATTTCTGGGCCACCTGGTGCGGCCCCTGCAAGGCTCTCACTCCCACGGTCGAGAAACTGGCCGAGGAGTATGAAGGCAAAGTCATTATCGGCAAGTACAATATCGACGACGAAAATGAGTTCGCCACGGAATGCCGCGTGCGCAGCATCCCGACGCTGCTGTTCTTCAAGGACGGTAAGCAGACCGATATCCGCAGCGTGGGCCTGGTGAGCGAGGACACGCTCCGCACACGCATCGAGGAGCTCCTCGCATATTGATTCGGAGCCGCATCGACACAGGAAGGGCAGGCCTCCCGAGCGGGGGCCTGCCCTTTCCGTATCCGTTTGCGTGTCAGGCCAGGCGCGAGGCCTGGATTATGGAGATGAGGATGGGGCGGATGCCGCCGACGAAGCACTCGACGGCGATGACCATAAGGATAAGTCCCATCAGGCGCATCATCACGTTATTGCCCGTTTCGCCAAGTATAGACACCAGGCGCGTGGAGGCCCGGAGGATGAAATAGCCTAAGCCGTAGATGAATATGATGCTACCCACGACGATGGCCTGCATGACGAGCGTGGAGGCCTGATCCATGAGCATGATGCCGTTGGCTATGGCGCCCGGGCCGCATAGCATGGGAATGGCAAGGGGCGTGACGGTGATGTTGCGGGCGTATGCCTGCTCCTCCTCCTCGCTCATCTTGGTGCTCTTGTACTGGGCGTTGAGCATGTCGAAGCCGATTTTCATGATTATCACGCCGGCAGCGATGCGGAAGCCGTTGGTGCTCACGCCGAAGAGTTTGAATATCACCTGTCCGCAGAAGGTGAAGCCCAGGAGGATGACGATGGCGATGAACACGGCGCGCTTGAGGATGGCGCGGCGCTGCGCATTGTCCATCTCGCGGGTGATGGACAGGAAAACGGGCATAGTGCCCAGAGGGTTGGTCAGGGAGAAGAAGGATGTGAGGCAGAGAAAAAGAAAGGGGAGGATGCTTTCGTCGAACATGGCAGTTAGGGCTTTTCCGGGGGCAAAGTTAGCAAAAAAATCCGATAGTGGTAATAAAATCCGCCCCGTGGTGTAATATTCGTGCCCGGTCCGCGTCTATTAAGTGTATGGAAAATATTCTCATAGCCGAAAACATTACCAAGGAATTCACGGGACACCGCGCTCTGGACGATGTGAGCATCGAAGTGCCCCGGGGAAAGGTCTACGGACTCTTAGGCCCGAACGGCGCGGGCAAGACCACGCTAATACGCATAATCAACCACATCACGGCTCCGGACAGCGGGCGCGTGATTTTCGACGGCCACGAGCTTACGGCGGCCGATACGGCGCACATAGGCTATCTGCCCGAGGAGCGCGGCCTCTACAAGAAGATGAAGGTGGGGGAGCAGGCCGTGTTTTTCGCACGGCTCAAGGGACTTTCGCGCCAGGAGGCCACGACGCGGCTGAAGGAATGGTTCGAACGTCTGGAAATCTCGGACTGGTGGGACAAGAAGGTCGAGGAGCTTTCGAAGGGCATGGCCCAGAAGGTGCAGTTTATCGTGACGGTGCTTCACCGCCCGAAGCTGCTGATCTTCGACGAGCCTTTTTCGGGCTTCGACCCGATCAACGCCGGTTTGCTCAAGCGTGAGATCCTGAAGCTGCGCGACGAGGGCGCCACGGTGATTTTCTCGACCCACAACATGAGCTCGGTCGAGGAGCTGTGCGAGAACATCACGCTCATCAACCGTTCACACAACATCCTCTCGGGCCCTGTGGCCCGCATCCGCGAGGAATTCAGCGACAATGCCTGGGAGCTGGCCTATCTGGGCTCCCCCGAGGCGCTGAAGACTGCGGCCGAGGGCGCCGGCGCAAGCATCAGCATCGGCGGCATCGACCCGATGGGCAATGCCGTGGCCACGCTGCGCATGCCCTCGTCCAAGGATGTGCGCAATGTGCTCGGCGCTGTCAACGGCGCAGTCGACATCCGCTCGTTCACGCCCCATATAGCTTCGATGGACGATATTTTCGTCCGTGCAGTAGAAATGTCCAACCAGCAACAGCAATAAACCACCGTGTCGTCAGTAAACCTAATCATAGCCCGCGAATATCTCGAGCGGGTGAAGCGCAAGAGCTTCATTATCACTACCATCCTCATGCCGCTGCTAATGCTTCTGCTTATGGCGGCGCCAACGCTTGTCATGCTGTTCTCCACGCCCGAGGAGCGCTGCATAGCCGTGATAGACGATTCGGGCGTGATCGCCCCTCAGCTGCGTAGCACCGAGGAGCTCAGTTTCGTGGCTGTGGATCAGCCGCTGCCGGAGCTGCGCGAGAACGAGAGCTATTCGGGCATCCTGGTCCTGAACGCCGGCATCGTGGACGAGAAGAACCCCTCGGCGGTGCTCTACACCCGCGGAGCCTCGTCGCTGATGACCGAGCAGCTGATCGCGCAGCAGATTTCCGACGCCATCGAGAGCAGCCGCATCAAGGCCTACGATATTGAAAACCTGCGCCAGATCCTAAACGAGATCGAGGCCGACGTGTCGCTCTCGACCGTGCGCATCGACAAGGCCGAGGATGCCGAGACCTCGTCGCTCGTGTCGTATGTGATGGGTCTGATCATGGATATGCTTCTCTACATGTTCATCCTCATTTACGGCCAGATGGTTATGACCTCGATTATCGAGGAGAAGAGCAACCGCGTTCTGGAGATCGTGGTGTCGAGCGTGAATCCCACGGCGCTGATGATAGGCAAGATCGTGGGTATCGGTCTCGTGGCCATCACGCAGATCGTGATCTGGGGCGTGCTTCTGGCCCTTGCCTCGGCGTGGGCGCTTCCGGCGCTTGGCTCGGCCGTGACGGCCGTGGACGATCCGGCACTCGCCGGAGTGATGACTCAGCTTGGCGATCCGGCATGGCTTGCCTCGCTCTTCGGCTGGCTTGTGCTGTTCTTCATCGGCGGCTACCTGTTCTACTCGGCCATCTGGGCGGCCATTGGCTCGTCGGTGGACAATATCCAGGATGCGTCGCAGCTGAGCTCGATAGCCACGGTGCCTGTGATTATCGGTATCGTGATGTCGATGAGCGTGGTGCAGGACCCGGAGTCGACAGTGGCTATCTGGGTGTCGATGATACCGTTCACCTCGCCGATGGCCATGATGAGCCGTCTGCCGTTCGGTATCCCTATGTGGCAGATACTTACGTCGCTTGTGATCCTGTATCTGTCGTTCATGGGGCTGATCTGGCTTTCGGCGAAGATCTACCGCGTGGGCATCTTCATGTACGGCAAGAAGCCGACGCTTGCCGAACTTCTGCGCTGGGCGAGGTACAAGTGATTTATTTGCAAAGAAAGAATTATTGTTTTATCTTTGCAAATCAATACCAACTTACTTAATTCCTCTCAACGGAACATGTCAGAAATCAAATGCATAGGCATTCTCACGTCCGGCGGCGACGCTCCGGGCATGAATGCCGCCATACGCGCCGTGACGCGTTCGGCAATCTTCAGCGGCCTTAAAGTCAAGGGTATCTATCGCGGCTACCGCGGCCTGATAACGGACGAAATCGTGGACTTCAAGACGCAGAACGTGTCCAATATCATCCAGCAGGGCGGTACGATCCTGAAGACGGCCCGCTGCAAGGAATTCCAGACGCCGGAGGGCCGTCAGCTGGCCTATGACGTGCTTCGGCGTCACGAAATCGACGCGCTGGTGGTGATCGGCGGCGACGGCTCGCTGACGGGTGCGCGCATCTTCGCCAACGAGTTCAACTTCCCCATCATAGGCCTTCCCGGCACCATCGACAATGACCTCTACGGCACGGATACGACCATCGGCTACGACACGGCCCTGAACACGATCATGGAGTGTGTCGACAAGATCCGCGACACGGCCACGAGCCACGAGCGGCTGTTCTTCATCGAGGTCATGGGCCGCGACGCCGGCT
>CAZBNM010000090.1:0-5814 GCA_964493495.1 uncultured Bacteroides sp.
TGCGATGCATCCAGCTCGCGGACACCGGTAATCGGGTTAGTCTTGTAGACGCTCTCGATTGCGCGGAGTTCATCCTCGTTGGGATTGCGCCAGGGAATTGCCTTGTTCCAGTTCAGATGAGGCTTTACGGGATTGCCGTCGCGGTCCTCCTCGATCTTGAAGTCCTCGTTGCCACCGTAGGCCGGGTCGGCCAGGCGTTCGCGGATAATGGAGTCGCGCACCCACAGTACAAACTGCTTGTATTTCGAGTTGGTGATTTCGGTCTCGTCCATCCAGAAACCGTCCACCGAAACACCCCGGGCATTGGCCTGAAGATTCCAGAGCGAATCGGCTTCCTTGACGCCCACTTTCATCGAACCGCGGTCGACAAGCACCATTCCGTAAGGCGTCGGCTCGGCCCATGAGGTGCCGCCCACGCCCGTGACTTCGCCACCGGCGCCCGTACGCGAACTTCCCGCACAACCCGCAAGAAGGGCAGCACACAGGAGGCTCGGCAATATCGTCTTCATTCTGTTCATATCTTGTTTTCCTTGTTTTCGCTTGTTGGTTATGTGTCGTTTACATTATCCGGATGCTCTTGTGACGGTTGCGGTTCTTCTCAGAGAGATTCAGCTTCAGAGCATAGCCCAATATCAGTTCGTGGCTGCCGGAGGATGCCTTGTGGATGGCGTTTGTGGCGTAATCGTAGCTGTAGCCGAGATAGAAATTCTTTATTTCTGCCGCAAGACTCACCACAACTCCCTCATTCCAGCGGTAGCCAAGTCCTAAGCTTAGGAATTTCTTCCAGCGTCCGCGAAGGTCAAGCTGTCCGCTCGTGAAGGTGAAGTCGCTCTTCACAATCACTGAAGGCATTATTTCAAATAACGTATTATTTATCGGAATATTGCTTCCTGCCGTGAAATATAGTGTGCGTGCGGCCTGAAATTCATATCGCCGCTCACCGGCGGTTTCCGAACCTCCCTCTGAGTTTCCGGCATTCATGGTGATGGTAGGCGACGTCAGGTGAGTGCAGCCCACGCCGGCGTAGAACCATTTGTGCTCGTATCGAAGGCCGGCTGCAACGTCAAAGGCTGTGCCGTGTATGTCCTGAGTTGGGATAGCTTCGTCGGAACCCTCATGGTAGTCGTCATCGCCGGGAAGATAAACTTCCGAGCCTTTGAAGGACTGGTCGTACATCCCCAGTTGAACACCCGCCGACCATTCGCCGCCCCATTTGCGCAGTTTGTAGGAAATCTGCGCGCCCAGAGCTAAGGTCTTGTACAGGCCGGCGCTCTCCTGTGTGGCTACGATTCCCACGCCCAGACGTTTGTTTGCAAGCTTGAACGGCATGTCCCCGGCTAAGACAAAACTCATCGGCGCATTGTCGATTCCAACCCATTGCAGACGTGCGCCACCTCGTAGACGGATCATGTCGCCTGCGCCCGAGCCGGCCGCTGCCGGATTGTAGAGCGTGGGGACAGCCCAGTACTGCGAGAGCTGCCCGTCGGTCTGTGCCGTGGCCGGAAGACTCGCGATGATGGCCGCGAGAGCAAAGATAATATGTAGGATATGCTTATTCAAAATAGAAGGAAAGTACTATCATTTTGGAGGTAGCCTTCGCCAAAGACTGCGTGAACTTCATGCTCGCCGGGTCGTCGACGAGGTCCGGACGGTCATGTTGCAACACGTCCGTGAGACCGAAACAGAACTTAAGCTCGGGGATGAGCTTGAAATACGGTAGATAGATGTCGCAGCCGAACCCGATGGTGAGATAGGCGTCCCCGCCGGTAAGCCGCAGGTAATCGGCGCGCTTTTTCGAAACATCGAACGCTCCCATGACACCTCCCACGACATACGGACGCATGTTGCGCCAGCGCTGTGCGGAGAATTTCAGGTCAAGCGGCAGCGTTATGTATGTGCTCTTGATGGTCTGTTTTTCGATATTACCCGAGCCAAGCTCGCGCATCGTGATGTCACGGCTGCCGAAGTACATGCCCGGCGAAAAACGCAGCGAGAAATAGCTGCTCAGGCGCAGGTCAACAAGGGCGGTGACATTGAAACCCGGCTGAAAAGTGGGCTGCTCGATGCGCCATTCCTCGCCTTCCTGCGTCACGAAGCCGTTATGGGTAAAACGGAGATCCTCCGTATGCATGCCCACGGAAAAACCGAGATGCCAGGGACGCATGTCGGCGTACGGACGGTTAAGGACCTTGTTGTTCAGTCCGCGACGGCCCTTGTTTGCGCACATTGCTTCGGGTGCGCACGTCAGAAGAGCCGCGACCGCGAGGGCCACGACTCCGAGAATGCGTGTTATTGGGGTTTTGCGGATTATCATCACAATATCAAACGCCCTCCGGGCGGAAATATTGTGTGCCTCTCCCAAAAAAGCGGGCCGTTCTTAGAGCCCATTCGATAACATTCCTTATCGAATGGGCTCTAAATCAGCGCGAGAGGGAGAGATTGATGCTTACGCCGTACGACGAGTTGGTGGTGGGGTAGGCGCTTGTTGTCACCAGTGGCGTATTTACCTGATGATCGAAGTAGGCCTGAAGAGTGATGCGTTTGCTCAGAATGTAGGAAGCTGTGAAGTTGATGCTCAGATTGTTCGCTCCCGAAGTCGGCTGCGTGTAATTGCTCTCGATTCGTCGTATAAGTGCCTGTGTGTTCTGGAAGGAAACGTCGGCATTTAGCGTCAGGTCGTTACTGATACCTTGGCCCGAGCCTTTCATCTTCAGTACTGTGTTGAAGCCCACGATTTTGTAGCCCATGCCAACGGTGAGTCCGCGGGTGGTAGCCTCCACCACCTGGCCGGCGGATGTATTCAGCGTCAGTGTGCGCTGGTCGCGCCATTCGGCATTGAACTGCAGCTCGTTCTTAAGTGTGGCCTTCAGTCCGATCAGCGGAGCGAAACGCTCCGTGATGGCCACCGAGGATATGTTGAATGGCGACGAAGGCACGGGCAGTCCGCTCAGCTCGTCGAGCGTAAAGCCCAGATTGTTGCCCCCCGCGCTTATCCAGTTGAGATACGAGGAGTAGGAGCCTACCGAATAGGTGCACTGATATGCATGGCTGAGCGTGAAGCTCTTGAAGATGTTGCGCATGTTGCCCATGTTGATAAGGCCGTCGTAAGTCACGCGCCAGTTGGGCAGCACGCTCGAGAAGGACGGGAAAGGATTGAGGGAGACACGCTCGGGCGAGGTCGAGGAGTATGCTGCCATGAAAGCCGGAATGAGTACATCCGAGGATGTCTGGCTCACCTGGCCTATGGCCGGCGAGAAGGGTTGTCCGGCTTCCGGCTTGCCCGCCATGAATCCGCCTTCCGGGTAGGAGAGGCCTGCATACTGCGCTTCCACGCGGTCGCGGATAGTGGGTATATACGCAAGGAAGTTGTTGAAGGGTGTCGAGTTGTAGCCGTCATTTGCTTTTGACACCTTAAGCGCCGTCCCAAGCGCCATATGGGTTTTGGTATAGGAGCCTGCAAGCGACGTCGGCATTCCTTCATACATGAACTGAACCTGCGACGAGCGGTTGTCCGTGCGGTTGAAGGTAAGCTGGACCTTGAAGCCCTTGAAAAGCTCGATGTTGGCCTCGATGTTGAGCTCGTTGGTCTTGCCCCATACAGCTGGCGATGTCTGTCCGTCGTCCGTTATGAGCCATCCGTTGCGGATGGCCTTCTGGATGTAGCTCTCGTCCGTGAAGCCGAATGCGAAATCAAGGCCCGGAGCCATTGGCCCGTACGAGGTGCTTTCACCGAAGATATTGCCGACGGTCGGCCGATAAAGAGGCAGACTCATCGTGCGGGTGTTCTTGTAGCGCACCGACACGTTGCGTGGCGACATTACAAGTCGCATCGCGTACTCACCGATGTTACGCAGCACGGACTTCTCGTCCTTCATTATTTCAAGCACTGTGAACTTGAGATTCTGCTCTCCGCGCGTGAGCACCTCCACATTGTTCGCATCGATTACACGGGTTTTGATAGGAACGGGTTTCTCATCTTCGGCGGTCACGGCCGTAACCTTTACCTTCGTTGTGCGCAGCCCGTGTTTGATGGTGAGAGTCGTGTCGGGCTTGAGCGCGAAGCTCCGCTCGAATTTCTTCGGTTTGCGCTGCGAGGCCGTGCTCTTTCGCGTGTTTGCAAAGCGCTTGTTGATGTCCTTGAGGAAAGTTATCTTATTGTAGAAGCCTTCGAAATTTATGCGCCCGTCGGCATTCCATGCCGCCTGATTGGCGATGGAGTTGCCCATGGACACGCCATCGATCGTCGCACCACGGTCCCACCGGTAGGTGGCGTTGTAGCTTAGGTTGGCCGTGAGGAAATCCAGGAAAGGTATCTTGGAGAAGGGTGCGCGGTATTGCCCGGTGAAGGTCTGGTTGTAGGCCCACGGTGTGCCCATTGAGCGGATCGACTGCCACACGGTGTCTTTCCATTCCTTGTATTTGTCCGGGAAGAGCTTGCGGTTCACCGCACCCACGGTTTCCTCGATGCGGGCCGAGGTGTTGGAGTTGAAGGTGAACGACAGCGTTTTTGTCACGTTCCAGGTCAGAGCCAGCTGCCGGTCCCAGAGGAAGTTTTTGCTAACCGACACGGGAAGCTGGAACATGACGTCCGTCTCCGAGCGTGTCTGCTGCTCGTAGTAGTAGCGGCTCATGTTTGTCTGGAACGAGATGTTGGTGGGCAACCAGTTGAGCTCCCATTCCTTGAGAAAACGGGCGTTCTTGCTCTTCGACTTCATGCCCTTGAAGGGTTTGAAGGCCTTGAAGAAAGGTGAGTAGTTGTACTGCAGCGACCCTCGGTAGTCGTTCGTGTTCTCGTATTCGGTGGTCGGGTCTTTCTTGGCCTGTTTCGTGAAGGAGAAGTTGAATGTGAAGTTGGCAGGGTCCCAGGGCATGGGATTTTTGCTCTTGACATCGAATTTCAGACCTGAGATCGAGAAGTTCTGCATCGTGGTACGCTCAACGGCATAGGAGCTGATGGAATCGCGCTCGGCCTTGGTCGTGCAGTCGTCAAGTGCGTCTTTCAGAAGCACATCCTGATCGAGTGGATTGTATTTGGGCGACGTTTTTTCCTCGCTGCGTGAGTAGTAGATGGGTGCGCGCAACTTGGCTTTCTCCGGAAGGAAACGTCCCAGGTCGGCCTGCACGGCCACGTTATACTGCGTGTAGTCGTCCATGCGGCGCTCATTTAGGCTCTGGTCCACACTTCCGAAACCTGCCGTCTCGATGTGGCCGCCAAGATTGAGAGTGGCGATATCGGAAAGGTTCAGGGTGGCATTGGCCTTGGCTGCCCAGCCGCCTTCCTCGGCGAAATCCGTTACCTTCAGCTCGTTCACCCAGATAGTGCCGTCCTTTGTGGTTGCGGAGTTGTTGCGCACACCCACAAGGATCACTCTCACATCGGAGAGCGAGGGATTCCCGAGCACGCTCATGCGGTTGCGTGCATTGTCGGGATCGCGTCCCGAATATACCGTTCCGTAGCCCACACCCGGCTCTTCCGCACGCTTGGCATTGTTGCGTTCCTTCTTCAGGTTCACAAGGCTCTGTAGGTTGAAATTAAGATAGTTGGCCTCAGGCCACACAATTTCGCGCGCCGACTGTAGGTTATTGTCATACTTCCCCGGAGGCGTCAGCTCCAGCGGAATCTCATATTCGTAGTAGTTGTTCTTTACGTCCGTGCCGAGGCGGATAAAGGCCGATAGGTCGCCCGAACGGGTTGCTGTCGTGTTATCGATAGGAGCCTCTGCATGTATCCACATCTGCATGCGCTGGTAGTTGCGCAGGTCGAGCTGTGTATTGCGGTAAACACCGCGTGCATCGCCGGCCGTGAGGTCCGTG
>CAZBNM010000091.1:0-5724 GCA_964493495.1 uncultured Bacteroides sp.
TTCAACCTGGTCGTAAGTTTCACCCATGAAACGCTTGATCGAGTAGATGGTACGCTTAGGGTTGGTGATGGCCTGACGCTTGGCCGGATCGCCTACTTTGCGTTCGCCGCCGTCGACAAATGCTACAACCGAAGGAGTAGTGTTGCGGCCTTCGCTGTTGGGGATTACAACGGGATCCTTACCTTCGAGAACGGCAACACAGGAATTGGTGGTTCCTAAGTCAATACCAATGATTTTTCCCATAATAGTATACGTGTTTTTATGTTGTTTGTACTTTTAGATTCTATTTTGGCAGCTCCTATGGGGCTGCTGTCAGAAATAAAACAAATCGCGTGCCAAAAATGTTTTGACACGCGATTTTTGAGAATTTATGTCATGCGCCCTGTCAGGTACGACAGCACTTGTGGCAGGTCAGCGACTCTTTCCGAAGATGTCGTCGAGGGTGAGTATCACCACTTTACCCCGCTTTTCGAGCTCTGTCATGTCGATTTTCTCAACAGGGCCCAGGACGGCGTAACGGTATTTGTTACCCTTGATGTGGCGGTCGTGGAAGTCGGTCACGGCCTGGAGGGTCAGGGTGGGAAGGAGTTCGAAAAGCTTCTTGTGTACGCCCCCGAAACCATAGTCCTGCACGCGGATGTATTCCGAGGCGATGTCATCGTCGAGGATGCGCTCGGTGCGGATCGACTTGTCGAGGCTCTGGCGGGCGATGTTGAAGGCGCTTTCGCTCATAGGCATATCCTCGATAATCTGCTCGAAGGCCTCCATGGCGTCGGGGAGCTTGTCGACCTGTGTGCCAATTCCGGCGTTGAAGAGGTATTCGTAGGGCTTGTAGTCGGTGGTGCTCAGATAAGCCCATGCGCTGTAGGCCAGCGAGCGGCTCTCGCGCATTTCCTGGAAGACGATGGAGTTCATGCCTCCGCCGAAATATGTGTTGAAGAGCTCGGCGCCGACCTGAGTGTCGAGGTTCTTGTGCTCGGGCAGGAGTGTGAACATGTAGAAGTCCACCTGGGGCATGTCGAAGGGTGCCACGTAGATCACAGGCTCTTCCGTGGGCTTTACGGTGATGGCAGGTACGGGAGCCGGAGTTGTGAGCTTGGCGGGCGTGTGGCTGTCAAGCATGGCAAGCAGCTCAGCATCGGTGTCGGGTCCATAATAAACCACACGGCGCTGCATGGAGCCCATCATGGTCTTGAGCTCGTTCAGAATAGCCTCTGAACCGCTTGCGCGCAGATCAGCCACGCTCGGGCGCAGGGTGTAGCTGTTTTCCGGACCGTAAAGCGCATAGGCGCGGAGGGCGCCGTAGCATTGGCGCTCGTTGGTGCGCTCGTTCTCGCGGTTCTGGGCTATGTTGTCGAGCCATTTGTCGAACGTGCTTTCGTCAACGGCGGCGTTGCTGATGAACTCGTTGAGCAGCTCGAGTGCGGGCGCCATGTTCTCGCGCAGACCGATGAGCCGGATGATGGTGCGTGTCGAGCCGACCGACACGCCGTATCGGCATGCCAGCTCATAGAAACGGCGCTGGATGTCGGCTGCGGTCATTGTGGGGGTGGAGGCATATTCCAGAAGGGAAGATGCCTGAAAGAGAAGCGGAGAGGCGTTGCGTCCGGTCTCGAAGACATACGATAGCAGGAAGAGGTCGTTGGTGGTATTCTCCACATAGAGCACTTCGGACCCGGCCTTATCCTTGAGGATGGTGAGGTCGCGGTCGAAGTCGACGAAGTGGGGCTCGATGGGTTCTACTTCGGTTGCAATCACTTCGTTGAGGAAGTCGGAGCTCATGTCGCGGTTGGTGGCGATGGGCGTGAGAGCGGGCTTTTCGATTGCCATCAGTGTGCTGTCCTGGCCCTGGCGCTTGTAAACAGCCACATAATTGTCGGGGCCGATGAATTCGCGGGCGAAGGCTACGATGTCGTTCTTGGAAACGGAGCCGGAGTCGGTGAGACGGTGTATGGCTTCGGCAAGAGGCACACCCGTGGTGAAGGCATCAGCGAAAATGTCGGTGCGGCCTTCATTGCTGTCGAATCTCGATTCGTTGTAAAGCTTGTTGTTGTTGACCACTGCTTCCATGAGCTCCTCGCTGAAACGGCCCTGACGGAGACTGTCGGCCTGCTCGAGGAGGATGGCGCGGACATCGTCGAGAGTCTGGCCGGGAGCGGGTTCGCCGTACATGATGAAGGAGCCGCCGTCGGCCTGCAGGTATGCGAAGGAACCGGACTCAAGTGTGCGCTGAGGGATGCGGACATTGCGGTCGAGGATGCCGGAGAACCCGTTGGTCATTACGGCGCCGAGCGATTTGGCCACGAGTGCCGTGCTGTCGGATTTGCCGGGTATGCGCCAGGCAAGCCAGATGGCTTCCGATTCCGGTCCTACGACTTCACGGACTACAGGCGCCGGGATGTCGCGGCGCTGTGCAACGGCCGGACGCTCGAGCTCGGGATTAGGCGTGAGCTGCCCGAAGTACTTGGCTATTATCTCGATGGCTTCATCGGGGTCGAAGTCGCCCGCCATGGCTATGGCCATGTTGTTGGGCACATACCATTTGTGGTGGTAGGCTTTTACGTTGGTAATCGAGGGGTTTTTGAGATGTTCCTGCGTGCCCAGAACGCTCTGTGTGCCATAGGGATGGTCGGGATACAGGGCGCCGAAGAGAGCTTCGAACACGCGGTCGGAATCATCCTTCAGCGACATGTTCTTTTCCTCGTAGATGGTCTCGAGCTCGGTGTGGAAGCCGCGGAGGATGGGGTGGGCGAACCGGTCGGCCTGCACGCGGGCCCAGGATTCAATCTGGTTGGACGGGATGTCCTCCACATAGCATGTAGCGTCCATGGAGGTGTAGGCGTTGGTGCCGTCTGCGCCGATCGCAGCCATGAGTTTATCGTACTCGTTGGGGATGGCCAGCAGGGAAGCTGCGTAGCTCAGGGAGTCGATGCGATGGTAGATGCGGGCGCGGTCGGCTGCGTCGGTGGTGTGGCGGTACACCTCGAATGCGGCCTCAATGCTGTCGAGGAGCGGTTTCTCGGCGGCATAGTCGGAGGTGCCGAACTGCTCGGTGCCCTTGAACATGAGATGCTCGAAGTAGTGGGCGAGGCCGGTGGTTTCGGCGGGGTCATTTTTGCCGCCGACGCGTACGGCGATGTTCGTCTGGATGCGCGGGTTTTTCTTGTTGACGCTCATGAACACCTTCAGTCCGTTGGGCAAGGTGTAGATTCGGGTCTTGATCGGGTCGCCGGGTATGGTGTCATAAGGCACGGATGCGACGCAGATGCCCATGCTGCCGATGAGCAGGGCACTGAGGAGGAGAAGCAATCTTGATTTCATAATTCGGAATGTTAGAAGTCTGCTGTGAAGGCCGGAATCAGTATTCGCCCCAGGCCTTGATTTCAATCTGATCCATGGGGATGGCCGTGAAGGCTTTGATGAACGCTGCGGCCAGGCGGGCATTAGTGAGCAGGGGAATGTTGAGGTCAATTGCGGCGCGGCGTATCTTGCGTCCGTTGCTCAGCTCGTTGCTGGAGAGGTTCTTGGGTATGTTCACCACCAGGTCGACCATCTTTTCGTGCAGGAGTTCGAGAGCCTGCGGCTGCTTGTCGGGCTCGGAGGGCCAGTAGACGCGGACGGCGGGGATGTCGTTCTCGTTGAGGAACTGGGCGGTGCCACCGGTGGCGTATATCTTCAGGCCGGCCTTGTGGAGGCAGTGTGCTGCGTTTAGGAGCTCGGCTTTCTGCTTTGTGCCGCCGGTGGAGAGGAGGACGGCACGGCGGGGCACCCGGAGGCCGACAGCAAGGAGGGACTTGAGGACAGCCTCGTCCGTATCGTCGCCCAGGCAGCCGACTTCGCCCGTTGAGCTCATGTCGACACCCAGCACGGGATCGGCGCCCTGGAGGCGCGAGAAGGAGAACTGGGAGGCCTTTACGCCAACATAATCGAGATCGAAGGCACTCTTGGCCGGTTTTTCGGGGTGGAGGCCCAGCATTACTCGTGTGGCAAGGTCGATAAAGTTGATTTTAAGGACTTTCGACACGAAGGGGAAGCTGCGCGATGCGCGAAGGTTGCACTCGATGACGAGGATGTCGTTTTCCTTAGCCATGAACTGGATGTTGAACGGACCGGAAATCTTGAGCGCGCGGGCAATCTTGGCGGACACTTTCTTGATGCGGCGCATGGTCTCGACATACAGTTTCTGCGGGGGGAACTGTATGGTTGCGTCGCCGGAGTGCACACCGGCGTATTCGATGTGTTCGGATATGGCGTATGCGATTATCTCGCCGTCGTCGGCCACGGCATCCATCTCGATTTCTTTTGCTCCCTGGATGAATTCGGTGACTACAACGGGGTGCTGTTTGGAGACGTTTGCCGCGAGCTTGAGGAAGCGCACGAGTTCGTCGTGGTTGGAGCAGACGTTCATTGCGGCACCGGAGAGGACGTATGAGGGGCGAACGAGCACGGGATAGCCGACCTCGTCGATAAATTCGTTGATGTCCTCAAGGCTTGTGAGCTCGCGCCAGCGAGGTTGGTCGACACCGAGGGAGTCGAGCATGGCCGAGAATTTGTGACGGTCCTCGGCGTTGTCGATGCTGCGTGCGGATGTGCCGAGGATGTTCACTCCTTGATCGGCGAGACGCATGGCCAGATTGTTGGGAATCTGGCCGCCCACGCTGAGAATCGTGCCGTGGGGCTGTTCGAGTTCGAGAATGTCCATCACGCGTTCGAAGGTGAGCTCGTCGAAATACAGACGGTCGCACATGTCGTAGTCGGTGGAGACGGTCTCGGGGTTGTAGTTGATCATGACCGAGCGCCAACCTTCCTTCTTGACCGTGAGGAGGGCGTTGACAGAACACCAGTCGAATTCGACGGACGAACCGATGCGGTATGCGCCTGAGCCGAGCACGACGATGGAGCGGTGGTCGCCGGAATATGTGATGTCGTTTTCGGAGCCGTTGTAGGTGAGGTAAAGATAGTTTGTTTCGGCGGGATATTCGGCGGCGAGCGTGTCTATCTGCTTGACTACGGGGCGGATTCCGCGTGCGAGGCGGTGACGGCGCACGTCGAGTATGCATTTCTCGGTGGCGCTGTCCATATGGCGCTTGAATATCGATCGTGCGATCTGGAAGTCGCTGAATCCTTGCTGCTTGGCCAGACGGAGGAGGTCGTCGGGAAGCTCTTCGAGGCTGTTAAAGCCTTCGAGGGCGCGTGAGGTCTCGAGGATGTTGAGGAGTTTGTAGAGGAACCAGCGGTCGATTTTGGTGAGCTCGTGGATTTCGTCGACGGTGTATCCGTCGGCAAATGCTTTTGCGATGACGAATATTCGTTTGTCGGTGGGTGCGGCCAGGGCTTTGCGGATGTTGGGGATGTCGAGGCTCTTGTTCTCCACGAATCCGTGCATGCCCTGGCCGATCATGCGGAGGCCTTTCTGGATGGCTTCTTCGAATGTGCGTCCGATGGCCATCACTTCGCCGACGGATTTCATGGAGGATCCGATTTCGCGGTTTACGCCATGGAATTTGCCGAGGTCCCAGCGGGGTATCTTTACGACGACATAATCGAGGGCGGGCTCGAAGAATGCGCTTGTGGTGCGGGTGATGGAGTTCTTGAGTTCGAAGAGTCCGTATCCGAGGGCGAGTTTTGCGGCGACGAAGGCCAGGGGGTAGCCGGTAGCTTTGGATGCGAGGGCTGAGGAACGGCTGAGTCGGGCGTTGACTTCGATTACGCGGTAGTCCATCG
>CAZBNM010000092.1:0-5370 GCA_964493495.1 uncultured Bacteroides sp.
TTCATCCCATGGTGACAGTACTGATGCAGTTCCGGACGCCTACGTATATCCTGATATATACGCTCCGTTGAAATGTATGTACCCTTGAGTTTAAGATGTCCCGAAATCTGCTCTGGAGACCACCTTTTCTTTACAAGCAGATCAATGGCTTGTTTGAGCACACCGGGTTTCAGGGCTGTATTCCTGACAATCCGTTCCCGCCTTTCCATAGCCATCTCGTTGGCAGTGTTGGGATTGTACTTGCCCGTCTTTGTCCTGTTCCTCTTGAACTCTCTGGAGATTGTAGATACACTACGAGGCGTTGGAGCCGGCAATCCAAGTTCATCTGCCGCCTCACGCTCTATTCTGTTAATCTCGTCTGCGATGGCTTGGAATGTCGAGCCACTTGCACGCATCGATGAAATGATGTATCTTTGCGCTAAGGTTAGTTGTTTGTACATGAGCAATACAAAATTAATTAATCTTTGGGAGACTTCGGTCTCCTTTTTTGTTTTTTGTATTGCCAGTAATAACTCCGTGCGCTCTTGGGGGCGGTTTAGTCCGCCCCCGCCGCGCGGCATCCCCCTCCAGAAGGAGAGAGTAATGTTTTGCTATCGAAAATCCCTATCAGAATTTGCACTTCGTTCTGGAATCTTCAGTTTTTAACGTTATAGATTTGATGTTGTTTTACGAATTCACTTCCCTGAAGGTATTGGGCTACAGTTTTTCCTTGTTTATTTTGACGGTTAGCCAATGGCGGACGGGTGCGTCGTATAGCCGTTCTACGGCACAGGCAATCAGAATGGAGAGGACGAATATGACTACACCGCAGTAAATGTGTACGTCGGTCGGGAGCGACTCATGCTTGTAGCGCCATTCGAAAAGAAAATAAATCAAAGGATAGTGTGTGATATATAGCGGGTATGAAATCCGTCCAAGCCATTGGCATAGCCGGGTAGTCCGTATTCCCTGAACGGTTGTTCCGGCGCCCGTCATCAGAATCAACGGGAATATGCCCAATACGCATACCGCTTCGTAGATACCGTTGCTTGGACTGTAGGCATCAATTCCCACCCGTGGCATTAATAGAATCGCAGAAATCAGAGCTGAACAGACTACAAAACTCCATCGGCCGGCATGGATACGAACACCAATCCGATAGACCAGCAGCCCGGCGAAGAATGGATAGAGAAGTCGTGAAAAGCCGATATAAAGCTGTTGGGGCTCCAGCGACCAGCCACCGATCATGGTATATCGTTCAGCTTCACGCCCCGAAAGCATTCCGAATAGATCGAGATTGCATGACACGTCAATCGACAGCACGGCAGCTCCTACGACAAAAAGACACAACACCCATTTGGGGAAACGACGAATGATAAGCGCATACAGAATATTCGCAATATACTCGAACGCCAGCGTCCATTGCGGGCCGTCAAGCGAATAGCCCTCGCCCCAGCCCCTTATATCGAGATTCGATTTTGTCGGAATTAATAGACACCCCAGCACCCACACAATCAAAAGTGTCCATAGGGCGGTGGTTTCGATTTTTGCAAGACCGAAGTAATACAGCATGGCTCCGAATGTCGCACCGGCTATCACCATAGGCTGAAGTCGGATCAGACGCCGTACAAAGAACTGTTTGAGAGTCATCGTACGGCCCCAACGGTTGTCGTAGGCGTATCCGAGCACAAAACCGGATAGGGCGAAGAAAAAATCCACAGCCAGATAGCCGTGATTGATGATTTGTAGGGCCGGTCCGGCGGAATATATCTCAAAGATATGAAAAGCAACGACAATGATCGCAGCTACGCCGCGAAGCCCGTCGAGAATCTCAAAATGCGGCTTTTCCCGGATATCGGATACTATATTCATAAGGATTTAGACGACTGTCAGTACTTGTATATCGTAATTCGCGAGGCAATTCTTGGCCCAAGATATGACGCAAGCGCACGCCATCGATTGTAGGCCACAGTGCGTCTGTTCACAAGTGTCTGAAGCCTGTATTTCTTCACGCCTTCCCAGCACTTACGGGCCAATGCGCCTTCTCCATTCTGTCGCGCAAGAAGGAAGATGTTGAAGCTGATAAAAAACATTCGGTCCTCCGCGGCGCGGTGGAGTCGGGGATTCCCCTCGGTTTCTTTCAGTATTTTTTCTACCACAGGAAAACAATCGCGTCGATCCGCCGACCATGTCCGGAGAAAACCGTCGGAATGAATGCGGTAGAAATAAACCCGTTTGTCAAGATGCGCCACCCCGCGGCACGCGCTGTACGTCTGATGGCTCACGGCAATATCCTCGTAGCGCAGACCCTCGGGGAAACGGATATCGTTTTCCGTGAATAGTTTGCGCTCGAAAAGTTTGCCGCAGACCGAGCAATCGACTTTTTTGCGGTATAGATGTAGCTCCGTGGCTGCCTCGGGGAGATAGTAGCGGACCCCGCATTGCTCGATGTCGATTCTTTTGAATATAAGCGTGCTATTGCCGCGAATGGGTGCTGAGATAATATCTGCGCCGGTTTTCAAAGCCGTGTGCACCATCAGCTCAACAGCCTGCGGATGCAGCTCATCGTCCGCATCAACAAACAGCAGATAGTCGCCCGTCGCTATATCCATACCGGCATTGCGCGCCGCCGACACACCGCTGTGAGGGATGTGCAGACCACGTGCCCGTGCATCCGTGAAAGTGCAAGCATCCACGCGGCTCCCCGAGTCGTCGGGCGAACCGTCATCGACCATGATCAGTTCAAGATTGCGGTGCGTTTGGCCCAGAATGCTCGACGCACAGCGGTCCAGCCAGCGGCCGGCCTTGTACACCGGCACGATTACACTTACTTTCTTTGTCTCTGTCAGCGCGCTCATGGTCTATTCATTTTATAAGCACGGTTTCCGATGCACCGGATTCAATATTGGTTCTCGACACAGCCGTCACGTAATATTTCCCGGGAGAGGGCAGAAGGCACGAAAGCTCACCGGTCAGAGCCACAGGACCCGAAGCCTCTTCCCCGGCGCGATAGACGGCAAATCGCACCGCATCCTCGGCCAGGCCCTTTGCTCGCGGCGCGCTCCAGCGCAGGTATTTGCCGTCGCGGCGCACTTCGCGCGGACGTTCCGGTGCTTTATCGGACAGTCTGGGATACTCCGGAACAAGGGCCGGGCGCCCGTGCATCCGCTCGCTGCACAGGGCATCGTGTACACCTCCCGTATTTTTAGTCACCGAGTAGCCGGGCCACCAGCAAAGGCCGCTGACCCGATCGCCTTGACTCATCAGTTCCAGTTTCGCTTCCAGTTCGCCGGCATTCATCGTCCGTTCCACATCCTGACCGATGTAGAGATGGCAGCCCTCCGGCGTCATTTCATTCCACCACGGCACCAGCACACTGTAGGCCGCAGCCTTGTTGTCCATGGTCCAGTAGAGTTGTGGCAGGAGATAATCTATCCAGCCCTTTTCGGCCCAGAGAATCACATCCGCGTAGAGCGAATCATAGTTCTCCAGTCCGTTGGTCTCGCTGCCGCGCGGATCGCTTTTCTTGTTGCGCCATATCCCGAAAGGGCTGATTCCGAATCGCACCCAGGGTTTGATTGCCCTGATGGTATCACTCACCTGTTCAATCAGCAAATCCACGTTCCGTCGCCGCCAGTCGGCTCGCGAAAGCCCCTCCCCGGTTTTGCTCCAGAGCTCCTTGTCCGGGAAATCAGCCCCGGCCACAGGGTAGGGATAGAAATAGTCGTCGAAATGGATCGCGTCAACGTCATAACGTCGCACGATGTCTCCCGTCACATGCGCTATGAACTCCCTGTTTTCGGCCAGAGCCGGCTGGAAATACTTTTTGCCGTCCGCATAGTCCACAAAGCGCTTCGGTTCGCGCAGTGCCGTATGTCCGGGGGGCAGTTTCTCGTTTTTCGAGGTTGTCACGCGGTAGGGATTCATCCAGGCGTGCAGTTCCATACCGCGCTTGTGGCTTTCCGCAACCATGAACTCCAGCGGATCCCATAAAGGTTCGGGTGCCTTCCCGGCCGTTCCCGTGAGGAAACGGCTCCAGGGCTCAAGCTCCGAGCGGTAGAATGCATCCGCCGACGGTCGCACCTGAAACAGCACGGCGTTCACGCCCGCTGCCTTTAGCTTGTCGAGCTGTTCGCGCAGATAGGCTTTGTTAGCCTCCGTCCCCTGCCGCGAGTATTGTTCCTGATAGACAGTATGCATCCACGCGCCTCGGAATTCGCGTTTGCCCCTCTCCTGCGCATGGGCCGTCCACGCGCAGAAAAGGAAGAAAATCAGTATGATTGCTGTGCGCCGCATTTATTCCACGTTGTGCAGGTTGTGGCCCATGCGCACCTTTTTCGTGTGCATGTAACGGAGATTGTAGGGGTTGGGCGCAACCTCGATAGGCACGTTTTCGACCACTTCAAGTCCGTATCCTTCAAGTCCGATGCGCTTCACGGGATTGTTCGTCATCAGTCGCATCTTCTTTATGCCCAGCAGGTTCAGAATCTGGGCGCCCACGCCGTAGTCGCGGTCGTCAGCCCCGTGCCCAAGATGAAGGTTGGCCTCGACTGTGTCCAGGCCCTCTTCCTGTAGCTTGTATGCGCGGATCTTGTCCATCAGTCCGATTCCGCGGCCTTCCTGGCTCAGGTATACCAGCGCCCCGCGGCCCTCCTTTTCTATCATCTCGAGGGATTTGTGCAGCTGCTCGCCGCAGTCGCATCGTAACGAACCGAAAATGTCGCCCGTAGCGCATGAAGAATGAACGCGCACCAGCACCGGCTCCCCGTCGGCCACATTGCCCTTGATGAGAGCGATGTGTTCCAGCCCGTTGCTTTCCTGGCGGAAGGGTATCAGGCGGAAGTGGCCGTATGCCGTGGGCATATCCACCTCCACACCCTGTTCAACAAGGCGTTCCGAGGCAAGGCGGTAGGCAATCAGGTCGCGGATGCTCACGAGCTTCATTCCCCATTCGTCGGCTTTCTTGCGCAGTTCGGGTAGCCGTGCCATCGTGCCGTCATCGCTCATGATCTCCATAAGTGCCGCCGCCGGCTGAAGCCCTGCCAGTCGAGCCAGATCCACAGCAGCCTCCGTATGTCCGCTGCGGCGAAGGACGCCCTGATCCTGGGCATATAGCGGGTTGATGTGTCCGGGGCGTCCGAAAGTCGCTGCCGTGGATTCCGGGTCCGCGAGTGCGCGGATGGTGGCGCAGCGGTCCTCGGCGCTCACGCCCGTGGAGCAGCCTTCGAGCTTGTCCACGGTCACGGTGAACGGAGTCCCCAGCACCGAGGTATTGTCCTCTACCTGATGCGGGAGTTCCAGTTCGCGGCAACGCGATATGGTCAGCGGAGCGCACAGCACGCCTCGGGCGTTTTTCAGCATGAAGTTCACTTGCTCCGGTGTTATCCTCTC
>CAZBNM010000093.1:0-5332 GCA_964493495.1 uncultured Bacteroides sp.
CCCTCTGCTTGTAAGGCAGACGCTCTGAACCAGCTGAGCTAAGCGCCCTTTCTTGTCGAAAGCGGTGCAAAGTTAAGAACAATTTTTTATTCCTCCAAATTTTTCTCCAATTTTTTTCAGATTTTCTTTTTCGGGAAGTTCAGGCGCGGGAAATCGGAGTGGGCATTTAATGTTAATTGCACTATTTTCGTCGAAATTTGGGTGTTTTTTCCCAAGATGTGAGTATCTTTGTGTGCTATAAGCCTCAAATAGAATATGAACAAAGGAATTATCCTCACACTGCTTGCTGCCGCGGCCACTGCAATGGCTGCACCGGCGCAGATAAACAACGCAGACAATCAGGGATATATGGCTCGCTCGGAGGCCATGTACCGGGACAATAACTTCACGGGGTGTATCGATCAGATAAGTCACCTGGACCGCTCAGGACTGACCGATGCGCAACGCGAGGATGCCGACTGGCTGCTGGCTCAGAGCGCCTACCGCGTGAGCACGCCGAAAACGGCGATGTCGTATTTCCGTGTGTTTCTGGCGAATTATCCGCAGAGCCTTCGTCGGCAGCAGGCTCTGGCCCGCGTGGGCGACTGCCTTTTTGCCATGGGCCGATACGATCTGGCGCTCCAGGCATACAGCCGCGTGGACGGTGCCACGCTCCCAGGCGATCTGCGCGAGAAGCTGATTTATCGTCGGGCATATTCCAACCTGCGTCAAGGTTTCATGAAGGAGGCTCAAGAGCTTTTCACGAGCATATCCAACACCAGGAGTCAGGGAAATGCCTCGAGATTCTATCTGGGGTACATGGCTTACGACCGCGGGGATTACGACGAGGCGATCAATTATTTCAAGACGGTGAATACGGCGACGATGCCGGGCTCGCTGGCCGACTACTATCTGAGTCAGATATATTTCAGCCGCGGGGAATATTCGCGAGCCCTATCGACAGCCCGCGCGCTTCTGCGCCGGAGCGCGGCCGAGACGTCCGAAATCGACGCGTCGTACACGGCCGAGGCACGCCGAATTGCCGGCGAAAGCCTCTACCGACAGGGCAAGACGTCGGAAGCGCTTCCGCTGCTGCGGGAGTATCTGGCCTCAACGGAGACGCCTCAGGCTACGGCGCTCTACATCGTGGGACTGGATGAGTACGGCAATGGTCAATATCAGAGCGCGGTGGAGCTGCTTGAGCCGGTAAGCGCCACGCTGGGTACGGGCGCCAATGAGGCGATGGCTCAGAGCGCGTATCTCTACATCGGACAGTCGCTTCTGAAGCTCGGGCAGAAAGATGCGGCACTGATGGCTTTCGACAAGGCATTGAAGAGCAATGCGGACGCCAGGGTGAAGGAGGCTGCCTACTACAATTATGCTGTGGCCAAGTTCTCCGGAGCATCGATTCCTTTCGGTTCGTCCGTCGAGACCTTCGAGTATTTCCTGAAGGCATATCCCACGGGTCCTTACGCTGCCGATGTCCAGGAATATCTTGTGAGCGGGTATCTCGCGGACAATGATTATGAGAAAGCTCTCGCGGGCCTGGAGCGTATTCCCAAACCCACAGCCCGCGTGCAGGAAGGCAAGCAGACGGTGCTCTATACGCTGGGGGCGCGGGCCCTTGCCGATGGCGATGCCGAAAAGGCTCTCGGCTATCTGGAGCGGGCCGGCCAGTTGCGCAAATACAACGGTAAGATTGGCGCGGAGACGGTTCTCCTCACCGGGGAGGCTCTGGCGGCGCAAAATAATCTGGGTTCGGCAGCCGAAAAGTTTAACGAATACCTGCGAATCGCGGATGCGAACTCGGCCAACCGTCCGGTGGCGCTCTATTCGCTGGGATATGCCGAATTCGGACTCAAGAATTATGATGCAGCCGAGAAGTCGCTGCGCCGGGCATACGCTGCCAACACGGACGCGGCGGTGAAGGCCGATATCCTCAACCGCCTCGGCGATATCCGATATTATGCGTCGGCCTTCACGGAGGCGTCGGAGCTTTACACGCAGGCTTTCGAGACCAATCCTTCTTCAGGCGACTATGCACTGTTCCAGAAGGCACTGATGCAGGGCTTCCAACGCGACTACAAAGGGAAAGAGCGGACGCTTGACAGTTTCCGCAGCACGTTCCCCACATCGTCGCTCATGCCGGATGCGATGCTTGAGCTGACCGAAGCCCTCCTGCATCAGAACAAACATGTGGAGGCCGTGGCCATCTACCGCGAGCTCACGGACGAGTATCCGGCGACGTCGCAGGGCCGTCAGGGCTATCTGCAGATGGGCGTCACGCTGCTGAACATGGGGCGCAAGGCTGAGGCGATAAAGGCTTATCGCGATGTGATCGGTCTCTATCCCACATCGGAGGAGGCGGTCCAGGCTTCGACCTTCCTCAAGAATATCTATGCCAACGAGGGTCAGGTGGACGAGTATCTGGCCTTTATCGGGAGCGTGGAGGGAGCCCCGCAGCCGGACAGCGACGAGACGGAGGCGCTCAATTTCGAAGCTGCCGAGCGCGAGTTCACGCTCAACGGGAGTACTCGGAGACTTGAGAGCTTCGTGGCCAACTATCCGGCAGGGCGCTACACGCCCCGGGCGCTTGAGATGCTGATGCGCAATGCGGATGAAAGCGGGCGACGCGAGCAGGCTTATGAGTACGCCGAGACAATCGTGAGCCGCTTCCCGGACCATTCGGCAAGCGAGAGCGCCCTGATCGTCAAGGCAGAAGAGGAATATGACATGGGACGCGGAAATGCGGCGCTCGAGTCATGGCGCAAGCTGGAGGCGAAGGCTTCGACGCCCGAGAAGGTGAACGTGGCCCGCATGGGCATCATGCGTGTGGGACGCGATCTGGCCGACTACGAGCTGGTGCTGAAATCCTCGGAGGCAATACTTAGTTCCTCTACGGCAGGTGCGGAGGCCCGAAACGAGGCAACATTCTCGCGCGCTCTGGCCCTTGACCGCAGCGAGCGCACCGAGGAAGCCCGCACTCTCTGGACAAGCATTGCCGACAATACCGAGGATCTTTACGGAGCCAAGAGTGCGTACTACCTCGCCGAAAGCTACTACGACGGCAAGGATTACGACAAGGCCATGAGTCGCGCCCGAGCATTCACGGGTTCGGGGACGCCTCACAAATACTGGCTGGCCCGCGGATTCATACTCCTCAGTGATGTCTATGCCGCACAAGGCAAGGATTTTGAGGCCAAGGAATATCTGCGTGCCCTGCGCGAGAATTATCCGGGCGATGAGAGCGATATCTTCGAAATGATTGATTCGCGCCTGAAGTAAAAATTTTCCAAGCAATTACAGCAATGAAAAAAGCACCAATATATATAGCTGCCGCTGCCGGCGCGCTCTGCATGCCCTTTTTCGCACACGCCGAAAACGACCTGCGTACAGAAATAAATGTGGATCGTACGGTTGTGCCGGTGCAACGTCCGGCTTCGCCCTTAAGCTCGGTTTCGCCCTCGATAGTGGCACCCGTAATCACAACTACTACACTTCGGCCGGCCGAGTACGGGGAGGTTTCGGCATTCGACAATACTCTGGCCCCGCTTCCGGCGGCCACATATACGGGTCTCAAGGGTCGCTCGCCCTACAAGGGCTATGCTGCCTTAGGCTACTTTCCGACATTCAATCTCGGCGCCTCGGCGGGCTACCGCTTCGTGGGTACGGACCGCACGACATTGGGGGCGTGGATGCAGTACGACGGGCTGAGCTATAAGGGACACGGGGCTGCTGCGCCTCTGAAGGCCGACGGGAGCCGTCAGAGCGTGAAGCAGAACACGATCACAGCCGGCGCTGATTTCATGCAGCGAATCGGGCGTCGTTCGCGACTGAATGTGTCGCTTGACTATACTTACGGCGCTCTCGACCTGCCTTCGGCCGATCCGGGCAGCGCTCCGGCGGACGAGCAACGGCGCGTGAGCGCATTCAACGCTACGGCATCGTTCCACAGCGCATACGGCGCTGTGGCCTGGCATGTGGGCGCGGACTTCGATCACTTCGGGCAGACGCGGGACGTGGCTGTGGGGAACACCGGCGGCTGGAATATTCTTCCCGGAGCCTCGGAGAATCTCGCGGGCGTCCATCTTGGCGCTCACGGACAGTTCTCAAAAGCTACATATATCGGACTGGAGGTGTCGGCGCGTTTTCTGCACCGTACACGCGGCCAGCTTCTGCTGGTGACGTCGGAGCCGTCGATAGCCCTTGAGCGGCCCGTAACGCCCGTGACCTTCGGAAATCCGGAGAACGCGACGACTTCGATCGTGAAACTCCGCCCCTATTTCGGGGCCCGGGCCGGACGGGCAAACATGCGGCTCGGCGCAGATGTGAATATCGTATCCGGCAATCTGGGCAATCACGTGCATGTGGCGCCTAACGTGCTTCTGGACTGGAATCCTCTGTCGACTGTAGCCGTCTTTGCCAAATTCCGTGGTGGCGACAGCTTCAACTCGCTGCGCTCGCTATACACGCGTATAGGAACGGCAGCAACGGGAGCCTTCGTGTACACATCGGCCAACACGACTGTGGCTGCTGATTTCGGCTTGAATATCGGGCCGTTCTACGGCGCGGCGCTTGAACTGCACGGGGGATATGAATGCACGCACAATGCGCTGATGCCCGTGATGCTTGAATACGCGTCCGCTACCGCGACAGGGGCTTTCCTCAATACGGATCTTAGCGGCTGGCGCGCGGGTGCGGCTCTCAGCTACAGGTGGCGCGACCGGCTGGAGGCGCGGGCCTCGTTCGACCTTCTCGCCCACAACTACAATTCGGGTTTCGCGGACGCATACGACCGCGCAAAGAGCGTGACGAAGGTTGAGCTTTCAGGGAAGCCTGTCGAAAAGCTGTCTGTCAGGGCCACGTATGAGCTGCGCACGGGGCGCCGATATTATGGCGTGGCTGTGGCGGGAGGAATTCCTTTTGCTCCCGAAGCACGTTCGATGGGCAATAGCTCGCAGCTTGACTTAGGGGCGCGCTATATGCTTACGGATGCATTCAGCGTCGGCCTCCGTGTGGAGAATCTGCTCTGCCGCCGCGCCGATATCCTTCCCTGGCTGCCCGGCCAAGGCCTCCACGGACTCGTAGGCATCGAGTATAAGTTCTGAGCCATCTCAATTATCTGAAATGACCAAGGATGAGCTGGTAGCAAGGCTGCACGACCTGGAATGGGAAGATTTTGAGGTCAAGGCCGCAAAATTCGAGTTGCCGAAGAGTATTTGGGAAAGTGTCAGCGCATTCTCGAATACCTCCGGCGGATGGATTGTGCTCGGAGTCAAACAGACGGGAAAGAAATTTGAGATTCAAGGTGTGGACAATATCGAAAAACTTGAACAGGATTTTCTTGGCACTC
>CAZBNM010000094.1:0-5090 GCA_964493495.1 uncultured Bacteroides sp.
AGGCCGGTGGCGCTATGCGTGCCGTGCTTGAGAGCGTAGGCATCACCGACGTGCTTGCCAAGAGCAAGGGTTCGTCGAATCCTCACAATCTTGTGAAGGCTACGATAGCAGCTCTGGACGAGATGCGTTCTCCGGCCCAGGTGGCCCAGAACCGCGGCATCTCTGTAGAGCAGGTGTTCAAGGGCTAAGGCTAACGATCAAAAACAGAGAAATCAATGGCAAAGATAAAAATCACACAGACAAAGAGCCGCATCAACTGCCCCGCAGTTCAGAAGCGTACTCTTGACGCTCTGGGCCTCCGGAAGATGAACCATTCGGTGATCAAGGAGGCTACGCCGTCGATACTTGGGATGGTGCAGACGGTGCACCACCTTGTGACGGTAACGGAGGCGTGAGAAAAATCAATCAGATAACACAACAACAAGATAAACACAGTCATGGACTTAAGTAATCTTCAGCCCGCACCGGGCTCGGTAAAGCACAAGACGCGCGTAGGCCGCGGAGCCGGCAGCGGCAAGGGCGGAACGTCGACGCGTGGTCACAAGGGCGCCAAGTCGCGCTCGGGCTATAGCCGCAAGATAGGTTTCGAGGGCGGCCAGATGCCTCTTCAGCGTCGTCTTCCGAAGTTCGGTTTCAAGAATATCAACCGCGTAGAGTATAAAGCGATCAATCTCGACCTTATCGAGGCAGTGGCTACGGCCCGGAATCTCGAGAAGGTGGGCCTTGAGGAGCTTCGCGCAGCAGGGTATCTGCGTCGCAATCAGCTTGCCAAGGTGCTGGGTAATGGTGCTGTAACGCGCGCCCTGACGGTAGAAGCCAATGCTTTCTCGGCAGCAGCGAAGGCTGCGATCGAGGCAGCTGGCGGTCAGGCAAACACCCTCTGAACCCATGAGATTCACAGAGACTATCAAGAATATCTGGTCGATCAAGGAGCTCCGTGACCGAATCGGCATCACGCTTCTGCTGGTGCTGATCTATCGTCTGGGTTGCTACGTTGTCCTTCCGGGCATCTCTCCGGCTGCTATCGACGCTCTTGCTTCGTTCACGAACAAGAGCGGTCTGATGCAGCTGCTGGATATGTTCTCGGGCGGCGCGTTCTCTCAGGCGTCGGTCTTTGCTCTCGGTATCATGCCTTACATCACGGCTTCGATTGTGATCCAGCTGTGCGGCATGATCCTGCCGTCGTTCCAGAAGATGCAGCGTGAGGGCGAGAGCGGCCGTCAGAAGCTGAATCAGTGGACACGTTATCTCACTGTTCTGATTCTGTTCCTGCAGGCTCCGTCATATCTTATCAACCTTCAGATTCAGGCTTCGTCGGCATCGGGTGGTCTTGGGCTTCATATGGGGTTCTGGACGACGCTTTACCTGACGATCATCCTGACGGCGGGTTCGATGTTTATCATGTGGCTTGGCGAGCGTATCACGGACCGCGGTATCGGTAACGGTATATCGTTTATCATCCTTGTCGGTATCATCGCGCGTCTGCCGGGAGCTCTGTCGTATGAGTTCATCAGCCGTCTGCCGGGAGCTTCGGGCTCGCAGGGCGGTCTTGTGATGTTCATCATCGAGATCGTGCTTCTGTTCGCCGTGACGGTTGGAGCTGTTCTGCTGGTGCAGGGCACGCGCAAGGTGCCTGTGCAGTATGCCAAGCGCATCGTCGGCAACCGCCAGTACGGCGGCGCACGCCAGTACATCCCCCTGAAGGTGAACGCTGCGGGCGTGATGCCTATCATCTTCGCGCAGGCCATCATGTTCATACCGATGGCGTTCAGCGGTTTCCGCGGCGGCGAGACGGGCTTCCTGCATGCTTTCACGGATATCAACGGGTTCTGGTACAATGCGGTATTCTTTGTGCTGATTGTGGCGTTCACGTATTTCTATACGGCTATCACGGTGCGTCCTACCGAGATGGCTGAGAACATGAAGCGCAACAACGGCTTCATTCCGGGCGTCAAGCCGGGCAAGAAGACGGCGGAGTATCTTGATGCGATCATGAGCCGCATCACGCTTCCGGGATCGATATTCCTGGGTATTGTGGCAATATTGCCGGCATTCGCGCGTTTCTTTGGTATAAGCCAGAATTTCGCTCAGTTCTTCGGCGGCACGTCGCTGCTGATTATGGTGGGCGTCGTTCTTGACACGCTCCAGCAGGTTGAGTCGCATCTGATGATGCACCACTATGACGGCCTGATGAAGGAGGGTAAGATCAAGGGCCGCACGACGGGCTCGGCTTACTGAACATAGACGTAACGGGCGGTGAGATGTCTGCGCGATGTCTCACCGCCATACCGCGCCCGGCGGGGCGGCCCTTCCCGGGGCCACCGGCAGGGCTGCGGATTTGAAATACATATTACCTCAACAGCGAAAAAATCGGAATGATATATCTGAAGACACCGGAAGAAATCGAGCGTATGCGAGGAGCAACGACGCTTGTGTCGCAGGTGCTTGGCGAGGTTGCCAAGTGGGTGCGTCCGGGGGAGCGCACGCGCAGGATAGACCAGATTGCCCGGGAGTTTATCCTGGACAATGGCGGGAAGCCTGCGTGTCTGGGCTACCATGGTTTTCCGGGTACGCTCTGCGTGGAGGTCAACGAGACGGTGGTGCATGGATTTCCATCGGATTACGAGCTTCGCGATGGGGATATTGTCGGCTTCGATACGGTGGTGGAGAAGGACGGCTTCATGGGCGACAGCTGCTACACTTTTGCCGTTGGCGAGATTTCGCCTGAGAAGATGGCTCTGTGCCGGACGACGAAGGAGGCTCTCTACGAGGGCATCAAGGCTTGTCGGGTAGGGGGGCGCATCGGCGATATCGCGAATGCGGTCCAGACCTATTGCGAGCGGCGGAATTATTCGCTTGTCCGCGAGATGACGGGTCACGGAATCGGGCGCAGCATGCACGAGGAGCCGGAGGTGCCTAACTACGGACGCCGCGGCATCGGTCCTGTGATCCGCAACGGGATGTGCATCTGCATCGAGCCTATGGTGAACATGGGTTCGCGCAATGTGGTGATAGCGCGCAACGGCTGGGAGTGTCAGACCCGCGACCGCAAGCCTTCGGCGCATTACGAGCACACGATAGCCATCCAGGACGACCGTGTTGAGATCCTGACGACGTTCGACTATATCGAGGCGTCGCTCGGGGAGAGATTTATCTGAATAAACGAGAATCAAACTACTATATGGCAAAACAGTCAGCAATCGAACAGGACGGCACGATAGTCGAGGCACTGAGCAACGCGATGTTCCGCGTGGAGCTTGAGAACGGACATGAGATCACGGCCCACATTTCGGGAAAGATGCGCATGCACTACATCAAGATTCTGCCGGGCGACAAGGTACGCGTGGAGATGAGTCCGTATGACCTTTCGAAGGGCCGTATCGCGTTCCGCTACAAGTAAGGCCAGGATGTGGTGCCGGAGGTAATCCGGACAGATGCGTCGAATGCGATGGCTTAGTCCGGAGAGAAGAGAGAAAGATTTCCAAACAACAAAATACGCTAAAAGAAAAATGAAAGTACGAGCATCCGTTAAGAAACGCACTCCCGACAGCAAGATCGTGCGCCGCAAGGGCCGTCTGTATGTCATCAACAAGAAAAACCCTAAGTACAAACAGCGTCAAGGATAATTTTTGTTATTTTTGCAGAAAAAATAGACAACAAGATTTATGGCAGTTAGAATCGTGGGAGTTGACCTCCCCCAGAACAAGCAGGGTCAGATTTCCCTGACCTACATTTACGGCATCGGCCGTTCGGCTGCGCTCACCATCCTTCAGAAGGCAGGCATCGATCCTGCGAAGAAGGTTCAGGACTGGAGCGACGACGAGGCGGCTAAGGTGCGTGAAGTCATCGGCACGGACTACAAGGTGGAGGGTGACCTCCGCAGCGAGATCCAGCTGAATATCAAGCGCCTGATGGATATCGGCTGCTACCGTGGCATCCGTCACCGCAACGGCCTCCCCGTTCGCGGACAGAGCACGAAGAACAACGCGCGTACGCGCAAGGGCCGCAAGAAGACTGTGGCCAACAAGAAGAAAGCAACGAAATAAGTATAATCTATGGCAAAAAAGACAGTCGCAGCAAAGAAGAGAAACGTCAAGGTTGGCGCAGAAGGCCAGCTCCACGTTCATTCGTCTTTCAACAACATTATCGTATGCCTGGCCAACAGCGAGGGTCAGGTTATCTCATGGTCTTCGGCCGGCAAGATGGGCTTCCGCGGTTCCAAGAAGAACACCCCCTATGCTGCCCAGATGGCCGCACAGGATTGCGCCAAGGTTGCCTATGATCTGGGCCTGCGCAAGGTGAAGGCGTATGTAAAGGGTCCGGGCAACGGCCGCGAGGCAGCGATCCGGTACACGCATGCCGCCGGCATCGAAGTTACGGAAATCGTGGATGTGACGCCGCTTCCTCACAACGGATGCCGTCCTCCGAAGAGAAGAAGAGTGTAATGCTCGCAGCGTAAAAGACCGCTTATTCTTTTAGTACGTATCACAGACAAGAATTCTGAATAGCTGCCACTGCCGAGGGCAAAAGGAAAGCATCAGCCTCCAGGACCGCCGTTCGACCCCGCGCCAAGGGTCGATGAAATCGGAGCCCGCGTTCTCCCCTTGACAAGAACGGGACTTAAGATTTCCGGCACCGGGGCCTCCGGATGAAGCCCTTTGCGAGAGCGATATCAAGCGCGACAGAACTCGCAAGGGAAACCGCCGGAGCCATCCACCGGATGCCGCGGAGACAATCGGCCGTGAGCTGATGACACTCCGGCAGAAGCAGATAAAAACCAAAGACAACAACAATGGCAAGATACACCGGTCCTAAGACCAAAATCGCCCGCAAGTTCGGCGAAGCCATCTTCGGAGAAGATAAAGTATTGGCACGTCGCAACTTCCCCCCGGGCCAGCATGGCGCCAACAAGCGTCGCAAGACGAGTGAGTATGGCGTTCAGCTCCGTGAGAAGCAGAAAGCAAAGTATACCTACGGCCTGCTCGAGAAGCAGTTCCGCAATCTGTTCGACCGTGCCTCGCGCATGAAGGGTATCACTGGTGAGATCCTTCTTCAGCTTCTGGAGGGACGCCTTGACAATGTGGTGTACC
>CAZBNM010000095.1:0-4985 GCA_964493495.1 uncultured Bacteroides sp.
AAACGTGAGGGACGTCAGCCCCGCATCATGATTGCCAAGATGGGCCAGGACGGCCACGATCGCGGCGCTAAGGTAGTAGCTACGGGTTATGCCGACTGTGGTTTCGACGTAGATATGGGACCGCTGTTCCAGACTCCGGCTGAGGCTGCCCGTCAGGCTGTGGAGAACGACGTGCACATTCTCGGTGTTTCCTCGCTTGCCGCAGGTCATAAGACGCTGATACCTCAGGTGATCGAAGAACTGCGCAAGCTCGGTCGTGAGGACATCCTCGTAACGGCCGGCGGTGTGATTCCCGCTCAGGACTATGATTTCCTGTACAAAGCCGGCGTAAGCGCAATCTTCGGACCCGGTACTCGTATTCCCGACTCAGCTATCAAAATGCTCGAAATTCTTGAGCAGACCCGCTGATAATCGGGGAGAAATCCCTTAATAGACAAGAATAGAGGGCCGCCGTGGCCCGCCGAGGGTACGGCGGCTCTCAATTTTCCTATCTTACTTTTGTGCCTCTTTGGCTTGCCCGTTTAAAAAATCGATATCCATGAAAACTAATTCCGGGTTAAGCTTGTTATTTAGGTAAATATTGAAACAACAGACTAAAATATAACATTCATCAACTAAAAGATTGTCATGAAAAGAATTGCTCTATTCCTTGCAGCAGCCCTTGCAACCGTGGGCGTGTTTGCGCAGAATCTCAACAAAAACGAATTGAAGCAGCTCCAGGCCTTCCTTAATGAACCGGCCAAGGAGGCTGCAACTAATGCTGAAGCACTTAAAATCACAGATCTTAAAGCTCCCGCAACGTGGGAAGGCGTGACGATCGCCAACGGTCATGTGACAGACATCAAGTGGAACGACAAGAAGCTCGGTGGTGTGCTTAATCTTTCCGGTTTCTCGGCTCTGCAAACTGTCGATGTTTCCCGCAATGCGCTGACGTCGCTGACAGTGGCAAACGATGCCGCTCTTACGGACCTCAATGCTTCGCGCAACAAGATTACGGAAGTGAATCTTTCGGGTTGCACCGCGCTTGTCAAACTCAACCTCAGCAACAACCGCATCAGCGAATTCACTCTTGATGCAGTCCCCTTCATCAAGACGATCAACATTGCAGCCAACAATCTGGTTGACCTGAATCTCGCGTCGTCCTCGACTCTCGAATACCTCAATTGCCAGAGCAACCGTCTTGAAAACCTGAGCGTTGCCAACTGCACAGCCCTTAAGACCCTCTACTGCGGCTATAACAAGCTCGCCACACTCGACCTCTCGGGTGTTACAGCTCTGCAGAACCTCAACTGCGACAGCAACAACATTTCGAACATGATCGTTTCGGGTCTGCCCTCGCTGAGTACTTTCCTCTGCTCGGATAATAACATGAAGCAGCTTGGTGTCCGTGATTGCAGCAATCTTCTCGACCTCGTATGCTCCTACAACGATTTGACCACCCTGTCCGTTGTACAGTGCCCGCAGCTCCTCTATGTAGATTGCTCCTACAACGACCTTGAGAGCCTCAATCTTTCGAACCAGACTTTCCTGCAGCGTCTGATCTGCAACAACAATCAGCTTCTCACGCTGGATGTGTCCTTCGACCAGAACCTGACCTACGTGAACTGCCGCTACAACAACATCGTAACCTTCCTGAATCAGGCTTGTCCTTCTCTGCGAATGGTTGCCGGCGAATACAACTGGTAAATCACCTGAACATACTAAACGATATAAAGTGCCCGGCCTTCATGTCGGGCACTGATTTTTTGGCATATACGATTTTACTTCAGCGCTAAGGGCAGCCGGATTTGCTTTCTTATAAAATTTGTAGTATATTTGCAGAAGCACCGGGACCAAGGAAGTTCCTCTCTATCATATGAATTGAATTTACTTCCCGTCGGGTGCTTTTTTTATGGATATTACCCGAGCTTTACTATCTGTTTTCAATGCGGTTGTCCGCGACAGAGATGACCGCATGGTGTCTCCGACCAGAGTGAATGAAAAGGCACTCAGGGCCGGATATTTTTTCGAGCCGGAGGCCTGCACCGAGGCGGCTCTCCATGCAGTCGAAGGTCTGGAAGTGAATTATAACAGTACTTTCTACAAGGATGTTGAGGCCGTATTGAAGAGAACTCGTTTCGAGCAGCTTCTTGACCAGCTAACGCACTATGCCAGTACCTATGGCACAAACTTTTCCGGTCCGGCATTTACGCAGAATCCTACACCGGAAGCATTGCTATATAAGACGCTTACGGTCGTAAGGGCTGTGAGTGCCCGAGAGATGTTCGAGATGTGCGTAGAGCTGCTGAACGGTCCGGCTTTAAAGGAGGGAACCCTGAAGCCGGTATGCGAGTATATTGCAGAGTATCTTAATTCCGAGACCGGCAAATACGCAGAAGATTTTGACATTAAGTCGATTTCGAATAAGGAGGCCCGAAGTGCGCTTTACGCTGCATGTAAGCGTATGCCGGAGGAGCCGATGGATTTTCTTCGACTTGCCGTTTATACGGCCACAGGAAGCGGTCTTATTATAAACTCGCCCGAGCTTTTGAGTGAGCTGGAAAGTTCTGCGGGAAGTTCGGATCTGTGCCTTGATCTTTTCGCCGGGGATTTGCCACGCGAGCTGACAGAAGGTCTTGCAAGCATCTTTTTCCGTTTCAAGCATATTTTTATAGCTCTTAAGCAGGGATTCCGAAATGCTCCGGACAAGGAAAGAGGTAAGTCAGCAGTGAGCTATGTGAACTATCTGCGGAGGTTAGCCCCCCGATTCAAGAAACCATATCGTGCTGACGTGCTTTCCTCACTGACAGCCGGCAGATGGAGCGAGCTTGATGTCGAGGAGGCAGCCCGTGCAGAAGTATCAACATTCAGGTTGTTGCGTTGCCTGGGTTATCTTAGGATGTATTGTACTTTCCCTGATGCAAAGCTTTATCTTATCCGCAACGGCAAAGCCTTCATTCGCGATAATTACAATCTATTGAAATGGAACGACAATGCTGCGCGTTATGCCGAGATTATCGAGAGCGAAATCGTGAATCGGCTACGCGGGAAAGTAGATGGGAAGACCGTCCGTTTTCCGGACATAATCGAGCTTTCCGCTCCAACTTCGGAGAAGAACTTCGTGGGTAATGTTCCGTTTATGAGTTCGTTGCGGATGGGAGAAGCCTCGTATGCAGGAATATACTGGCGGGAAGAGTGGGGAGCTTACGATTTTGACCTTTCGGCCGTGTTCACAGCCGACGGGAAGAAAATAGGCTGGAACGAGGATTTCATCGCTTCCGGGGAGACAGTCGTATATTCCGGAGACATGACGCGAGCCAATCCTGAGGCTTCGGAGATTCTGTATTTTCGGAGGAACGCCCCGGACGGAATGATATATGTGAACCGCTACAATGGAGAATCCGGTTCGAAATACAGATTGTTTTTCGGATCAGGGGATATTCAGGAAATAACTGGTGAAAAGGCGGCGAGCGAGACATACTCCGGGAGAGGTTATGGCGTCCGAAAGATGGACATTGTGCTCGAGGCCGATATGTATTCCGATTCCAAGGAGCAGCTGGTTGGATTTATCTGTGAAGGCCGCTTCTATTTCATGTCCTTGTCAACCGGGAAAGGACCGGTGAGCCGTGGGAAGGATTACAGTGCAGATACGGCACTTGAATTCAGACGTTATTCTGCCGTGAGCCTTCGGAGCCTGCTTCTTAAAGCCGGTGCGATTGAGCGTAATGGAAGTGATGATGCCGTTGATCTGGATTTGTCGCCACGCGCATTGAACAGAAGTACCTTGATAAACCTTTTTAATACAGAAGGAAAAAAGTAAAGCGAAAAGATATGCAGATAACGCAAGCAAAATATGTGACCAGTAGTCCGAGCGTTGAAAAATGTCCCGGAGGCACGCCGCGGCATGAGTATGCTTTCATAGGCCGTTCGAATGTTGGCAAATCATCACTCATAAACATGCTGACAGGTCAGAAGGCTCTGGCGATGACATCGTCGAAACCCGGCAAGACGATGCTGATAAACTATTTTCTGGTGAATGACTCGTGGTGGATCGTGGATTTACCCGGGTACGGCTATGCTGCCCGAAGCAAGGCCGACAGAGAACGTCTCGAAAAGATGATCAAGGGCTATGTGGGACGGCGCAAGGAGATGACGAATCTGTTTGTGCTGATCGATTCCCGACATAAACCTCAGAAAATCGACCTTGAATTCATGGACTGGCTGGGAGAGAACGGTATACCTTTCAGTATCGTTTTCACCAAACTGGACAAGCTGACGTCCGGCGCGGCAAAGAAACTGACCTCCGACTATCTGGCGGCACTTCTGGAACGGTGGGAGGAGCTCCCGCCCGTTTTCCGCACATCGAGTGAGGACAAGCGCGGACGCGATGCTATCCTCGACTATATCGAAGAGATGAACCGGTTGCCTCTGGAGCCGGAGCAGGCGGACACAGCGGACAATAATATTTAACATCATTTTCCGCTCCTCATAAAGGCTGTTTGCAAGAAAATTATTATCTTTGTGTGCCGAAAAATGAGCGTCGTGCCTTTAGGCGTGCTCATGTATATTTCGACCAAGCCAATTCAATATACATTCCTACCATACACAGATGAAAAAAAGCGCATTGCAAAAAGCTCGTGCAGCTTATCAGCCCAAACTTCCCATTGTGCTGACAGCACCCGTCAAAGCCGTTGAAGGCCGTCCCACGGAATCGGTTGCCGATCAGGATGCCATCCGGGCCCTCTTCCCCAACACTTACGGACTCCCCGAACTCCGTTTCGAAAAGAACCACAACCCCGTTCCCGGCAAGCCCATTAACGTCGGCGTAATACTGTCAGGCGGTCAGGCCCCCGGCGGACACAACGTAATCTGCGGTCTCTTCGACGGCATCAAGAAAATCAACCGCGACAGCCGTCTCTTCGGTTTCACAATGGGCCCAGGCGGATTTGTCGACCACAAATACATCGAGCTCACCGCTCCCATCATCGACGAATACCGCAACACCG
>CAZBNM010000096.1:0-4779 GCA_964493495.1 uncultured Bacteroides sp.
GCCAGGGAGTCCTTTCGATGGGCAAGATACTGGCCTATGCCGGCCTTATGGACAATCTGGAAGTATCGTGGATGCCGTCGTACGGCCCCGAGCAGCGCGGCGGCACAGCCAACGTGACGGTGATTCTCTCCGACTCGCGCATCTCCTCGCCCGTGCTCGACTCATACGACACGGCCGTGATCCTCAACCAGCAGAGCCTCGACAAGTTCGAGAGCCGCGTGAGACCCGGAGGCACGCTGATCTACGACCCCTACGGCATCCACCGTGCGCCGACCCGCACGGACATACGCATCGTGCCCGTAGAAGCGATGGAGGCCACCTTCGAGATGAAAAACGCCAAGACCTACAACATGATACTTCTGGGCGCGCTGCTGTCGGTGCGTCCGGTGGTGAGCTTCGACGCCGTGATCCGCGGTCTGCGCAAGACACTGCCCGAACGCCATCACCACCTGCTGCCGCTGAACGAGGAAGCCCTGCGCAAGGGCATGAGTCTGGTGGAGGGCAAGTGAGTCCGCAGGGCGATATCGGCCGCAAAACAACACATGAGGGCAGCGTCCGGAACTAAAGACGCCCCTCATGCGTTTATATCAGCGACAACCGATATTTAAAACCACTTTCAATTATGGAAACTACACGACAAGCCAAAATAGCACGCCTCCTCCAGAAGGAACTCAGCGAAATATTCCGTCAGCAGACGGCCAAGACCCGCGGCACGATCGTCTCGGTAAGCACCGTACGCGTAAGCCCGGATCTCTCCGTGGCCAAAGCCTACCTCTCGGTGTTCCCCTCCGACAAGGCTCAGGAAATGCTGCAGAGCATCACGGCCTCGGCCAAGACCATCCGCTACGAGCTGGCGCAGCGCGTGCGCTTCCAGATACGCAAAACGCCGGAACTCCAGTTCTATATCGACGACTCGCTGGACTACGTCGATAAAATCGACCATCTCCTCAAGGAGGACTGATCCGCCCGCTATCCTTGCTCGCACTCCGCATCGCACTGCGCTATCTGCGCGCCAAGAAATCGCATAACGCCGTCAATGTCATCTCCCTCATCTCGCTGTGCGGAGTTGCCGTTGCCACGGCGGCTATCGTTATTGTCCTTTCGGTATTCAACGGCTTCAATGATCTGGCGGCCTCGCACCTTAGCGCGCTCGATCCGGAGCTGAAGGCCTCGCCCGCGGAGGGAAAGGTGGTTGCACAGGCCGATTCGCTGGCCCGCGAGCTCGAGAAGCTCCCCGAAGTAGCCGCCGCGACAGCCGTGCTCGAGGAAAGGGCCCTGCTGGTGGCTCCCGCAGGACAGATGCCTGTCGTAATCAAAGGCGTGGACGAAAGGGCCTATCCGGAGGTTGTGGGCGTGAACGGCACGGTTATCGACGGAGCGGTTATCGGGCCCGGCACGGTGCCGGAGGATTGCCCTCCACCCATGCACATTGCCGTGGGTGTGGCCATCGAGACGGGGCTGCGGCCCGGCCTCGAATCTACGGCCGAGCTGTATGTGCCCCGCCGCCGCGGGCGCCTGAACCCCGCTAATCCGGCGGCTGCATATCGCCGCGCGGACTTTACAGTGGCCGGTGTTTTCCGCATCGAGCAACCGGAATACGATGCCGACCACGTGATAGTCCCGCTTGCGGAAGCACGGCAACTGCTGGAATACAGCGGGGGCGAGGCCTCGGCTATTGAAATCAGGCTCGTGCCCGGAACGCGGGTCAGCGACGGAGCAAAAGCCATCGGCCGCATTCTCGGCGAGGATTTCACCATCAGCGATCGCCTGCGCCAGCAGGAAGCGGCCTTCCGCATGATTGCCATCGAAAAGTGGCTCACATTTGCCATGCTCATAGCCATACTGCTCATCGCGGCCTTCAACATACTCTCCACGCTGTCGCTGCTCGTAATCGAGAAGCGCGACGATGCGTCCACGCTCCGGGCTCTCGGAGCTCCCGCCTCGCTCACGGCGGCCGTCTTCCGCTGGGAAGGCGCGCTTATCTCCCTGGCCGGTGGAGCCATAGGCATTGTGCTTGGCTCGCTGCTTGCACTCGGGCAGGAGCACTTCGGTTGGGTGAAGCTCTCGGGCGATCCTTCGCTACTCTCCACGTCGGCCTACCCCGTGCGCCTGGCGCCGTGGCCCGACCTGGTGGCCGTGGTGCTCGTAATATTGATGCTTGCCGCCGCCGTGGCCGCGGCTTCACGTCTTTTCACACGCAAACTCTGATGCAGACCATACTCTTCCACTCCACCATCTTCGGCCCCATACATTCGCGGCGCCTGGGCACGAGCCTGGGCGTGAATCTCTCGCCTGCCGACGGCAAAGTATGCACCTTCGACTGCCTCTACTGCGAGGCGGGCTTCAATGCCCAGGGGCCGGGGCGTGCCGGGCTTCCTCCGCGCGAGGAAGTGCGCCGCCTGCTGCGCGAAAAACTCGCCGACATGCGCGCCAAAGGCGAAGGCCTGGACGTAATCACCTTCTCGGGCAACGGCGAGCCTACGGTGCACCCCGAGTTCGAGGGCATCATCGACGACACCATCGCGGCTCGCGACGAATTTTTCCCGGATGTGAAAATCAGCGTGCTGGCCAATTCCACGCAGCTTCACCGCGCGGATGTGTGCCGTGCGCTCGAACGCGTCGACAACAACATCCTTAAGCTCGACAGCGCGGTCGATGCCACGATGCAGGCCCTCGACCGCCCCACGTCGCCGGCTTTCAGCGTGGCGAAACTGATTCCGCAGCTCGAGCGTTTTGCCGGCACGGCCATCGTGCAGACCATGCTCACCCGCGGAAGCCACAATGGCGAGCGCGTAGACAATACTACCGACGCGGAAATCGAGGCTCTGATCGATGCCTACCGCCGCATCCGCCCCCGGGAGATAATGATCTACACTATCGACCGGCGCACACCCGAACAATCGCTCGAACGCATTGACGCAGAGGAGCTCCGCGCCGTCGGCCGACGGATAGAGGCTGCGACAGGCATTCCCGTGCAAGTTTCGGCCTGAAGTACGATTTTGTCCGGACAAGTTCCTGCAAGCATGTAGCGTAGATTGCACCAATCCGCAGATCTTGCATATTTTTAAACAGACCATAAATGGCAGTACCATCAATCACACGCGACCGACATTCAGGTGTAGAATTAGCACGGTTTCTTTCAATCTCATTTATTATTGGGACGCACATGATCGGCTTGATTATCGGCATGCCATACGGTCAAGAGTTAGCAGAGAATCCGGTTCAATCAATTACGTTGACGGCGTTTATGTCGCTGTTCGTAGTTTGTGTGGATATATTTGTGATTATCAGCGCCTGGTTTGAAATTCATGCATCCACAAAAGGACTTATGAATTTAGCGTTCCAATGCCTCTTTTTTGCAATCGTGGATTATGTCCTTACATTCTTTCTCTTAGATGATGCGATTCCGCTGGCCGGATTGCCCAAATATTTAATCCATAGTCTTTTCCCCGGATGGTTTATTCCGGCATATATTGTGTTATATCTTATATCTCCGTTTATAAACTCGTTTATTTCCAATAACACCAAGGAGCGGACAAAGAAATTGACTTGCACTATGTTTTTATTAGTCATGTTGTTTGGATATGCGTTTAACGGCTGCTCCGGAAACGGAGGAACTTTTCTTTCAGGTTTTTCAGCCACATTTTTAATCTTTTTGTACACGTGGGTCAGATATTTAAAGGTTCACTGTTCGGAATGCATTCTTAAGCGCAGTAAGAATTTCTGGTTGATGCTATGGATTAGTCTTATCGCGGTAGATGTGATGATCTGGTACTTCTCCGTTTCATTCGACTTCGTTGAGATTTATTCAAAAATTTTCCTGTATACTTCGCCCATTGTTCTCTTGCAGTCTTTCAGCATGTTCATGTTCTTTTATAAACTCAAGCTCAAAAGTAGATTTATAAATTGGCTGGGCGCATCAAGTTTAGCGATACTACTTCTGCATTGGGCTTGCAAAGGAATGATAATGAAAACCGGAACCATGCATGTATGGAATTCAACAAGCGGGTTACTGTGTATTGCAGAATTGTCCGGTATAATACTCCTGATATCCTTCAGTGCTATCCTGATAGATCAATTGAGGATTTATATATGGCATTTAATTGATAAACATATAGGAATGAAATATACCTACTTCTGACTTTAACCATCCGTTATTTCAATATTTTTTGTACCTTTGTCGTGATTTTTTAAACTCTCATTTTCAATCATGTCTACCAATACCGTTGACAATCAGCGCAAAGTCACCACCAAGCGCCTTATCGAAATGAAAGCCCGGGGCGAGAAGATCGCCATGCTCACCGCCTACGACTACTCCATGGCCAAGCTTATCGACGAAGCCGGGATGGACGTAATTCTGGTGGGCGACTCCGCCTCCAACGTCATGGCCGGCAACATGACCACGCTGCCCATGACCCTTGATCAGATGATATACCACGCCAAGAGCGTGATCAAGGGCACCAACCGCGCCCTCGTTGTGTGCGACATGCCTTTCGGATCATATCAGGGCAATCCCATCGAAGCGCTCAACTCGGCCATCCGCATCATGAAGGAAAGCCACGCCGAGGCCGTGAAAATGGAAGGCGGCTCTGAAATACGCGAGAGCATCGAACGCATTCTCTCCGCCGGTATCCCCGTGATGGGCCATCTGGGTCTCACGCCCCAGAGCATCAATAAGTTCGGGACCTATGCCGTGCGCGCCAAGGAGGATGCCGAGGCCGAGAAGCTCCTGGCGGACGCCAAGATGCTCGAGGAAATAGGAAACTCATCTATCAGGAA
>CAZBNM010000097.1:0-4724 GCA_964493495.1 uncultured Bacteroides sp.
TGACTACGCCGATGATACTGCGAAAGTGGAAAAGTAGGTAACCGCCCCTGAACGAGCCGCCGCAAATCCTCCAGGCGAGGACTTGCGGCGGTTTTTTTGTGGCCGCCCGCGAGGGGGGAAGGAGATTTTCATGATTTATCGTGATTTAGCCTGATTAATCGTGATTTATCGTGGGGAATCGGGGAGGACAATATGACATATTGACAAACTGACAATATGACAATTGGATTTTCCTCATTGCAGACATGCCAAAGGCATGTCCCTACAGGGGGTGATGGCGGAGCTGAAGCTCCTTCGCAAATTCAAATATTTCCTTTGAAGACATGCCAGAGGCATGTCCCTACAGGCGAGGTTATTGGTTGTCTTTGGGGGTGAGGGTGGTGAGGATGGTTTCGAGTTCTTCTTCGGTGGCTGTGAGGCGCGAGCGACATTCGTTCAGGAGCTCTACGGCGCGCTTTGTGCGGGCTGTGAGGGTGTCGATGTCGCTGTTTTCGGAGCGCATTGAGTTGAGGATGTTCTCGAGTTCAGCGATTGCTTCGGCGTATTTCATTGTGCTTCGTTTTTCTTGACGGTTGAGTAAACTATACCTTGGGCGAGGGTGGTTTCTATGATGTCGTTGTGGGTGAGCTGTGCGGCATCGGTGAGGGCTTGTCCGCGCAGGCGCGTGATTGAGAAGCCTCGGCGGAGTGTCGCTTCGGGGCTTAGTGCTTCGAGGGTGTCGGAGATGGCGCGGAGACGGTCGCTGCGTCTGGCGATTGATGCGCGGGCATAGTCGGCCAGGCGTGTGAGTGTCTGCTCGCCTACTCGCATGCGTGCGCGATCGATTGTGGAATGTGCCATAATAGGGAGGGCTCCTGCAATGCGTGCGAGGCGTGTGGTCTCGGCGTGGATGCTATCGGAGGCGGTGCGCGTGATGGCGTTTGCAAGCTCGTAGAGATGTCCGAGTTCGCGTCGGGCCATGTCGACGAGTGTCTCGGCGGCTGCTGTCGGGGTGCGTGCGCTTATGGCGGCTACATAGTCGAGGGCACAGACGTCGCGGTCATGTCCAATACCGACTATAACGGGCAAGGGGAACTGCGCGACGTGGGAGGCGAGATTATAATCGTCGAATGCTACAAGATCTGCAACGGCGCCTCCGCCGCGGATTATGACCACGCAGTCGAAGTCATCGGCCGAGTCTGCAATGCTCTCCAAGGCTGCAACAACTCCGGGAGAGGTCTGCGCGCCCTGCATGGGTGCTTCGAAGAGTTTGAGGGAGAAACGAAAGCGCGAGGGATCGGAATATAGCTGACGGACGAAGTCGCCATATCCGGCTGCTCCGGCTGCGGAGACGACTGCAATGCGCAGGGCCGGAACGGGCCAAGGGAGTGTGCGGTTAAGGTCGTAGACGCCTTCGCGCTGCAGGCGCGCGAGAATCTCGTTGCGACGTCGCACGAGGTCGCCGACGGTATATTCGGGATCGATGTCGGTGATGGTGAGGCTCAGGCCGAAGAGCGGATGGAAAGTGGTGCGTACGCGCGCCATTATCTTCATGTCGGACCGGAGGGTGGCTCCTGTGAGGAGTTCGAATTCCTTGGAGATGCGTGTATAGTCGCGCGCCCATATCATGGCCCTCATCTTTGCGAGCTGGGTTCCTGAGGCGTCCTTTTCGAGAAGCTCCATGTAGCAGTGTCCACGTGCGAGGCGCAGGTCGGACGTTTCGCCCACGACCCAAACATCGTTTATTCCCGGTGCAAGCGAGATTGCCGTGGCCAGGCGCGAAGTGAGCTGCGAGAGGGAAAGGGCAGTCTTTTTTTCGGAAACAGGGGCTGTGTTCATTTCTTATTCTCCACAAGTCGGGTTCCTCGCAGAACGCGGGATATCTGCGGCTGCAGATAGATGAGTGACCGATATTCCACCGGGGAGCCATCGGGGAGAGCATAATGCTGTGCCGTGCGGTCGCGGAAAATGAATTCAGAAGTCTCGGGGTCGAATTCAACGGTGGAGAAGCTCATTTCGGGGAAATCGGCCGATGTGAGGCGTGCTTTACGCCCTTCGGGGGTAAGGAAGTCGCGGAGTCCGGGGGTGTCAACGTCGAGGCGCGACCAGTCGGATGCGCGAAAGAATGAAAGGGATGAATCCGGAGTGGGCGTGCGCATGGTTTCGATAAGCGCAAGGACGGTGTCATTGCCGGCGGGGAGAATGGCAAGCGTAACCGTTGAATTGGCGCTTGCGAGAAAGTCGATGCTATTGTAGGAAACACGCAAAATCCGCGACTTGCCGCCGTAGAGGTTATCGGAAGGAGTGGGGAGTCCGGCGTTGTAATAGTCGATCATGTCCTGACGGGTTGTGCGGGACAGGAGTCCGAAAACGCTTAGGGGCATGTCGGTGAAAAAGTCGAGCGCCGTCCGAGCCGGGGCTGCAAGTGCAGCCGAGGCGAGGACAGCGCATAAAACTGAGCGTTTGAGGGGGGTCATTTCGTGTATTTCTTAGGAGTCTTGGCCTTGCGTTCGGAGCTGTGGTTATAGTCCTTGTCCTTATCGGCAATTTCGGAGAAGATGCGTTTGCCATAGAACTCGGCACCCTTGAGAGCACGGACCACGCGTTTAGCATCGGCCTTGCTGACATCGAAGAGGGAATAGGAGGGCATGAGGTCGATACGGCCTACATCGACGCGCTTGCCTTCTACGAGCTTATTGAGCATGTCGATGAGGTTGCCGGCGAAGAAGCCGTCGGCCTTACCTGCGGAGACGTATATGCGCTCCATTCCGGGTTCGGCAGTGCGGCGGTCCTTGTCCTTGTCGGACGCGGGGCGTTCGTGGCGTTCCTTTCGCTCTTTACGGGGCTTTTCATCGATGAAGTCGATGTTGGGCGCGTCCTTATAGTAGTTAAGGAGTCGGTTGAACTCGAGGGAAAGGACGCGCTTGAGGAGGTCTTCGGTCGTGAGCCAGGAGAGCTTACGAGCTACGCCGGGGAGATACTTGCCGATTTCTTCCTCATTGACTTCGACACGCTCGAGACGGTCGGCGAGGTTATAAAGCTGCTTTTCTATGATGTGCTCGGGAGTGGGGACTTCCTTACGCTCGAATTTCTTGCCTATGATGCGTTCGATTTCGCGCAGGCGCCCTTTCTCGCGTGAGTGGATAATGGCCACGGAAACGCCGGTCTTTCCGGCTCGGCCGGTACGGCCGGAACGGTGGGTATAGACGGCCGTATCATCGGGCAGACCGAAATTGATGACGTGGGTGAGGTCGTCCACGTCGAGTCCTCGGGCGGCCACGTCGGTGGCCACCAGCAGGGTGATGACGCGGTCGCGGAATTTCTTCATCACGATGTCGCGCTGCTGCTGGGAGAGATCGCCGTGGAGGGCATCGGCGTTGTATCCGTCCTGAATGAGGCGGTCGGCTATTTCCTGCGTGTCGCGGCGTGTGCGGCAGAAGATGATTGCGTAGATATTGGGGGTGTCGTCGGCAATGCGTTTGAGGGCGAGATACTTGTCGCGCGCGTTGACCATGTAGTAGATATGGCGGACGTTCTTTGCACCTTCGTTTCGAGTGCCTATGACGATTTCCTCGGGCTCATGCATGAAGCGTTTTGCAATCTTTGCGACTTCGGCGGGCATGGTGGCCGAGAAGAGGAGCATCTTGCGGTCGTCGGGGACGTGTGCGAGGATGTCGTTGATGGAATCAACGAAGCCCATGTTTAGCATCTCGTCGGCCTCATCGAGCACGACGGTGTGGACATCGGCAAGCTTTACGACGCCTCGGTTGATGAGGTCGATGAGACGTCCGGGCGTAGCCACAATGATCTGGACACCCTTGCGGAGGGCGCGGATCTGGCTTTCGATGCTCGAGCCGCCATAGACGGGGAGCACGGCCAGGTCGGGGGTGTATTTGGAGAAGTCGGCGAGGTCGCCTGCAATCTGGAGGCAAAGTTCGCGCGTGGGAGCGAGAATCAGGGCCTGGGGGACGTTGCGGGCCGTGTCGATACGCTGGATTACGGGGAGGCCGAAAGCCGCGGTCTTGCCCGTGCCGGTCTGGGCGAGAGCCACGAGATCGTGGTCGCCGTCGAGCAGCACGGGGATTACCTTCTCCTGAACGGGCATGGGATTCTCGAATCCCATTTCGCGGATGCCGCGGAGAAGGTCGTCGCGCACACCCAGTTCTTCGAATGTCTGCATAGTATTGGAGGAGAGAATGGTTAAAGGTTGAAAGTGAGTTTATTTATCGCGCATGAAAAGGTTGATGGGTGTTCCTTTGAAGTCCCAGTGCTCGCGAATCTTGTTTTCGAGATAGCGGCGGTATGGCTCCTTAACCCACTGCGGGAGGTTGCAGAAGAAGATGAAGGTGGGCACCTGTGCGCCTTTCAGCATGGTGATGTATTTGATCTTGATAAACTTACCTTTGTTGCTTGGCGGTGGATAGGCGTTGATGTCCTCCTGCAGGACGGTATTCAGCTGGGAAGTGGGGATGACACGGCGGCGGTTTTCATAGACCTGTACGGCTGTTTCGATCACCTTGAAGATGCGCTGTTTTGTGAGTGCGGAGGTGAAGATGATGGGGAAGTCGGTGAAGGGGGCGAAGCGCTCGCGGATTGCTGTCTCGTAGTGTTTGATGGCAGCCGTGGACTTGTCCTCGACGAGGTCCCACTTGTTGACGACGACCACGAGGCCTTTCTTATTCTTCTGGATGAGTGAGAAGATGTTCACGTCCTGCGCCTCGATGCCACGGGTTGCGTCGATCATG
>CAZBNM010000098.1:0-4721 GCA_964493495.1 uncultured Bacteroides sp.
GAGCATCAGCTTCCCAAGCTGAGGGTCGCGAGTTCGAGCCTCGTTTGCCGCTCAAAATATTAGAGGGAGCATCATATTATCGTTATATGTTGCTCCCTCTTTCGATTCGTCGATATAGAAGATTATTGTTCATCGTCTACAATACTACTATAATCTTTTTCTGATGAAATATTCATGTAAAAGCTTGTTTTTGTACTGCAGGATGATTAACTTTGCATTACAAATCGTAGTATTATGTCGCAAGCAACAATATCAATTAGGGTTGATCAGACTCTTAAGAAGAAATTTGATTCCTTGTGTGAAGCATTTGGAATCAGTGCAACCTCTGCGTTCAATATCTTTATGAAAGCGGTGGTCAGGGAGAAGAGAATTCCATTTGAGATTCGTGCGGACAGCACCGATATAGTCCGTCAAAAGGCTATAAATGCCTTTGACGCGATGCGTCAGTCTCTGGCAGATTCGGGCGTAGCACCAATGTCGTTAGAGGAAATCAATGCTGAAATCAAAGCAGCAAGAGATTAGTCTTCAGCCTCCACCAGGGGAATGAAGGGGGCGTAGCCGGCGGCGGACATTGATTCGAGGGGGATGAAGCGCAACGAGGCTGAGTTGATGCAGTAGCGCAGCCCGCCGCTTTCGATGGGCCCGTCGGGAAATACATGGCCAAGATGCGCCCCGCTCGATGCGGAGCGGACTTCCGTGCGTACACGGCTTAGCGATCTGTCCTCATGTTCGGTTATAAGCTCGGGTGCGATAGGCTTGGTGAAAGCGGGCCAGCCGCATCCTGAATTATACTTTCGCGATGATGCGAAAAGAGGCGTACCGTCGGTGACGTCCACGTATATCCCCGGCCGGAACTCATGGTCATATTTGTTGAAAAACGGAGGCTCCGTGGCTCCGTTCTGCGTCACTTCCCACTGTAGGGGCGTAAGTCGCCGGCGCAGCTCGTCGCGTCCGTCATTTGTAAAAGTCGTGTTCTGTTTCATTTGTCTAATCTACAATTGTTTCTAATAGTAGAATAGTTTGCGGGTGCATTTGGTTCATTCATCCACGGTGGCGCTCATCCAGGCCAGCACGCAGACCACTGCAATTATCGTTGCCATAGGGTTTCGGATTTTAAGGTGTTTCAAGGCTTCTGGGAAAATTCCCCTCTGCACCTACAAAGTTAGCGCGACGGTTGGGCGTGTGTCTTGCTCACGTGGATTGATAAATGTGAATTTTGGTGGATTGGAAATAAATTCTTAACTTTGTCTATCCACCTGAACCATGAAAATCAATACCTATACCAGTGCCGACGAAGCGGTGAAGCTGATAAAGAGCGGCGATCATGTTTTTGTACAGGGTAGTTCGTCCATTCCCGAGGCGCTTGTAGCGGCTTTGGCACGTAGAGGAGGCGAGCTGCGCGACGTGATTCTATACAATGCCTTTGCTCTCGGACGCCGTGTTTCGCCGCTGTGCGACCCGGCCCTGAAGGATTCTTTTCTCATAGATTCTTTTTTCGTGTCCAACGCCGTGCGCGGATGGGTCAATCAAGGCTATGCCACGACCACGCCGCGCTTCTTTGGCCAGGTTCCGCAGCTCTTCCGCGAAGGATCGATAAAGCTTGATGTAGCTCTGATTAATTGTTCCTTGCCCGATGAGAATGGCTTTGTAAGTTGCGGGGTGTCGTCGGACCTCACACCGGCAGCCATCGAGTGCGCCAAGGTAATCATTGCGCAGATAAACCCTCTGATGCCTTTCACCTATGGCGACTCGGTCATACACATTTCGCGTATCGACGCCTTGGTGGAGGTGCACGACCCCCTGGCCGAGACTCCCGACCTCGAGCCCACTGAGCGCGAGCTTGCAATTGGGCGCCATATTGCCGAGCATGTGCCCGATGGCGCAGTGCTCCAGATCGGTATCGGTGCTATTCCCAACGCCGTGCTTCACTCCCTGAAGGGCCATCAGCATCTGGGACTTCACACCGAGGCCATGACCGACGGCATGATTGAACTCATCGAGACGGGTGTGGTGGATAATTCCCGCAAGCAGGTCGAGCCCGGGCGCTCGGTGGCCTCGCTTGCGCTGGGCACACGCAGGCTCTACGACTATATCGACCGCAACCGGTCCATACTGTTCCGCGATATAGCATGGGTGAACGATCCTTTCGTTATAGCGCAGAACCATAATATGGCGGCAATTAATTCTGCACTGGAGATAGATCTTTCGGGACAGGTATGTGCCGACTCCATAGGCACCCGCATTTTCTCGGGCGTCGGAGGCCAGCAGGACTTTGTCTACGGATCCTCGCGCAGCGTGGGTGGACAGTCATTTATTGCCATGCTGTCCACGACATCCAAGGGCGTGAGCAAGATAAAGCCCACGCTCACGCCGGGAGCCGGGGTCGTGACGACGCGATTCCAGACCAACTGGGTCGTGACCGAGTATGGAGCCGTGAACCTGCGTGGCCGCAATATGATTGACCGCGCCCGCATGCTCATTTCCATTGCCGCCCCCGAGATGCGCGAGGAGCTCGACCGCGCGGCCTTCGAAATGCTCGGATACGCCTATCGCCGCTGGCATTCGGCTAATTAGCGGAACGTGACGAATTTATTGTAGATGAAGTTGGCTATCGTGTAGACGATATTGCCGGCAAGCGTAGCTATACCGTAGCCGGAGATGGCAATGCGGGGTGTAAGGTTATAGACCGTCGGACCCAGAGGCGACGAGTTGATGAGCCACACCGTGAGCAGCTGCACTCCATAGCAAAGAAGAAAGCCAAGGACGAAGACAAGCGCTTCCCTGCGGTAGCCTCCCGAGCTATGGAAAACCCACTGCTTGTTGCATACGAAAGAGTTGATGAGCCCCGCAATATAGCCGAGGGCATTGCACACGTAGAGATTCAGTCCCAGAAAAGACTTGCAGATGTATATGACACCGAAGGTTACGAGCGTATTGAGCACGCCCACCATACAGTATTTCACAAACTGCAGATATCGGTTGTCTTTGCAGGCTTTCATTTTTCAGGCAGATCTGCGGGATCGACTTTAAGAATAGGGAGTGACCAGCCGAAATGGAATGCAAGTACCCGCAGCCCGATGACCGTTGCCGCACAGCCAAGCTGTGGAATCCAGGACGCTATGCCCGGCACAAGGGAAGCGACCCAGTAGACGATCCCCCCGGCCAGACATGCCGTGGCATAAATGTCCTTGCGGAAAAATAGAGGTTCCTCATTGATGAGTATATCGCGGAGCACACCGCCGAAGGAGCCTGTGGTTATGCCCATGACTACGGCAACCCACATCGGATAGGATGTTGCCAGGGTTTTCTCGATACCCACCACGACGAACAGTGCCAGACCGATAGCGTCGAATATGAACAGGGTGCGCATGCCCTTGACCAATGCGCGCCGGAAGATGATTACCGTGGCAAGGGACAGGCCCGTGACAGCAAGATACATCCCCGACTGCATCCAGAAGACGGGAATGTCGAGGAGCAGGTCGCGCAGTGTGCCCCCTCCGATGGCTGTGACAAGGCCGATGACGTAAGCCCCGAACCAGTCGAAGCTCTTGGCGGCGGCCAGGCGTATGCCGGAGATAGCAAAGGCGATTGTGCCTAAGATTTCTATTATAAAGATTATAAGATTGTCTCCCATTACTGTTTTTCAGTGGAGGATGCGCCCTCTGCAGCTGCGGCGCTCTTGGCTTCGGCGCGCCTGCGGGCTGCAGCGTCGCGCTCGTGCTTGCGGCAATATCGGGCAAGGAAGCATTTTTCGCATTCGGGCTTGCGCGACTTGCACACATAGCGTCCGTGGAGGATGAGCCAGTGGTGGGCTTTCGGCACGAGATGCTCGGGAATATGCTTCATCAGGGCCATTTCCGTAGTAAGCGGGTTCTTGGAACGGGTGGTTAGTCCCAGCCGTTCCGAAACGCGGAAAACATGCGTGTCTACGGCCATGGCCGCGCGCCCGAACACTACGGCTCGGATCACGTTGGCTGTCTTGCGGCCTACGCCCGGAAGCGAAATAAGAGCTTCCATATCTTCCGGCACCTCGCCTCCGAAGTCATCCACAAGCTTGCGGGCCATGCCTACGAGGGCCTTGGCCTTGTTGTTGGGGTAAGATATGCTTTTGATGTACTCGTAGACTTCGGGGACTTCGGCCTCGGCAAGTGCTTGCGGAGTGGGAAAGGCCCTGAAAAAGTCCGGCGTGTACTCGTTCACCCGCTTGTCGGTGCACTGGGCCGAGAGAATCACGGCCACAAGAAGCTGATATGGATTTTCGAAGTTAAGTTCGGTGTCCACTACGGGCATCTCGCGCTCGAACTCTTCAAGCACCCCGGCGTATCGCTCGGCAACTTTCATGTGGGTGAGAGCGGATATTCCGGCGTCCGGTCAGGCGTGGGTTGAGGTGAATTCGTCGAGGAAACGCACATCGTTCTCCGAGAAAAGACGCAGGTCGTTGACGCGGTATTTGAGATTGGTTATGCGCTCGATGCCCATGCCGAGAGCGAAGCCGGAGTAGACCTTCGAGTCGATTCCGCATGCTTCGAGCACGTTGGGATCCACCATTCCGCACCCCAGGATTTCCACCCAGCCCGTGCCTTTGCAGAAAGCGCAGCCTTTGCCGCCGCAGATGTTGCAGGAAATGTCCATTTCGGCCGAAGGTTCGGTGAAGGGGAAGTAGCTTGGACGCAGGCGGATCTGCGTGTGCTCGCCGAAGAGTTCGCGGGCCATGTAGAGAA
>CAZBNM010000099.1:0-4613 GCA_964493495.1 uncultured Bacteroides sp.
ACCGTCCCGCAGGGGGCGTCGTGAGACGCCCGCACGACTGCGTTCAGCCGAGCCGCAGGCGAAGGCTAACCGTCCCGCAGGGGGCGTCGTGAGACGCCCGCACGACTGCGTTCAGCCGAGCCGCAGGCGAAGGCTAACCGTCCCGCAGGGGGCGTCGTGAGACGCCCGCACGACTGCGTTCAGCCGAGCCGTAGGCGAAGGCTAACCGTCCCTCAGCGGGCGTCGTGAGACGCCCGCACGACTGCGTTCAGCCGAGCCGCAGGCGAAGAAAATAGGCAGGCCGCACGCGGTCTGCCTATTTTTGTATGTTGTACTGTTTTGTTTAATCGATCTTCACAACCAGATAGTTGGAGAGGCTCCAGAATTTTGCCGGATCAGTGATGCGAAGGATCTTGCGGCCGTTGCGCTCCTCGATGGTGTAGGAGTCAGCCGGCTGATTCGTCACCACTTCAGCCTTCTTGGAGTTGAGGTCGATGGTCGTGAGGGTGCGCTTGTCGGCTGCAGTGAAGAAATTCTGGTCGAAGTCGCCCTTCATGATCTTGGTCTTGCGCAGGAAGCCGCCTTCCAGAATCTTATGTTCTTTCAGTTCGCCCGCGCTACCGATAGCGTAATAGCAGAGGTTCAGTTCGTTGTTGAGGTTTACATTCTCTTCCTCGGCCTTGTCGCGTGCTTCGGTTACTTCCGTTACGGTTGTGTTCAGCGAATCTACGGCTGCGTCGAGCTGTCCGATACGTTCGCGTGCCTCGCCAAGGGATGCGCGCAGTTGTGTGATTTCAGCCTGCTGTTCATCGATTTGCGTGCGAAGCGACTGAATGGTCTTGCGCAGGTTGGCGCTTGTCAGATTCGAGTCGTTGAGCTTCTTTTCCAGTTCCTCCAGACGTGCGCGACGTTCCTGAAGTGTCTGCTGCAGAGCCTGAAAGTCGTTGCGCAGCTGTGCCTGACGGTCAGGTGTTTCCTGCACGCCCGGATTGGTCATCACACCCTCGATCTGCTTGATTTTCTGCATATCATCGCTGATGTCATTCATCAGTTCCAGCAGCTGATCGCGATCAGCCACGGCCGTTGCCAGCTGTTCACGTGTGGCGTTGTTGAGCTCCTGAGCTTCTTTAAGCTGCTGAGCCTTTTTGTCGGAGCATCCCGTGCCTGCCAGACCCAGTGTGGCGGCTGTCAGCACTATCAGAAGAGTCCTTTTCATAATAGTCTCGTGTTAGTTAAACGTGTATGGTTCAGTTAATTGTTATTGTCTATGCTGTCCTCGGCCTCAAAGCCCTCCGGACGATATTTATTGCGATGCCGCTTTTCTCCGCGGGACGCGGTGTCGGCTCCACCCACAACTATAACAATCTCTCCCCGTGCCTGGTTCGCGGTGAAATGACTTTTCAGCTCGTCAAGCGTTCCGCGGCGCGTCTCTTCATGCAGTTTCGAGATTTCCCGGCACACGGCTGCCTGGCGCTCCCCGCCGCACACGTCCGCCAGCTCTCCAAGGGTTCGTGCAAGACGCAGCGGCGATTCATAGATTACAAACGTAACCCCCAGTCCCGCAAGCTCCTGCAGGCGGCTTGCGCGACCTTTTTTGGGTGGCAGAAAACCCTCGAAAAAGAATCGGTCGCAGGGCAGTCCCGAGTTAACCAAAGCAGGGACAAAGGCCGTGGGCCCCGGCAGAGTCACGACCTCCACGCCGCGCCGGCGCGCTTCGCGTGCGAGCATGAAGCCCGGATCCGAAATGCCCGGTGTGCCGGCATCGCTCACCAGAGCGATGTCCTCGCCCCCCTCCACGCGATCCAGAATAGGTCCCACGGTGGCGTGTTCGTTGAATTTATGGTGGGCCTGCATGGGAGTGCGGATGTCGAAATGACGCATCAGCACGGCCGATGTTCGCGTATCCTCGGCAAGCACCAGCCCCACGCGCCGGAGCGTCTCGATAGCCCGGGGGCTCATGTCCTCCAGATTGCCCACCGGAGTAGGCACGATAAATATTCGTCCCATAGCGATTTACGCCGGCATGTTCGCAGCCACGCGGTCGGCGAACTCCTTCGCCACCGGGTCCGTCAGGTCCAGGCCTAAGGTGTCGCGCATATATTCCAGTGCAGCAGCGAAATCCGCCATTGCCCCCATCGCCTCCAGCGCGTCATGGAAAGCCTTGGTATTACCCTCGAAAAGCTCGCTTGTGTAACGGAATCGGTCGTTGAGCGAGAAGACTTTCGGAAGCTCTACACGGGCTCTGTGATTTTCGGGCTTTGTCGGCTGTGGAGCAGGGTTTTGCGGCTCTTCAGCAGCTGTCGGAGCGTCAGCCTCGGCGGCCTCTTCCCGGGCGTCATCGGCCACGGCTTCGAACGAGTCCTCCATCTCCGGCGCCACGGCCTCGGCCTCCTTCAGGGGCGTGGCCCTGCGGCTATCTGCGAAAGCCTCCACTTTTGCCTCATACTCACGGGCTTTGCGCACCAGAGCCTCCAGCGCCTCCGGGTGGTCGCGCTCATCGAGCACGCGCAGAAGCCCTTCCATTTCCACATTCAGTCGCACCAGGGCGGCCGCATCGTTCGTCATAGCCATAACGTGTTATTTTTCTTCGTTTTCAGAATCAGTAAATAGTCTTAGCAAGAGCTGTTCGGCGCCTTTTCGCACCTGGGCGCGGGGACAGAAAAAGCCGTTCACCATAATCACGGCCACGTGCGTCGGCTCGCCGCTCTCCCGGTCGAGGATATAGCCCGCATAGCACTGCACCGAGCTCACGCTGCCGGTTTTGAGCGCCACGAGGCCTTCAAGCTCGCTCTTGGCCAGGAAGCCCTTCATGGTTCCGTCCTTGCCCGCGCGGGGGAAATAGCCTGCGAACTCCTTGCTCTTGGGCGACTTGGCCATCCATTCCAGAATATCGGCCAGGAAGCGGGGCGAGAGGCGGTTGGCACGCGTAAGGCCGCTGCCGTCGTTGATGATGGTGTAGCGTGCGTTGATGCCCCGCTCCTGCCAGAGGGCCTTTTCGGCCTCGATGGCTTTCTTGCGGGTCATGCCCGGCCATGCGGCCCGCAGCATACCCTCGGCAAAGAGATTGTCCGAGCGTACCATCAGGCTCTTGAATATTTCGCCTGTGCGTGGCGAGCGGTGCACGCACACGTCAAGCGTCTCCGCGCCGGCATCCTTCACGTCCTTCCCGCCGAGCGCCACGCCGCCCTCGCGCAACGCTTTCTCAAGCTCCACCTCGAACACGGCCGCGGGATCGGGCATAGTGCTCTTGGTCACCCACTTGCGGTTTTGCGGATTCTGGGCGTAGATCACAAGCGTATTGCTGGCCACGCCGCGTACGAGGTCGTTGCCGCTCGCACTCTTGCGTATATCTATTTTCAGGTCAGGTACATATGGACTTGTCTTGCCCGTGGCCGGCGAAAGCGTGAAGGTGTTGTCCCTCCAGTTCAGCCCCCACAGCCCCGCGCCGTAAGGCCATGCGATATCCTCGCACTCCCATTGCAGTATGGGGCCCGCATCGCTCAGCGACTGCACAACCTCGATACGTCCCGTAATGCGTGTGATTCCCGCCTTTTGCAGGCCGTTGAGAACCTCCTTGCAGAAGCCCGTATTCTCCTTGAAGTTCTCGCTTTCAAGCGTCGGATCGCCCGATGCAATCACGCGCAGATTGCCTTCCCAGGTAGCTCCCGCGCGGCGTCCGCGCAGCTCCACACGGGTCTCCAAACGCCGGTCCGCACCCATTGTCTCCAGAGCCGTTGCCGTGGTCACGACCTTCATCACCGATGCCGGCGTCAGCGCCATCTGCGAGTTGTAGTCCATGAGCACGCGTTCCCCTTCCGCAGCCCCGGGCCGTATGTCCTTGATGAAAATGCCCACCGACGTCGATTCCTCGCCGTCGATTCCCAGCGGCCCCTGCGCCCCGGCGGAAAGAACCATGAAAAGAGCAAAGGAAAATGATATGATGATTCGGTTTGTCCAATTGGACCAATTAGACTTATTGGACCAATTAGTCCAATTAGCCCTAACTGCTTCGATGTTTATTGTCAGTTGAGTCATGATTTTTTCTTTTATGCACAAAGTTAGTAAAAATAGCCCGGATTTGCGCCCGTCGCGTGCGAAAAATCTGCGGTTTTCACCCGAAAAATTCCTTTAAAAAAACTTGCGCGGCACAAAATTAACCCTTAACTTTGCTCTATCCAAACCCTAAACTATAACCATATATGGACATTAATCAGATCATGGCCTCCCTCGAGGCCAAGCACCCCGGTGAAAAAGAATATCTCCAGGCTGTGCGCGAAGTGCTTCTCAGCGTAGCCGACGTCTACAACGCACACCCTGAATTCGAACGCAATAAGATCATCGAACGTATGGTCGAGCCCGATCGTATCGTCACCTTCCGTGTAACGTGGCTCGACGATAAGGGCGAAGTACAGAATAATATAGGCTATCGCGTGCAGTTCAACAACGCCATCGGCCCGTACAAGGGCGGCATCCGTTTCCACGCCTCCGTCAATCTCTCCATCCTCAAGTTCCTCGGCTTCGAGCAGACATTCAAGAATGCCCTCACCACACTGCCTATGGGCGGCGCCAAGGGCGGCTCCGACTTCTCGCCCCGCGGCAAGAGCGACCGCGAGATCATGCGCTTCTGCCAGGCC
>CAZBNM010000100.1:0-3983 GCA_964493495.1 uncultured Bacteroides sp.
CGATGTTGTCCTTGCCGATGAAGTTGATGATGCGGGTCTCGGGATCCTTCCACCACTGCTCCCAGGAGTCGGGATAGAGCTCCTTGGTGTTGGAGATGTAGCCGATGGGAGCATCGAACCAGACGTACAGCACCTTGCCCTCGGCGCCTTCCACCGGCACGGGCACGCCCCACGAGAGGTCGCGCGACACGGCGCGGGGCTGCAGCCCCATGTCGAGCCAGCTCTTGCACTGGCCGTAGACATTCGAGCGCCATTCCTTGTGTCCGTCAAGAATCCAGTGGCGCAACGCGGGCTCCCACTTGTCCAGGGGGAGGAACCAGTGGCGTGTCTCGCGCAGCTCGGGGGTGGCGCCTGTGATGGCGCTCTTGGGATTGATGAGGTCGGTGGCGTTGAGGGATGTGCCGCAGGCCTCGCATTGGTCGCCATAGGCCTTGGGGTTGTGGCAGTGAGGACATTCTCCCGTCACATAACGGTCGGCCAGGAACTGCCCTGCTTCCGGATCGTAGAGCTGCATGGAGCTCTTTTCGATGAACTCGCCCTTGTCGTACAGACGACGGAAGAAGGCCGAGGCCGTGTCGTGGTGTATGGCGGAGGTAGTGCGGCTGTAGATGTCGAAAGAAATGCCCAGACCTTCGAAGGATTCCTTGATGAGCTTATGGTAGCGGTCGACGATGTCCTGTGGCGTGACGCCTTCCTGCCGGGCTTTGAGCGTGATGGGTACGCCATGTTCGTCGCTGCCGCCTATGAGCGTGACGGGGCGGCCGCACAGACGGAGGTAGCGTGCGTAAATATCGGCGGGAACGTAGACGCCTGCCAGATGGCCGATGTGCACCGGCCCGTTCGTGTAGGGCAGTGCGGTGGTGATGAGAGTGCGCTTATATTCTTTTGACATGATTGGTTGTTAGGATGTTGCGTTGTTGGGTTGTTTAAGATGCAGACGGTCAGTCGCTCCATACGGTTGTGAATGCCGCCCTCTGCATCTGTCTCGGAATGGGCGGAGAGAGCTTGGATACGCGTACGGAGCCGCCGCTGATAATAGGCCAGGCCTCACAGATGGCCCGGCGTATGCGGCCGGCTACATGTTCGAGCAGTGCGGAAGGTTCGGACATCTGGGCCGTGACAATGTCAACGAGGGCTCCGTAATCGACGGTGGAGTCGAGGGTGTCGTTGGCCATGGCCTCGGCGGCGTTGAGCTCGATTCGGATGTCGACCTCGAAATCATTGCCTGTGACGCGCTCGGACGGAAGCACTCCGTGGAATGCCCGGTAGCGAAGCCCTTGGAGTTCGATGATGTCCTTGTTCATCGGCGGGATGATTTGCGGCGACGACGCTTGTCATCGGGTTTGGAATCGGATTTCTTGCCAGGCTTCCGTCCGAGAGTATCGAGCGTGCGCGGCGGATTCTTTTCGTCGACGATCACGAAGTCGAGCTGTTTGGTCCGCAGGTCGGCGCGGGCCACCTGCACTTTGATCTTGTCGCCCAGACGATAGCGGTTGTTATGTCTGCGGCCGACCAGAGCGAAGTTCTCCTGATCAAAGTCGTAAAAGTCGTCGGCCAGATCGCGTACGGGCACGAGGCCCTCGCATTTGTTGTCGTCAAGTTCAACGTAAAGGCCCCATTCGGTGACGCCGGAAATCATACCGGTATAGACTTCGCCGAGATGGTCGCCCATGTATTCGACCTGTTTGTATTTGATGGATGCCCGTTCGGCGTTGGCGGCGAGCTGCTCGCGGTCGGAGGAATGACGGCATTTTTCCTCGAGTTTCTCGAGATTTACGCTGCGTCCGCCGTTGAGATAGCGCTCGAGCAGACGGTGCACCATCATGTCGGGATAGCGGCGGATTGGCGATGTGAAGTGGGTATAGTAGTCGAAGCCCAGACCGTAGTGGCCCACGTTGTCGGTAGAGTATTCAGCTTTGGCCATGGAGCGCAGGGCCATCAGAGTGAGCAGGTCTTCTTCGGGTTTGCCCTTTATGTCCTGCATCAGTTTGTTCAGGGAATTGTTTATTTCCTTGGGCGTCCCTTGGGTGCGTACGCGATAGCCGAAGCGACGGGCCATATCGGCAAGAGCCATGAGCTTCTGCTCGTCGGGCTGATCATGCACGCGGTATACGAAAGCTTTGGCTTTTTTCTTGCCTTTGGGCACGCGGCCAATACGCTCGGCAACGGTCTTGTTTGCCAGGAGCATGAATTCCTCGATAAGCTTGTTGGCATCCTTTGATTCCTTGAAGTATATGCTCACGGGATGTCCCTTTTCGTCGATATCGAAGCGCACTTCCTCGCGGTTGAAGTCCACGCTGCCCGTGTCGAAACGCTTCTTGCGCAGGATTTTGGCCAGACGGTCGAGTTCGAGGATTTCCTCGGCGTAGTCGCCTTTGCCCGTTTCGATCACTTCCTGAGCTTCCTCGTATGTGAAGCGGCGGTCGCTGCGTATGGCCGTGCGGCAGATGCGGGAGTCGACGATTTTTCCGGAGGGTGTCATCTCGAAGATGCAGGAGAATGTGAGCTTGTCCTCATCGGGACGCAGGGAGCAGATGCCGTTGCTTAGGCGCTCGGGGAGCATGGGTACGACGCGGTCCACGAGATAGACGCTTGTGGCGCGGTCTGCGGCCTCGTGGTCGAGAGCGGTCTCGGGGCGAACGTAATGGGTCACATCGGCGATGTGAACGCCTATTTCGTAGTTGCCGTTGGGCAGCTTGCGGAAGGAGAGGGCATCGTCGAAGTCCTTTGCGTCCTTGGGGTCGATGGTGAAGGTCGTGACGCCGCGCATATCCTCGCGGCGGGAAATTTCCTCGGGCGTGATGTCGTCGGGAATTTTGTCGGCGGCTTTGTTGACGCTTTCGGGATAGCGGTAGGGAAGGCCGAATTCGGCGAGGATGGCGTGGATCTCGGCATCGTTTTCGCCTGCTTTACCGAGGATGTCAATTACTTCGCCACGGGGATTCTTGGCGTCATCGAGCCAGTCGGTGATGCGTACTACGGCTTTGTCGCCGGTCTTTCCGCCCTTGAGCTTGCCTTTGGGGATGTAGATGTCGGTGGCCAGAAACTTGGAGTCGGTCTCGAGATAGGCGAAATTCTTGTCGACCTTGAGCGTACCGATGAAGGTCTGATCCTTCTTCTCGATGATTTCCGTGACGATAGCCTCGGGCTCCTTGCCGCGGACGTTGGCAGCGACGGTGACACGCACGCGGTCGCCGTTGAGGGCATGCATGGAGTTTCGCTCGGCCACGAAAAGCGTTTCGCCGTCGGGGTCGGTGACCACACTGTTCTTGCCGTTTGAACGACGCTGGAATACACCCTCGGCCTCGGTGGTGCGCGAGTGGGCCTTGTATTTGCCGGGCTCCACTTCGAGGATATCGCCGTCGAAGGCCATCTCGGCCAGAATCATTGCCACGGCACGGTGGTGCGTGGGATTGGAGATGCCCAGAGCGCGGGACACCTGTTTGTAGTTGAATGTTTTGGCCCCCTGCTCGGCAATGTACTGTTCGATTGCGGTGCGGAGTTCCTTTGACGTGCGGTTTCCGGATGTATTCTTACGTGCCATATGTATGCTTGTTTTCGTGTTTATGTTCTAATCATAAACGTTTCAGCGACGGGCTTTGTTTGCCCGCGGGGCTCAGGCGTCGATGTTGGCGTAGTTGGCGTTCTCTTCGATGAAGTCGCGGCGCGGGCCCACGTCCTCGCCCATGAGCATGGAGAAGACTTTGTCGGCTTCTTCGGCATCGGTGATGGATACCTGCTTGAGAATGCGGTGGCCGGGGGCCATGGTGGTTTCGCGCAGCTCCTTGTCGCTCATCTCACCGAGACCTTTGTATCGGGCGACGGTGATTTTTTCGCCGTATTTGGCCTTGAACTGCTGCACCTGCTGGTCGGTCCAGCAATACTCCTCGACCTTGCCCATCTTGCATTTGTATAGCGGGGGTGTGGCCAGGTAGAGGTAGCCTTGTTCGATGATGGGGCGCATGCAGCGGAAGAAGAAGGTC
>CAZBNM010000101.1:0-3942 GCA_964493495.1 uncultured Bacteroides sp.
GCCAGTCCATGGTCAGATAGCTCATAGCCTGCATAAGCTGTGCCTCCGTCACCGTGGCCGGCAGCCAGCTGAAGTGACGCGAAATGTAGAAGAAGGTCGACGCGGCCCCTGCAAAGTCGCCGTTGTAGTACTGGCTAGAGGCCAGCATCATCCAGGCGTTGTGCAGGAAGGGGTTGTATTCCTCGCGCTTCATCCAGGCCTTGTAGTTCGGATCGGAATTCTTTCCCGATTTCTTGGCCGGCTTCTTCTTGATGCTTCGCAGCTGAATGGCTTTCTGCGCCTTCTCGATGGAGCGGTCGAAATTGCCGGAGGGCTGTGGCGCGGTTTGCTCGGCCTTGGCCTCGACCGGGTGCAGGAAAAGGCGCCGCGAGTAGTCGTCCTCGTAGTTGCTTTCCATGTCGGCGAGCGTTTCCTTGAAGTGCGTGTCGCCGTTGTAGTAGATGTTGTAGCGGGTGATGAAGGCCTGATAGTTGCGGGTGGCGGCGGTGTTCTTGCGTGTGGAGCAGCCGCTCGCGCACAGGCACAGCACAAACAGTGCGACCATCCACACCGCAGGCGATGCGGACAGCGCACGCATCCTGCCGGCCCCCGGCCGGGGGCGCCCTATGTGTCCGCTTATCTCCATGATTTTGATATTACAACGTCGCCGAGGACCGGTTTATTGCCCTTTGGGTGCTCCCGGATATGCCACGCGCGAGTGATACATGGTCATCAGGCGCTTGATGAATGCTTTCTTGATGATGTCGATGTCGCGGAATGCTATCGGACTCTGGTTGTGGAGGCCGTCGGCGATCTGGCCGTCGATGATTTTGTTCACAAGCTCGGTGATGGAGGCCTGCGAGTGGTCGGACAGCGAACGCGAGGCGGCTTCAACGCTGTCGGCCATCATGAGCACCGATGTTTCCACGCTGCGAGGATTCGGACCGGGATAGGAGTAGGGCGCCGTGTCCACTTTCGAGCCCTCAGGCGCGGCCTTGCAGGCGTTGTAGTAGAAGTATTTGGCCATGCCTGCGCCGTGGTGCTCGCGGATGAAATCGCGGATCATACCCGGCAGCCCGGCCTTGTCGGCCAGTTTCAGGCCGTCGGTCACGTGGTTGACGATGATCGAGGCCGAGCGTTCGGGCGGCAGTGCGTCGTGCGGATTCACGCCATGCTGGTTCTCTGTGAAGAATGCCGGATTGGAGAGCTTGCCGATGTCGTGGTAGAGCGCTCCGGCGCGCACAAGCTGCACGTTCGCACCGATGCGCTGGGCGGCATCGGATGCCAGATTGCTCACGGCTATCGAGTGCTGGAAGGTGCCCGGACACTCGTCGCTGAGCCTGTTCAGAAGAGGATTGTTGATGTCGGCAAGCTCTACGAGAGTCACGGTCGAGACAAAGCCGAAAATGCGCTCCACGGCAAACATGAAGATGTAGCTCATCGACGTCAGTGCGCCGTTGATCAGCAGGAATACGATCATGCGCATCGAGATTCCTTCCAGCGAGCCGTTCATCAGCAGCTCCAGCGACACGTAGGCCGCGATATAGGCAATCACTACCCCCACGGCCGTGCGCAGAAGCTGGGCGCGTCGGCTGAGCTCGCGCAGCGAATATACCGCGGCGCCCATGGCACAGAACTGCAGGAAGATGAATTCGAGAGCGAAGGTCGTCACGCCCGCACATATCATCGTCAGCACGAGCGAGGTCATGATGGCCGAGCGTCCGTCGAAGAACACGAGCGTGAGCACCGGCACGATCATCAGCGGCGTGATATAAATCCCTCCCTGCACGAAGCGGTTGAGCCCTATGGCCAGCAAAAAGAATAGCGTCACCATCAGCAGCACATAGATCATGGCCTGGCGGCGCCGGAATATCTCGGGCACAAAGAAATAGAAATAGCTAACCAGACAGCTAAGCAGCAGGGCCACGTACATGAACTGCCCGAGGATGAGCAGGAAGTCGTTGGTGCCCGAACTTGTGTTGCGGTTGGCAAGCATGGTCTCGTACGTGCGCAGGTTGGTGAAGTCCTGAGGCGTGACGATGGCTCCCTTGTCTATTATGGACTGCCCCTGCAGGATCAGGCCGCGGTCGGCCGTGAGCGTAAGGTAGTCGTATTCGTAGTGGCGTTTCGACTCCGTTTCGTTCAGCGTGAAGTTGGGCTCGAGCAGCTCGGCGAGATTTATGGTCGAGAAGTAATGGTGGAGGTCCGTATCGGCTCGGAACTGGCTGTCGAGCAGCGCGTAGACGTCTCTGGGCGAAAGGAACTGCGAGGTGGACATCTCGCTGAGAATATTCTTTTCGAGGATACGCACCTTGGGCAGGCGCCCGCTCCGGATGAGATCGCGGGTATCGCTGTCCACCACTCCCTCGGCGTAGAGGCGGCGCAGGGCATGGCCCACTCGCGAGGCATAGTTGTTGCCCGGCGAGGCGGGAAGGCGGCGCACGATGCTGTCGGCCTTGAGCTGGTTGAGCTCATAGATAGGCACGAAATGGGCGTCGAGCGTGTCGCGCGCACGCTGGAGCGTCAGCGAGTCGGGATGCACGGGAATGTCGAAAGGTGCGATCAGCTGGGCATAGTTCCAGGGGCGTCCTTCCTCGTAGTTGTAGCGGCTCGTCTCCGGATGGGGATAGAACCACACGATCACAACGGCCGCGACAGCCGCAAGAATAATATTTGTAGTCAGTGACTTCTGCATTGTTTTGGGGGTTTCGGGCGGGGGTTAGCCGTGGTTGATGCGGGCGGCTGAGTTGACGCCTTCGATTTCGCGCGCTTTCTCGCAGAGGGCCGTGATGACCGATGCATCGCTCACGCGCACCCAAAGCTCGCAGTGGAACACTTCGGCCGAGGCCTCGATGTCGAGCTTGCGGATGTCGATGCCCAGATGCGTGGAGATGAGCGAGATAAGCTCCTGGAGGATGCCGTGGCGGTCGATGCCTTCGATGTGGATGTGGGCCAGGAAACGCTCGCTCACGCTCTCCCAGGTCGTGGCCACGATGCGTGACCCGAATCCGGCCTTCAGCACCTGCGCCCGCGGGCAGTCGAGCGAATGGATTTCCACCTCGCCCGAATCGTTGATGAAGCCCATCACGTCGTCGCCGGGCACCACGTTGCAGCAGTCGGCCAGCTTGAAGTTCGAGCCCTCGGCGGTCATACGCAGGGGATAGATTTCCTTTGGGTTGATTTTCGGGCGTTCGGCCGCGGACTCTGTTGTGGGGGCCGGGGCGCTGTCGCCCGTGCCCGGCACCATCTTCTTGCCGATGGCCTTGATACGCGAGAGAAAACCCGTCTGGCGCCGTTTGCCGTCGCCCTCCACGGCTTTCTTCAGCGGGCCGATGAGGAAGTCGCCCAGGATGGCCTCGCGTGCGCCCAGCTGATAGCAGAGTTCATCGCGGTTGGGCGCGTGGAGCGTGCCCTGCAGCTTGGTTATCACGGCGTTCGTATCGGGAATGTCATGGTCCAGCAGCCAGTGCTCGAGGATCTCACGCCCTTTGTCCACCAGCGGCTGGCGCACGCGCCGCAGGGCCTGACGCAGACGCGTACGCGCCTTGGCCGTCACGAGAAATTCCTCCCACTCGGGTTGGGGAAGCTGCGTCTTGGATGTGAGCACCTCGGCCTGATCGCCCGAGGCAAGCACATGGTTCAGCGGCACGAGCTTGTGGTTCACCTTGCCGGCTATGGCATGGATGCCCAGGTCCGTATGCAGGGCGAACGCCAGGTCCAGCACGGTGGCGCCCGAGGGCAGCGTCAGCAGCTCGCCTGCCGGCGTGAAGACCACTATCTCGGAGGAGAATAGGTTGAGCTTCAGGGTGTTCAGGAAGTCTATCGCGCCCGGCTCGGGATTGTCCAGTATGTCCTTGATGGTCTTGAGCCACGCGTTGAGCTCGCTCTCCTCGTCGCCCTCGCCGATTTTGTAGCGCCAGTGGGCGGCGAAGCCTTTCTCGGCTATCTCGTCCATGCGCCGCG
>CAZBNM010000102.1:0-3618 GCA_964493495.1 uncultured Bacteroides sp.
GGATACGGGCCACGGCCTTGATGGTTATGAGGCCATCGTGGATTTCGGGCACCTCAAGCTCGAAGAGGCGGCGCAGGAAATTGGGGCTCGTGCGGCTTACTGTGATCTTGGGGTTATTGTTCTTGTTGTCGACGTTGCTCACAACGGCACGCACCGTTTCGCCCTTGCGGAAGAAATCACCGGGAATGGCTTCGTTGCGGGGGAGGAGCAGCTCGTTGTTGTCGGCGTCGAGCAGGAGAGTCTCGCGGCTCCAGGTCTGGTAGACCTCGCCGGTGACGAGTTCGCCTTCAAGATCCTTGAACTTGGCGTATACGGCTTCCTTCTGCAGGTCGAGGATGCGGCTCTGAAGGGTCTGGCGCAGGTTGAGAATAGCGCGGCGGCCGAATTTTTCGAAGATGATCTCACGGGAATGTTCCTCGCCGACCTCGGCTTCGGGGTCGTCGTCGGCGCGGGCGTCCGAGAGCGAGATCTGGAGGTTGGGATTCTCCACTTCGCCGTCGGGCACGACCTTGAGGTTCTGGAAGATCTGCACGAAGCCCTTGTCGGGATTGAGAATCACGTCGAGATTCTCGTCCGTGCCGAACATTTTTGCGAGGACGTTGCGGAAGGACTCTTCCAGAACGCTGATCATTGTGGTTTTGTCGATGTTCTTGAGCTCTTTGAACTCGGAGAACTGTTCGACCATATTGACGGTTTCCTCTTTCTTTGCCATTATATAAGGGAGTTTAAGTTATTGTCAAGTTAGAATTTAAGGTCGTATACGACGGACTTGCAGTCGGCTGCGGAAAGCTTCACCTCCTCGTCGCGCACGACGGGACGTTTTGCCCCTGGCTCCTTTACCTTGGTCTTGACCATGAGCGTGAACTCTACGGCTGTGGGATCGGAGGAATCCGTCTGCAGGGCTTCCTTGAGCACACCGTGGAGCTTGCGGCAGTCGCGTGTGAGCACGGTCATGTCCTTGCCGATGTTCTTGGCATACTGGCGGTAGACTTTCAGAGGCGATGTCAGGCCGGCGGAGCCTACTTCGAGTTCATAGTCCTCGGTCTCGCGGTCGAATGCTTCTTCGATTTTGCGCGTTAGGGTCACGCATTCGTCGATGTCTACCATGGTGTCGGAGTCGATCTCAACCTTGATTTCATTGGAGGGCGTAACGCTCAGTTGCACGAGGAAGAGATCCGTGCCTTCGAGGGCCTGTTCGATGGTGTGTGTGAGGAGTTGCTTGTCGATCATACTTTTTTATGCAAAGAGGAGGAAGCTGTGAGCCCCCTCCTTCGCAGGTGTTTGAAGTTCTTTGCGCAAAGATACAATTTTTTTTGCGATAAATATAATATGTGGCGCCTAAGCGAGGGAAAGATGTAGTTTAATTTTGAATGTTTAGACATTATTATGGAACTTTAACGATATTATGGCGCGCTACAATAGCTTGCGGTATGTTTTTATTTTAACCCTATTGAAAGAACGATGAATCCTAACAACTTTTTACCTGACGATACCAAGACGCAATTCGCCACCCCTCCCAACGGTGGAGACGGCCCTCTGGCGCGATTTGCGCGCCGGAATTTCCGCCAGGACGGCGCTCCGCTGCTCCTGACTCTGGCGCTGGTGACAGGCGTATGTGCCGGCGTGGCCGCATGGCTGTTCAAACTTGCAATAGCGTGGGTGTCGGATATCCTCACTTCGCATCTCAACATGGAGGGCATGAATCCTTGGCTTATAGCCGTGCCCGTAATAGGCATATGCGCTACGGGACTTTTTATGCGTAAGGTGCTGAAGGTGAATATTGCCGACGGTGTGGATCAGATAAAGAGCGGAATGGAAAAGGGACACTATTATCTCCGTATGCGAAGGATCATTACGCCGCTGCTTGCCTCGACGGTCACACTGGGTTTCGGCGGCTCAGCCGGCTCGGAGGGCCCGATCGCCAGCTCGGGAGCCGCAATCGGTAGTAATCTCGGGCGCATTTTCGGAGTGCCGCAGCAGACTGTGCGGATGCTTGTGGCCATAGGCGCCGGTGCGGGCATCGCGGCGATCTTCAAGGCTCCCGTGGGAGGTATGTTCTTTGTTGTAGAGTGTCTGGCAGTGACCTTGACCGCCCTGGATATGGTGGCGCTTGCCATTGCCTGTCTGTGTGGCGGCATGATAGCATATGCACTCAGCGGCGGCGTCACGGATGTCGACTATCACGGTATCATCTCTTTCGACATGAAGATGGTATTCGTGGCCGGGCTGCTGGGCGTGTGCTGCGGCCTGTATTCGATATATTATTCCCGTGTTATGAGCTTCATGGACAAGAAGATGCAGGCAATCAACCGCCCGTGGATACGCAATATCTCGGCCGGGCTCACCATCGGCGTGCTTCTCTTCCTCTTCCCCACGCTCTATGGCGAGGGATACGGCGCGCTGACGCACATGATCAACGGCGACAATTCGACCGTGATCATGGATTCGCCCTTCGCGCTTCTGGCCAAGGATTTGCATACGGGACCACTGCTGCTCGTCGTGGCCGGCATCCTGCTGGCCAAATGCTGGGCCTGCGGCGCCACGGTGCATGGAGGCGGTGTTGCGGGTGAGTTCGCACCCACTCTGTTTGCCGGCGCTATGGCGGGGCTGTTCTTCGGTCTGGCCGTGAATCTCATCCCCGGCGCAGACATTCCTACTGCCCACTGCGCGCTCTTCGGTATGGCCGGTGCGATGGCGGGCATTATCAGGGCTCCCTTTATGGCCATATTCATAGCCACGGAAATGACCGGTTCCTATGCCTCGCTTCTGCCCATTGCCGTATGTGCCATCTGTTCGTACTTCACTGTGTGGATGGTGTGCCGCCGATTGCCGGCTCTGTTTGGCGGGAAGGGATTAAAGTTGTAATTTTGCAAAACAGATATAAAACGAAGATCGATATATGATAGAACATACACCACCGGGACAGGAACTCCCGGAACGCGCGGTACTCGTGGGGCTCGTGACACCCCGCCAGGACGAATTAAAGGCCACGGAATATCTGGCCGAGCTGGCCTTCCTGGCCGATACGGCCGGCGCCGAGACCGTGAATACCTTCCTGCAGAAGCTCGAGTATCCGAATCCGCGGACATACGTGGGCACGGGCAAGCTCGAAGAGATTAAGAAGTATGTGGAGGATAACGAGATAGGCATGGTGATTTTCGATGACGACCTGACGACCAAGCAGGTGGCAAACATCGAAAAGGAGCTTCAGGTGAAGATTCTTGACCGTACGAGCCTGATTCTCGACATTTTCGCCCGACGGGCCCAGACGGCAAATGCAAAGACGCAGGTGGAGCTGGCGCAGTATCAGTACCTGCTCCCGCGGCTCACGCGAATGTGGACTCACCTCGAGCGCCAGCGCGGCGGTATAGGCATGCGCGGCCCGGGCGAAACACAGATTGAAACGGACCGCCGTATTATCCTTGACAAGATCTCACGCCTGAAAGAGGAGCTCAAGGCCATCGACAAGCAGAAGGCCGTGCAGCGTAAGAACCGCGGAAAACTCACGCGTGTGGCTCTCGTGGGCTATACCAACGTGGGTAAATCCACGCTGATGAACCTGCTGAGCAAGAGCGATGTTTTTGCCGAAAACAAGCTTTTCGCCACGCTGGATACGAC
>CAZBNM010000103.1:0-3120 GCA_964493495.1 uncultured Bacteroides sp.
CCTGAGTCGTTAAGACCGATGACGGGAGCGCCCATCTTCATTGCCATATCCATGATCTTACAGATCTTGAGGGCGAGCATCTCAGAAAGTGCGCCGCCGAACACGGTGAAGTCCTGGGCGAAAACATAAACGAGACGGCCGTCGATTGTACCGTAACCGGTAACGACGCCGTCGCCGAGATATGATTTCTTTTCCTGTCCGAAGTTGGTGCAGCGATGGCGCACGAACATGTCAAGTTCTTCGAACGAGCCCTCGTCGAGGAGCTGCGCTATACGCTCGCGTGCAGTGTACTTGCCGCGCTCGTGCTGTTTGTCGATTGCCTTCTGTCCGCCGCCCAGGCGTGCCTCCTGGCGTAGCTCGATGAGCTCTTTTACCTTTTCAAGCTGGCTGCTCATATTTGTGTGTTGTGCTTTGTCTGAAAGTGAATAGTGTGTGAAACGAGGGGGATTACTTGTTCGGGTCCTCGCAGAGCTCTACCAGTGTGCCCACGGTGCTCTTCGGGTGGAGGAAAGCGATGTTGAGGCCTTCGGCGCCTTTGCGGGGAGCCTTGTCGATAAGACGGCAGCCCTTGGCTTCGACCTCGGCCAGTGCGTTGGCCACACCGTCCTGAACGGCAAAGGCTATATGCTGGATGCCGCCGCGGCCGCCGTTATTGGCGATAAACTTCGCGATTGCGCTGTCCTCGGCAGTCGGCTCGAGAAGCTCGATCTTCGTCTGGCCAACCCTGAAGAATGCGGTGCGGACCTTCTGGTCCGCTACTTCTTCGATGGCGAAGCACTTGAAGCCAAGCATGTTTTCGTAGAAGGGAATTGCCTCGTCGAGGCTGGGAACGGCAATGCCGATGTGTTCGATATGGGAAATGTCCATAGCTGTGATTGGGTTGATTTGATTTATTTTATTTGATGTTGTATTATTCGTTTTCCTGGTCGCTTACAAGCGGAATCTGACGCTTGAATACCTCCTGGAATGAGATGAGCGTCTCCGTGCGGGCAAAGCCCAGAGCCTGGATCTCGTTCTGAAGGAGATGCAGCAGATGATCGTTGTTGCGTGCGAAGAGCTTGATGAAGATATCATACTGGCCCGTGGTGAAATGACACTCAACAACTTCCGGTATCTTGCGCAGGGCCTCGACAACCTTTTCGAACTGCGACGGATCGCGAAGGAAAAGCCCCACATAGGCACACGTGTCATAGCCCAGCGTCGAAGGATTGATCAGCAACTCCGAACCATTTATAACATTGTTTGCAATAAGGCGTTGCACTCGCTGGTGAACGGCGGCACCGGACACACCGTAGTCGCGTGCTATTTCCAGATAAGGAGTTCTCGCGTTCGTGCTCAGAGCGCTCAGAATCATCGTGTCGAGTTTGTCGAAATACTGTCGTGCCATTTCAGGTAATGAGGTTATGCTATGATTGTTTCTTTCTCCGACCACGGCGCGCAGGGCCTCCCGCCCGTTACGCGCAGTTGAGGATTATAAGCGCAAAAGTAGTCAAAACTTTTCAATTATAAAAGAACGTGGACAATTTTGTGCCCCGCATTTTTGTTTTCCTCGCGCGCTTTTTATAATTTTGCCGTATGGCTAAGCATAACGAAACAGGCCGGTGGGGTGAAAGACAGGCAGAGAACCTGCTCGTGAGCAAGGGCTATGCCATTCTGCACCGCAACTGGCACATGGGACACATGGAAATAGACATCATAGCCATGAAGGACGACCGCATCGTTTTCGTGGAGGTCAAGACCCGCGAAAACGACGATGCCGACCCCATCGACGCTGTCACAGACAAGAAGATCCGCTGTCTTGTCCGCGCTGCCCACGCATTCATGTCCTCGATGAAGGAGCCCTTCGACCCCCAGTTCGACATCATAGGCATCACAGGCAACGAAAGCAACTTCCGCATCGAGCATATCCCCGACGCGTTCATGCCCCCGCTGAAAGCATACTGAAAATAACACTACAAACGCATAACACAAGACTCTGAATTATGGCAAACATACATTCCGAACGTATCGAAGCCCTGCGCCGCCGCATGGAAGCCGATGGCATCGACGCCGTAATCATCCCCCAGGCCGACCCCCACATGAGCGAATACATCGCCTCGCGCTGGCAGGCGCGCCGCTGGTTCTCCGGTTTCACCGGCTCCGCCGGCGATCTGGTCGTTACCCCCGACGAAGCTCTCCTCTGGACGGACTCGCGCTACTTCCTCCAGGCCTCAGAGCAGCTCGCCGGCAGCGGCATCCGCCTTATGAAGGACGGCCTCGCCTCCACACCCTCCATTCCCGAATATCTCCTGAGTCATCCCGGCAAACACCATACCGTCGCTCTGGACGCGCTCATGTTCAGCATCGATAGTGTCGACGCTCTCCGCGACGCACTCGCCGCCGAGGGCATATCGCTGCGGACCGACTTCGACCCGGCCACCGGACTTTGGGAAGACCGCCCCGGGCTGCCCGACCATAAGCTCTTCCTGCACAGCGAGGAATATGCCGGCGAATCCGCCGCATCCAAACTCGACAGGATGCGGCTCGACGCTCGCGAGCGCGGAGCCTCCGCCATCCTCTTCTCCGCGCTCGACGAAGTGGCATGGATCCTCAACATCCGTTCCTCCGATGTCAAGCACAATCCCGTGGCAATCTCATATCTCTATGTCGATGCAGCTCCCGACGGGCGCGCGACACTGTTCGTGACCCTCTCGAAGATGACGCCCGAAGTTGCCGGTTATCTCGCTTCACAGGGCGTCGATGTGCAGTCCTACGACTCCCTGCCCGCCTTCCTGCGCGCACTCCCCGAGGAAAGCCGCGTGATGGTCGAAGCCGCACGTACAACCGGTGCCGTACGCGACATCCTCGGCCCGCGCGCCCTGCTGGTTCGCCGCTCTCCAGCCTCTCTGCCCAAGGCATGCAAGAACGATGTGCAGATCGCCGGAATACGCCGTGCCATGATTCGCGACGGTGTGGCCATGTGCCGCAGCCTCCGCGAAATCGAAGAACGCATGCAGGCCGGTATTTCAACCACCGAAATCGATGTCGCCGACATCCTGCGCCGTCAGCGTGCCATCTCACCGGCATTCTTCGACGAAAGCTTCGGCACCATCGCCGGCTACGGCCCCCACGGCGCCATCG
>CAZBNM010000104.1:0-2998 GCA_964493495.1 uncultured Bacteroides sp.
CGCACTCCGGCATTTGCCAAGGTAAACGCACATACCACCTTTTGTGCGTTTTCATCAAGTTTATAGCAATAGGTCTTTCCCAGCAATTCTTTGGAATACGCAAAGCAATCCCTTGTGAAAAATTCATCTAAGTCTGAATCTCCACATGAAAAGCCTTCTATTTCATCTGGTGAGGCCAGTGGAAACAGACTGCATTTATCTTCCAAAAAACTCATTTATCGCCGAGATGAGCTTTATCCAACATTCGGCGAAGCTTGGCAAATCCTCTTTCAAGAGCTTCTGCCTCAGCCTTTTTCTCTTGCTCTGTGCGATTGAGATTTCGCAGATAGTTCGACTGCGCTTCTTTCTCAAACCGATGAGCTGCCTCTCCAGTAAGAACCGGTATTGATGCTATTGGTATTGCCATAGGTTCACCCTTTTATATTTGCAAAGTTATAAAACTATGTTGGATTATCAATAATACCCATAATGGTAGCGGAGCCACGATGCCGGTTCGAAGGCATCGCAGCTCCGCGAAAAGTAGTTGCTGAATCCTTACTTCTTAGCTTTCTTTTTCGCCTTCTTTTCGGTCGGGAACTTCACGTTGTCCGAATCCGTCGCTACGAAATTACGCGTCTCCTCGCGGCCATACACGTAGGCGTCCGTCATCTCGATCTTATTGTCGGGGGTATACTCAAAGCCGTCTACGCAGTAGATGTTGATGATCCTCGGGTCAAACACGCGGAACGTGTTGCCGCTCACCTTTATATTCTTATGATAGCGGCAGTTCTCGCGCTCCGGGATTCCGCTGCCCACAGATATGCAGGCGCTGCCCCACGTCGGAGAGCCGTAGTTGCCGTTTTCAAACACGTTGTTGCGGATCTCCACGTCGCGCACGCCCGACTGCTCCCACCAGTAGTTGCCGTCGCCTTCGAAGAGGATTGCCGAACCCGGAATGTGGAAATAGTTGTCTTCCACTATTGTCTTGCCCCTCGAGCCGAGGAGCAGGCCGCGGGCGCGGTTGCCGCTGAAATGGCAACCCTTGATCAGCACCTCCGGATATTCATCGTCGGCTGCCACCACATGGCGCTTCTTCACGCCCTCCGGCAGAGGCTCCGTGAAGGTCACCTCAGTGAAGATCTTGTTCAGACGGTTCACGTCCTTCACCTGCCTGCGAGCATACGTGTTAAGATTCTCATTGTCTACCAATTCCAGCGTCATGCCCGGGCGAATGAAATCCACTCCGTACTGTCCCGAATTGTGCCAGCGCACCATCATCTTGTCCGGCGCCGTCACCGAATCCACCGCCATGTAGAGGCCATGGATATTCGTGGCGTCGTCCTTCTGATTCTTGAACGTGCAGTCGATCATGCGCAGATAGCCGCCGCAGTTCACGAAGTGCGTAGCGTCGGCCGTAGCCGATACCATGCGGCCGGCCGGCGGAATCACGTCCACCTTGTTGAGCTCGATATCGCGGCTCCTCTGGGCTATCACTCCCATGCCGCCGCAGTGGTAGATAGTCACGTTCTTGAGCGTCACCCCGTTGCAGTCAGCGAGCGTGAAAGCCGGGTTATAGCGGGCCAGCGCGCCGAAAATCATGATGTTGCCGGGAGTGCCCACCTTATCCTTGCCCGTGAAGCGGAAGCTGCCGTCGGCGTTCTTGGTCACCGGCATTCCGTCCCAGATCCAGATGTCTTGGGCGTAATAGGCTGGTTCGCGCTTGTTTACGTCAAACTCCAGCATGCTGCCGTAGGGATACTTCTTTCCCTCCTTGTCGCGGAAGCGAAGCAGTCCGTTGCTCACCTCGGCGCCATATTCCGGAGCGAAAGCGATGTCGAAGCCGCCGTCGAACACGTTAGTGATCGTGCCCTCCGAATGAAACGGCCTGGTGAAGTCGATGCTCAGGTTCTCGATAGTCACGTTGCGGCAGTCCTCCAGGTTGAAGGGCGAGATGAAGCCCGTGAAGATCAGCTCCGTGCCGTTGCCGTCGATCGTCAGGTTCTCGAAGCCGTCGAGCTGGAAAGCTATCCGCTTCAGGCTCTCGTCATTGTTGGAGATAAACTGATATTTCTCGTATGCCTTGTCGGGGCGCACGTGGAGCTTGCCGCCGGGGAGCACCAGCTTCGACGCCTTCTCCTTCTTCGCCGCCTCAAGCGCAGCGCGGATTGCCGGCTCAGCATCGGTCTGCGCTTCGCCCGCAGAGAGATAGTCACTGATATATACGGTCTTGCCATCAGTTGCTGCGTAGGCTGAGCAGCACGTAACAAGGCACAGTCCGAATACCTTTAGGAATTTGTTGGGTTTCATAAATCGTTACATTGGTTTATAATGAAAACTCGCTTACAAAGTTAATACAACCCCGACAATCTAAAAACCCCCCGGCCAAAATCCCCCCTTAAAGCCCTTAAAAACCTTAAAGACCTTATCGCTATTAAATAAAAAAACCTGCGAACTTCACAGCCCGCAGGAAAAATATAAATATGAAAACAATCTTTATCCGTTCACTTTCTTCATGTGAGCGATGAGGTCGAGCACCTTGTTGGAGTAGCCGATCTCATTGTCATACCACGATACTACCTTCACGAACTTGTCCGTCAGATATACACCGGCATTGGCGTCGAAGATAGAAGTGCGGGGATCGCCCAGGAAGTCGCTCGATACTACGGCATCTTCCGTGTAGCCCAGGATTCCCTTCAGCTCGCCCTCGGAAGCAGCCTTCATGGCAGCGCAGATCTGCTCCTTGGTGGCCGGCTTCTCCAGGTTAACCGTCAGGTCCACTACAGATACGTCCAGGGTAGGAACGCGCATCGAGATGCCCGTCAGCTTGCCGTTGAGCGAAGGAATTACCTTACCTACTGCCTTGGCTGCGCCAGTAGAGGAAGGAATGATGTTGCCGCTGGCAGCGCGACCGCCGCGCCAGTCCTTCATCGAGGGACCGTCAACAGTCTTCTGAGTAGCGGTGGTTGAGTGAACGGTGGTCATCAGGCCGTCGGTGATGCCGAACTTGTCGTTCAGAACC
>CAZBNM010000105.1:0-2965 GCA_964493495.1 uncultured Bacteroides sp.
TCCTTGTAGCCCGTGTACTGGCGGAGACCCGGACGAGATACACGCTTGAGGCCCTTGATCGCATTCACGCGGTCCACGGGATCATACTTCAGCGCGATCTTGATCATGCCCGCAGGCGTCTCGCCTTCGATGAATTTGTAGTTGAGGATATAGCCCTGCTCGAAGAGTATCTTCGTGATCTACTTCTTAAGGTTCGAAGCCGGAACCTCCACCACGCGGTGGCCGGCCTTGATGGCATTCCTCAATCTCGTCAGATAATCTGCTATAGGATCTGTCATTGTTGTTTGGTCTTTAAATTGATTGAGCCCTTTCCGCCTCCGGGGCGGCTGCCCAACAATATTTAATAAACTCTCTCTCGATCTTTGGGCTGCGGCCCAATGTCCCGTATCCGGGATTTCGGCCGCCGCCGTGGGTGGATCGGGCGCAGCTGGCGCGAGAGCGGGGATTTTTTACCAGCTGGCCTTCTTTACTCCGGGGATCAGTCCTGCCGATGCCATCTCGCGGAACTGAATTCGCGAAATACCGAACTGACGCATATAGCCCTTCGGACGACCGGTGATCGAGCAACGGTTGTGCTTCCGGATATACGACGAGTTCTTGGGCAGGCTCTGCAGCTTCTGGGCTGCCTCGTACGCATCTGCGCGGTTCTCCTCGTCTCGACCCGAATTCACTATCTTCTTCAGCTCGGCGCGGCGCGCTGCATACTTGGCCACCAGACGGTCGCGCTTCACTTCGCGAGCCTTCATTGATTCTTTAGCCATAGGGGATGCTTACTTTATTTTTTTGCGTTCTTGAAGGGCAGACCGAACTGCTTCAGAAGCTCATAGCCTTCCTTGTCAGTCTTGGCCGACGTCACGAATGTGATGTTCATGCCCATAAGCTTGTTGATATTGTCGATGTTGATTTCCGGGAAGATGATCTGCTCGGTGATGCCCAGCGTATAGTTGCCGCGCCCGTCGAGCTTACCCTCGATTCCCTTGAAGTCGCGGATTCGGGGCAGTGCCACGCGGATCAGACGCTCCAGGAACTCATACATGCGGTCGCGACGAAGTGTCACCATCACACCGATAGGCATCTTCTTGCGAACCTTGAAATTCGAAATATCCTTCTTCGAGAGGGTAGCAACTGCCTTCTGGCCCGTGATGGCCGTCAGCTCGTTGATCGCCGTCTCAATCAGCTTCTTGTCCTGCGTGGCAGCGCCAAGTCCCTGATTGATCACTATCTTCTCCAGGCGGGGTACCTGCATTACCGTGGAGTAGTTGAACTCCTTCTCCAGGGCCGGAACGATCCGCTCCTTATAGTCTTTGCTGAGTGTAGTGCTCATGTTATTACTTGATTACCTCGTTCGACTTAACTGCCACGCGCACCTTCTTGCCATCCTTGCGCTCGATGCGGATACGCGTAGGCTTGCCGCTCTTGGGGTCCAGAAGTGCGATGTTCGAGATGTGGATGGGAGCCTCCTTCTTCACAAGGCCGCCCTGGGGATACTGGGCCGTCGGCTTCGTCGCCTTCGTCACGATGTTCACACCCTCGACGATAGCACGCATCTTCTTGCGGTCCACCTCAAGGACACGGCCCTGCTTGCCGCGGTCCTCGCCGGAGAGAACCTGCACCATATCCCCCTTCTTGATATTGATCTTGCTCATTTCTTATCAATCGGGTCGATTAAAGCACCTCCGGTGCCAGTGAAACAATCTTCATGTTCGTGCCGCGGAGCTCACGCGCTACCGGCCCGAAGATACGAGTGCCGCGAAGTTCCCCCGCATTGTTCAGCAGCACACACGCATTGTCGTCAAAGCGGATGTACGAGCCGTCGGCACGGCGGATTTCCTTGTTCGTACGTACGACCACAGCCTTCGAAACCGTGCCCTTCTTTACGTCCGAACCGGGAATAACACTCTTCACAGACACCACGATGATGTCGCCTACGGAGGCATAACGCCGGCCCGTGCCACCAAGCACATGTATGCACAGCGCTTCCTTGGCACCGCTGTTGTCAGCTACGGTCAGGCGGGATTCTGTCTGTATCATCTCTTACTTAACTTTTTCTATGATTTCTACTAATCTCCAGCGCTTGGTCTTGCTCAGAGGACGCGTCTCCATCAGACGGACCGTATCACCCACCGAACATTCGTTCTTCTCATCGTGGGCGTGATATTTCTTGGTCTTGTTGACGAACTTACCGTAGATCGGGTGCTTCTCCTTCCACTTGATCGTTACCGTGATGGTCTTGTCACCCTTGTTGCTGGATACAACGCCGATGCGCTCTTTGCGCAGATTTCTTTTTTCTTCCATTAGTGTTGTAGCGTTCGGGGGATTTACTTGTTGTTAAGCTCCCGCTGACGCAGCTCCGTCTTCACGCGGGCTATCATCCGGCGGTCTGCCGTAATCTTTGCAGGGTTGTCCAGGGGAGTCACAGCGTGATTGATCGTCAGCTGACGGTACTCCTTCTCCATCTGCTCAAGACGCTCCCGCAGATCTGCGGTTGTCATCTCCTTGATTTCTTCTTTCTTCATAGCGCTTTACACGTTTTGGGTGGGATCATAGTCGCGGCGTACCACAAACTTGGTCACCACAGGAAGCTTCTGAGCTGCCAGACGGAGCGCCTCCTTGGCGATGTCGTAGCTCACGCCCTCTACTTCGATGATGATGCGGCCCGGAGTTACAGGCGCCACAAAACCTTCGGGATTACCTTTACCTTTACCCATTCGCACTTCGGCAGGCTTCTTGGTGATTGGCTTGTCGGGGAAGATGCGGATCCATATCTGGCCCTGACGCTGCATGTAGCGTGTTACGGCGATACGGGCAGCCTCGATCTGACGGCCGGTGATCCACTTCGACTCCAAAGTCTTTATGCCAAACGAGCCGAAAGCGAGCTGATTGCCACGCTGGGCATTGCCCTTCATGCGCCCTTTTTGCTGACGGCGGAATTTAGTTTTCTTTGGTTGTAACATTGTTGTGTTGA
>CAZBNM010000106.1:0-2866 GCA_964493495.1 uncultured Bacteroides sp.
TACCGTGATCGGTTATCAGATCAACGATACCGTGGTTGTCTTCGACCGTGTGCGTGAGAATACGGCACTCTATCCCAAGCAGGATTTCTTCACGACGATCAACACGTCCATCAACACGACTCTCGGCCGTACGATCATGACCTCGTGCTCCACGATTCTCGTGCTGCTGTGTATCTTCATCCTCGGTGGCGACGCTATCCGCTCGTTCACCTTCGCAATGCTCTTCGGTGTGATCATCGGCACGCTGGCTACCATCTATGTGGCTGCCCCCGTCGCTTACCTCACCGATTCGCGCCGCAAGAAGGTCGCAGCTGTGAAGAAGGCATAAGCCTGTTGCTTAGGTATCACACAAAAACAATTCTCCCGTCCGGAGACGCAGCCCCTCGGGGCCGTGTCTCCGGATTTTTTTGCGCAGGAGTTGATGTTTTGCTTGAAATTTGCTAAATTTGCAGTTTGTTAGGGGCAGGCTGTGGCCTCCCCCGCAACGGCCGAATAAAATACATATCCAATACAATGAATATATCCTATAAATGGCTTAAGCAGTATCTCGAGCCGGCTCTGACGCTGAGCCCTGAAGAACTGTCCGCTGCCCTGACCTCCGTCGGCCTTGAGACGGGCGGAGTGGAGTGTGTGGAAAGCATACGCGGAGGACTTCGCGGCATTGTCATCGGCAAGGTGCTCACCTGTGTGGAGCATCCCGACAGCGACCACCTGCACGTAACGACCGTCGACCTCGGGCTGCCCGAAGGTCCCGTGCAGATTGTTTGCGGCGCTCCTAATGTGGCCGCCGGGCAGACCGTGGTCGTGGCCACCGTGGGCACATCTCTCTACGACGGCGACAAGGAATTCAAGATCAAGAAGTCCAAGATCCGCGGCGTGGAATCCTTCGGTATGATCTGCGCCGAGGACGAGATCGGCATCGGCACCTCTCACGACGGAATAATCGTGCTCGGTCCCGAAGCCGAGGCGTTTATCGGACGTCCCGCCGCTGATTTCTATCATGTGGAGGACGACTATGTGCTCGAGGTGGATCTGACGCCCAACCGCATCGACGCTGCCAGCCATTTCGGCGTGGCCCGCGACGTGGCGGCGCGCCAGACGGTACATGCCACGCCAATGAAGGCCGTGCGTCCCGGCGTCGAGGATTTTAAGATAGATCGTCCCGACGTGGCCGGTGTCAGTGTGGATATCAGCCGGGCCGACGGGGGTGTCACCCGCTATTGCGGCCTTACAATCAAGGGCGTCACCGTCAAGGAATCTCCCGATTGGCTCAAGGAACGCCTGACGGCAATAGGCATGCGTCCGCACAATAATATCGTCGACATCACTAACTACATACTGCACGCATTCTGTCAGCCCCTGCATTGCTTCGATGCATCGAAGCTCAAGGACGGTAAGGTTGTGGTGCGCCGTGCAGCCGAGGGCGAGAAATTCGTGACCCTCGACGATGTTGAGCGCACCCTCAGCTCGGCCGACCTGATGATCTGCGACGGAACGGACGCGAAGTGCATCGCGGGCGTATTCGGAGGCCTCGAATCGGGCACTACCGAACGGACTACCGACATATTCCTGGAGAGCGCTTGCTTCAATCCCACCAGCGTGCGCCGTACGGCACGCCGCCTGGGCATCAGCACCGACTCCTCTTTCCGCTTCGAGCGCGGGGTGGATCCCAACGGCTGCGAATATGCGCTCAAGCTTGCTGCCATGATGGTGAAGGAGCTGGCCGGAGGCGAGATCGTGGGATCTCTTGTCGATTTGTATCCCGAGCCTGTCAAGCCCTATGCCGTCGAACTGAGCTATGGCCAGGTCGCTCGCCTTATCGGACGCGAAATTCCCGCCGAGACCATCGACACCATTCTCGAGGCCCTCGACATCCGCATAGCCTCGCGTAAGACCTGCGCCGAATGTGGGGAGGAGGTTCTGAAGCTTGAAGTGCCCACCTATCGTTTCGATGTCCGCCGTCCTTGCGATGTGATTGAGGAAATCCTTCGCATCTATGGCTACAACAATATCGAGATGAACGATGAGCTCCACGCGTGCATATCCTACAAGACCCCCACGGACAAGGACGATGCGCTGCGTCGTCTCATCTCCGAGCAGCTTGTGGGCGCGGGTTATAACGAGATTCTCAACAACTCCCTGACAGCCGAGGGCTACTATGAGGGACTGGCCGAGTATCCCGTATCGGGGCTCGTGCATCTGCTCAACCCCCTGAGCCAGGAGCTGAACGTGCTCCGTGCCACGATGCTCTTCGGCGGACTCGAGACACTGGCCCACAACATCAACCGCCGCGCGTCCGACCTTGCGCTCTATGAGTTCGGTAAGGTCTATGCGTATAAGGGCGCACTCGGACTGGACGACAGCAATTCCCTCGCGGCCTACCACGAGGAATCGCGTCTGGCCCTTTGGCTCACCGGCAACAGCCGCCCTGCCGGCCACTGGCTGCGAAAGGAGGAGGAAGCCTCGTTCTACGACCTCAAAGGCGCTGTAGAGAACATCTTCCGCCGTCTTGGGCTCGATAAAATCGTTTTCGATACTGAAGCGCCTCTCCCCGAGGGCGATATGTTCGCAGAAAAGCAGCGTATCATAATGGGCGGAGGCACCACCGTGGGCTTCATTGGCCGCGTGGCTCCCTCGCTCGCCCGCAAGCTCGACGTGAAGGCCCCCGTTTACTACTGCGAGCTCTATTGGGACAAGCTCTCGCGAGCATCGCTTAAGACCAATACCGAGTTTGTACCCCTGCCCAAGACGCAGCCCGTGAAGCGCGATCTCTCGCTGCTACTCGACAGCGGCGTGAGCTTCGCTGAAGTCGAGAAGGCCGTGCGCGAGGCCGAGCGCAAGCTGCTCACGGGTGTCTCGCTCTTCG
>CAZBNM010000107.1:0-2853 GCA_964493495.1 uncultured Bacteroides sp.
AGATGACGCGTATCAGGGCGCAGAGGCGCCCCTCGTCATGGTCGCGCACGGGGTCCTGTATCAACCACGGCATCAAGGCCGGCATGGGTCGCTCGCAGGAAGAAGAGGCCCGCGCCGTTGCATGCGGCTACTGGCATCTCTGGCGCTACAATCCCGCGCTCGAGGATGAGGGCAAGAATCCCTTCTCGCTCGACAGCAAGGCTCCGGACTGGGATAAGTTCGAAGACTTCCTCAAGGGCGAGGTGCGCTATGCATCCGTGCTGAAGCAGTATCCTGCCGAGGCCGCAGAGCTCTTCGCTGCCGCCAAGGCCAATGCACGCTGGCGCTACAACAACTACGTGCGTCTGTCGCAGCAGCAGTGGGGTGCCGATCCTGAAATCGCTACGATTGAAAAAATGAACGAGAACGCATAAGCGCTCTTCACATAAAACTATCGCCCCCGCTGCACATCCGCAGCGGGGGCGATTATTGTTATATCATTATTTTCGCATAATAATGGGATGGAAAAACTCCGGTGGATTGCGATGACACGTGGCTGTCAGGAGCAATCCACCGGAGTGGTTTATGTCTAAGCTGTATTATAGCTAATCGCCCGGGGTCTTAGAAGACTTTGATATTGATGTAGCGTTTGGGGTGGGCTTTGATGTCAGTGAAGAGGGAGTCCAGGGATACGACGGTCTTGTTGATGTTTTCGTACAAGGCGGGATCGCGGGTGAGGAGTCCTATGCTCGAGTTGGGGTCGTTGAGCTGCGCGGTGAGCGCATGTACGTTGGCCGCTGTAGCCTCCAGATCGCGCAGAATACTGTCCACATGTGCCTGACTGAGCTGTGCGCTCACGTCAGCGAAGTTGCCTGTGATAGTGTCGACGTTCTGCGTTATGGAGCGGATGTTCGCCGTGGCCGGACCAAGGTCCGCGAGCATCCGCGAAAGGGTGGCCGTGCTCTTGGCAAGCTCGGCGGTAATAGCGTCCAGGCGGTTGATTGAAGCCGTCAGAGCCGGATTACCGGTGATGGCGTTGAGGTTGGTGAGCAGCGTGTCGATTTTAGGCACTACAGCTCCTACGGAAGGAAGCAGCGTCTCGGTTACCGAACCCATCAGGCCGGGATCGTTTGTCCCTTTTATCGTATCGCCAACCGACATATAGGAATCCTGCGGACCCAGGTCGAGCACGATGGATGCCGTGCCCAGAAGGTCGGACGACAGTTTGGCCACGGTGCCCGAGGGAATCCGGAGGCTCTTGTCGAGATTCAGTTCCACAACAACGGTGCCGGGCTTGTCGTACTGATAGATGATTTCGTGGACCTGTCCGACTTTGAACCCGTTGAGCGTGACAGGAGCTGACTGTGCCAGGCCTTCTACGTTGTTGTAGGTGGCGTAGTAGTAATTGGCGGGGTGGAACAGGTTGATGCCCTTGAGGAATTGAATTCCGAAAATGAGAATGAGCAGAGCAACGATGGCGCAGAGGCCGATGACCACTTCTTTGCGGAAGATTTTTTTCATATGCTGGAATGTATGTTTTACGTATTATGGCCAAGGCCTCAGGAGGCCCCGGGTTTATGATGTCTGTAATATTCCTTGAATGCGCGGAACAGGGCCTCGGCGCATTTTTTCTGGCCGTTCTTCGACGCGAGAAAACGCTCGGACTGCGGATTACAGATGAAGTCGAGTTCGACAAGCACGGATGGCATGGACGTGGACCAAAGCACCCAGAAACCGGCCTGGCGGACATCCTTGTCGGCGCGTCCGGCATAGCCTGTGAGCTGCGCCTGCATCAGCGATGCCATCTCGAGACTTTGCTTGATATTTGCGTCCTGGCTGAGCTCGAAGATGATGTAGCTTTCGGAGGAGTTGGGGTCGAAGCCCTGATAGGTCTCCGAGAAGTCTTCCTCGAGTTCCATCACTGCGTTTTCGCGCATGGCCACACCGAGGTTGCTCTCGCTCTTGTGGAGGCCGAGGGTGTAGACGGAGGCTCCTGCGATAGTGCGACGGCCCGGCGAACGCTTGTCTACGGAGTTCACGTGTATGCTGACGAAGAAATCTCCGCCGGCACGATTGGCGATATTGGCGCGCTCCTGGAGGGAGATGAACGTGTCGTTATCGCGGGTGAAGACGGTTTTCACACTGTCGCCGTAAGCTTCCCTGACCATTTCCCCGAGCATACGGGCCACGTTCAGCACGATAGTTTTCTCGTTGCTGATTTCGCCGACGCATCCGCTGTCCTTTCCGCCATGACCCGGGTCAAGCACCAGCGTGAAAGGCTTCTGCGCGGCGCTCTTGTCCGCAGTGCGGGCATGAGCCGTGCAGAATATTCCGAGGAGCAGAAGGACTGCGAGGGTGAACGGACGAAGGCGCATTGTCTGTCGGTGAATATGATGTTTAGCCGCCGAAGTTATCGTAATGGATGTTTTCGGGATCGACGCCCAAAGAGTCGAGCATCGTGTTCACGGCCTGACTCATCGGGCCCGGACCGCACATATAGTATTCGATGTCCTCAGGATTGTCGTGGTCCTTCAGGTAAGTGTCGTAGATAACCTGGCCAACGTAGCCGGGGGTATACTTGACTCCTGCGGCATCGGCTGCCGGATCCGGACGGTCGAGGGCGAGATGGAACTTGAAGTTCGGGAATTCTTTTTCGAGCTTCAGGAAGTCGTCGAGATAGAACACCTCGTTGAGGGCACGCGCGCCGTAGAAGAAGTTCATCTTGCGGTCGGTGGTCTTGAGGGTCTTTGTCATGTGCATGATCTGTGCGCGCAGGGGCGCCATGCCTGCGCCGCCGCCAATCCACATCATCTCCTTTTTTGAGTCGAAAATGGGATGGAAGTCGCCGTAGGGTCCGCTCATGCGCACCTTGTC
>CAZBNM010000108.1:0-1957 GCA_964493495.1 uncultured Bacteroides sp.
ATCACGAACGCTATCTCGTGGAGCAGCATTTCAAGAAGCCCGTGATTCTTACGGACTACCCGAAGGAGATCAAGGCCTTTTATATGAAGCAGAACGAGGACGGCAAGACGGTTCGCGCCATGGACGTTCTTTTCCCGAATATCGGCGAAATTATCGGAGGGTCGGAACGTGAAGCCGACTATGATAAGCTTTACTCCCGCATCCAGGAGCTGAACATTCCGATGAAGGATATGTGGTGGTATCTGGATACGCGCCGTTTCGGCACGGTGCCTCACAGCGGATTCGGACTGGGCTTTGAGCGTTTGGTTCTCTTCGTGACGGGTATGACAAATATTCGTGACGTGATTCCCTTCCCGCGCACACCGAATAACGCAGAGTTCTAAAAGACAATTGTACACGCAAGATGTCGGTTTTCCAGAATTTCTATTGCCGAAGCGGGCAAAGCGGCAAATGGGACAATTTCCTGATAGACATATATTCGATTGTGGAAGTTGGACCGGTAGGTGTTTTTCCACGCCAGGTTTGGCTTAGCAGTGGAAACTGTTATTTCTTCAATGAAGATGACTACCAACGGCTACTGGATGCTATGGACCGCGAGGGCATTGAGTTCTATGATTATGACGGAAAAAAGATACATTGAATAATGTTTTGAGCCGCAGTTTCCGAAATGGAGCTGCGGCTCTGTTATAATGGCTGGGGGAGCTGACGCTCCTCCGCATTTTCAAATAAATTTGTGGCGCTTGCTCGGTTTTTGCGTTGAAGACATGCCGGAGCATGTCCCTACAAGGCGGGGATGAGGATTAATCGTGGGGAATCGTGGGACGAGGAGGGGGCGAGGGCGAAAAAATTATTTGCATATTTGGCAAATAATCATTATCTTGCGGTGCCTAAATGTTTACCGCTATGAAAAGACTGCCTCTTCTGTTTGTTTTCAGTCTAGTTTTCGGCCTTGCAGTCAGTATCGGAGCCCGGAGCGGAGAGAATACGGCTCTGCGCTTTGAACTCACGATGCCTGAGCTCGAGAAGCTTGAGGAGTCGCCGGTATGGGATTTTTCGGGATGCTCGACACTGGATGATAATGCAAAGGCCTGTGTGCGGAAGTCGAAGGGTGTAATCTATGAATCGGCTTTCGGACCATGCCATGCCTATCTTGAGATCGGGGATTCGATATTTTACCGGGGCTTCAATATTGGCCGCAATGAAAGGATGCTGGTGCGAGATACGGTGTGTGTTGCAAGGCGTCCGTTTGTTGCGGGCGAGACACTGGAATCTTTTTTCAGGGGCGAGGGACTGACATACGGGAAGGATACGGCTTTGGTGAGTGGCTATGTCCGCACGGAGGTGCTGGGCAGAGGAACGTTTATTTCCGCGTCCGATACGGTGCGAGGCGCCTGCCTTATCAAGGAGTATATGAAGATGGACTTCGCTGAATCCGATACGGTGGCGCCTTTCAGAAGCGATTCGACCGTTGTATATCGCTGGTTCGGGGGGGACAGGGGCGATGTCCTGGCTATAGCAAAGACCGGCGTGAGCGCGTGGGACGGACGGCCGCGCTTCTTCATGTCCGAACGATTTTATGTGGAGGATGATGAGGCAAAGGATATGGAGGCCGTCCCGACAGAGGCACTACAGACGTTTCTTGAATCGGCCTCGGTGCATGTGGGCGAGGGTGATGTGACGGTTGAGTTTTCGTCCGCGCCTGGTTCGTTTCAGCTGAATGTCTTTATAATGGATCTGTCAGGCAATATTTATTCATCGCGCCGGATTGCCGTAGGAGCCGGAGAGGAAGTCTCATTCACCATTCCAAGCACGGGGGCACCTTACGGACGGAATATACTTAGCCTGTCGGTGGAAGGTCATGAAGGTGTGAATCATAAGTTTTTCGTGGAGCTATGAGGGGTATTCTAACAACTATTTGCCTGCTGTTCGGACTTTGGATGTCGGGACAAAACTACCT